>CAYUMN010000246.1:0-4088 GCA_964445835.1 uncultured Gemmatimonas sp.
CTGACCGATCGACAACGAACCCCACGCGCCTCCACTCTGCGTCGCCCGGGCGACGGCCGCGCCAATCGGATCGCTCATCGTCAGACCCTCACGTCCATACGACCACCGCGCGGCAACATGGCCGGCGCGGGGGACTGCTGCGGCGCCATCATGCGCGAGTAGGTCAGCGGTCCCTGCGAGCTTGCGCGCGCGAAGAAGGCACGCTCCTCGCTCGTCAGCACGCTCCAGAGTTCCGGGTCAGTGCCCGGCGGCGCCTCGACCGGCACGGCGTTCGCCACCCGGGCCGACGGACGGGCCGGCGCGACGTCCGACGTGCTCGGGCGTGGACGCGCTGGCGCTGCGGTCGAGGCGGCCTGCTGATCGCGAACACCCTGGGCCACGCGATCATCGAGACGCGCGGCGCGGGGATCGTTCAGGGAGGAGGGAAGTCCAGAGATGGTCATGGGAGTCTCGGTCAGATGTCGATGGCGCGGCGAAGCATGGCCTTGGTGACCTGAAAGACGGTCGCATTCGCTTCAAAGAGGCGGCGCGCGTCCATCAGGTCCACGATCTCATCGGTGACGCGCACGTTCGATCGCGTCACATAGCCCTGGGCGTCGGCGTCGGGATGCCCCGGCTCGTAGACGCGCGGTCCGTCCGTCGTGTCCTCTCCGATGCCGCGCACGGCGACGCCGAACTCGGTCGATGCTGGCGAGAGCGGTCCCATCGGGCTCTGCCGCATCTTGAAGGTGTCGGGCGTCGGCAGGAGCGCCGCCGGTGCGATGGCGGCGCGCAGCGTCGCGGCGAACTGCGGCTGCGTTGCCGTCTCGAGTTGCACGACCTTGCGACGGTACGCGCCACCGTCCGGCGTGCGCGTGACACCGGCATTGGCGATGTTCGCCGCGGCGATGTCCATACGCAGACGCTGCGCATCGAGCCCGGAGGCGGCGATGCCGAGGCTGCGGAAGAGCGGGGTGGGCGGCGCGAGGGGATCGATCGGCATGGCTAGCGATCCCGCATGCTGAGCCGCATCGTCTCATACGTCTTCTGCAGCAGCTTGGCCGAGGCGTCGTAGCGAAGCTGCGCATCGGCGAGCCGCGTCATCTCGGTCTCGAGATCAATGCCCTCGGCGTTCGCGGGCTCGCCCGGCTTCGGTAGCGTGAACGGCGTTGCGCCGGCGCGTGCCACGCGGTCGGCGATCGAGCGAACGCGCTGTGCGTTCTCGTCGAGTGCGACTTTGAGCTTCGATGCTTGGGTGGTCCGACCGATCACATCCACGTCCAGCCTCCACGAAGGTTTCCCATCTCGTGAAGAAGCAATGCCGGTGCCACTGGGTGTTCACGCGTCGCACGATTTCACAACCACTTTCATTGCATGAGGTTACGCCGCATTTCAGTCATCCGATCCGCGTCTTGTCTCCACCAACGAAACAGGGCACGAACGGCAAGAAGTGCCGTTCGTGCCCCCGAATGTTCCGTTCGTCCGGCTGTCCGGCGTGGCTCAGGCCTCGCTGTCGACTTCGTCCGGGTCGTCCACGCCGGCCGCATTCAGCTTATTGCGCAGCGTGCGGACACTCATGCCGAGGAGATCGGCCGCCTTGGCCCGATGCCCTCCGGTGGCTTCGAGCGCCCGCGCGATCAACTCGCGTTCCGCGTCCTCGACCTTATAACTCTGTAAGGTCACGATTCCCTTCGCGGGCGCCTCGGCGGCGGCTGGCACACGGGGCATCGGCCGGTTCGGCGTGAGCCCGAAGCGCGCGGCATCGAAGGCCGAAAGCGGCACGACCGTGGAGGTCGAGAAGATCACGGCGCGCTCCACCGCGTGCTGCAGTTCGCGCACATTGCCCGGCCAGTCCTGCTCCAAGAGATACTTCATGGCATCCGGGTGGATCCCGCGGACATCCTTTCCGAGCTCCGCCCCCGTCTGTTCGGCGAAGCGTTGCGCGAGCAATGGGATGTCCTCGCGGCGCTCGCGGAGCGGCGGGATGAGGATCGGGATCACGCCAAGCCGGAAGTAGAGGTCCTGGCGGAACGTCCCGGCCTCGGCGTCGGCCGCGAGATCGCGATTGGTCGTGGCGATCACGCGCACGTCCACGCGGATCGGAGCGGATCCGCCGACGCGCTCGAACTCCTGCTCTTGCAGGACGCGGAGCAGCTTGGCCTGCAGATCGAGGCGCATCTCGCTGATTTCGTCGAGCAGAATGGTGCCGCGATGCGCGCGCTCGAAGGCGCCGGCGACCCGCTTGATGGCGCCGGTGAAGGCGCCGCGCTCATGACCGAAGAGCGCGCTCTCAATCAATCCCTCTGGGAGCGCGGCGCAGTTCAACTGAATGAAGGGGCCGTTCGAGCGATCACTCTGATTGTGCAGGGCGCGCGCAAAGAGCTCCTTGCCCGTGCCACTTTCGCCCTGCAGGAGCACCGAGGCGCGGGTCGGGGCCGCCATCGCGACGGTCTGGAGCACGCGGCGGATCGCCGGCGAATCGCCGATGATCTGCCGCTCGCTCCGGAACTCCGCGACCTCGCGCCGCAACGCTTCGTTCTCGCGGCGGAGCCGGACGAGCTCGAGCGCCTGGTCAATGGCGAGTTCGAACTGGACGGGGCGGAGGGGCTTCGTGATGTAGTCGACGGCGCCGGCCTTGAGGCTGGCCACCGCATGTTCGATCGAACCGAACCCCGTGAGCATGATGACGGGGACGTCGATTCCCTCGCGAGCAAGGATGCCGAGGAACTCGAGCCCAGTGACACCGGGCATGCGGTAGTCGGAGACGATCAGGTCAATGCCGCCGCGGGCGAGGACGTCCATCGCCTCGGGGACACTCCGGGCACCGACGGCCGTGTGGCCCGCGCGCTCAAGAGTGTCCTCGATGATCGAGCCGACTGCGGGCTCGTCGTCAACGTAGAGGATTCTGGCCATCTGCTCCGGAAGCATAACGCTGAGTGCGGTCGGAGGACAGCGCGGCCGACCCACCGCCCTTCAGCCGACGTGGTCGAGGCGGGAGGGTGCGGTGGCCGCGCCGCCGTACGAGCGGACGGCGCGGGTCCCAGTGGCCAGTTGGCTTATTTCGCCTCGGACGCGGCCGAGCTCGGCGTGCAATGCGGCGTTGAGCGTCTCGTGCCGTTCATGCAGGCTTTCGATGGCGCGGATGGCGGCCCCGCGCTCGTGGACGTAGGCGGGCTCATTCACCGCCGCGACGATCACGGGGAGCAGCTCAAGGATGGTATCGATCCGGTTGCCGAGCATCGACCCCGGGCGCGTGACATCCTCACAGATCGCGGCGAGCTCGCGGTCGAGGGTCTGCAACGCGGCCAGCGGGGTGGGATGTCTCACGCGACCCCGACGTGCGGCACGGTGGCGGCCTGCGCGAAGGCATCGCGCAGCTCGGTGACCAAGTGCACATGGCGCGCGAGCGCACCCGCCTCTGGCTTGAGCGCCAGGCGATCGAGTTCTCCGAGGATGAAGACATACACGGAGGCGAGGCGCCTCGAGAGGTCGCCCCCCGCGTCGTGATCGAGCGTCACCAGGAGCTCGGCGAGCAACGCGCGCGCCCGGTCGATGCCGTTGATCGTGACCTCACGATTCTGCATCGTCGCGCCAAGCTTGGCCCGCGTGAGCGAGGCGACGAGGGCATCGAACGTGATGACGAGGAGCCGCTCGCGCGAGGCGGTGAGGACCTCGCTCTCGCGGTAGGCACGGATGGTCGTCGAGCGCTGGGTGGACATGGTGGCGTGACGTCGAAGGGTGAGCGGGGCCTACCGGGATCTCTGCGCGTTCAACTGCGAGATGAGTGCGTTGCCCAACGCTTGCGACTTCGCGAGGGCCCCTTCCATGGCGACGAACTGCCGCACCAATGCTTCGCGGCGTGCGTCCAGTCGCTTCTGGATGTCATCCAACCGTGTTTCGAGCGCGTTCGCCTGGTTGGTCGATGCGATCATCTGCAGCGATGCTCCCGTATTGTCGGCCGCAAGTGCATTCGCTGCACGTGACAATACGCCCCCCACCCCCAAGGCCAACGTCACCACCCCCGCAGCGCGCGCGCTCGTGCCGCCGTAGCGCAGGAAGATTCCCTCGGAGGCGTCACCGATCGCGCCCGTGAGGATCTGTCCCAGCCC
>CAYUMN010000247.1:0-4080 GCA_964445835.1 uncultured Gemmatimonas sp.
AGGCTGAAGGCTGAAAGGCGCCGTTGCTTTCATCCTCCAGCCTCTATCCGCCCTTACATCACAAATCTGTGACTTTTCCAAAATCCCTTGCGCGCTTTCACGTGACGTTGCACCTATAAGCCACGTCCATTTAGCGACGGGATGTGGTGTGCTACCACGATCCCGCAACCCGGGAGGCCTGTGACCGATACGTTCGGACAGCCGTTCCAGCCGCAGTGGTTTCGGTCGCTTACCGCGACCGCCACGCCGAGCCTCCCTCAGACCGACCTCACCCCGCACGGGCCTTCTGGCTTGTCGCGGGGTGTCGTCATTTCCGGCGAGGTTCGATGCCACATCGGTGCGTCCACCACTTCGCGCTCGCCCGCACCCCACGCGGGATTTCTCGGAATGCTCGCCGCTTGCTGCACCAGCAGCACAAGCGTCAGGTCAAGCGAGCCACCTTTCGGGACTGTGGACATCGATGCGTCTATTGCGGAGATGCTCTGGGACTGGAGAACGCCACCCTTGATCATGTGATCCCGCTCTCACGCGGCGGGAGCCATAACCCAGGCAATCTCGTCTCCGCCTGTCAGGGCTGCAATCAACGCAAAGGCTCAATGCTCCCGCTTGAGTTCTTCACCCGATATCCGTATGCGGGACAGAACTTCATGCGCTATGCGAGGGCGGTGCATCGGCAGCTGAAGCGCGTATCGCGGCGTGCTGTGAGTCTTCATTACGCGGAAGCGGCGTAAGCGAGAGTTGAAGATCGAAGAGCGAGAGTGAGGTGCGAAGTTTGAGGAACGAGGATTGAAGGACGAAGAACGAGGGACGAAGATCGAGGGAAGAGGGACGAGGGACGAGGGACGGCGCGCGGCATCCGGGGCTGCGCGCCGTTCCTCGTAGTAGGTACGCCCCCTCACCTCTTTCTTCTTCCCTTTCACCTCTCGCCCCTAACTCTTCACCCCCTCAATCCTTCCTCTCGATCTTCGATCTTCACCTCTGCTGTCACAAGCTGTTCCCTCATAATCATGACCTTCTTCCGCTCAACCCCCCAAGCGTAGCCCCCGAGTTCTCCGCTCGCACGGATCACGCGATGGCAGGGAATCAGATAGCTCACCGGGTTGCTCCCGACCGCTGTCCCAACCGCGCGTGAGGCCTTGGGATCGCCCACCGCGCCGGCAAGTGTGCCATAGGTCGTCACGGTGCCCGCAGGGATCTCCAACAACGCGCGCCACACCTTGAGCTGGAAGTTCGTCCCCTTCACGTGCAGCGCGAGCGAGGGCACCGGCGCGCTCCCTGGCGGCGGGAACGCCGCTGCGGACATCGTGCGCGTCGCTTCCTGATTTGCCACCAAGTGCGCGAGCGGCCAGTCCTGCTCGAGCCGCGCCATCGCCTCCGCGCGCGTCACCGGCCCCACGAACGCCAAGTGACAAATCCCACGCGATGTCACCGCGAGCAAGCACTCGCCAAAAGGGGTCGGGTGAAATCCATAACTCACCGTCACCCCCAACCCCCCGCGCTGCAACTCCCCCGGCGTCACCGCCTCGGCGTTCACCACGAGGTCGTACAACCGCCCCGGCCCCGAGAGTCCGGCTTCGTATGTCGTCTCCAATACCGGTCGCTGCTCGCGCAACAGCCGCTTCACCACCTCGGCCGTCCGATGCTGCACGAAACGCTTCGGGCTGATTCCCGCCCAGCGGGTGAACAACCGCTGAAAATGCGATTCGCTCAGACCCACATACTCCGCCACCTGCGCCAGACTCGGCGCGGCCGAGCGTTCGCGATCGAGATAACGAATGGCCTTCTCGATACGGGCGTAATCGGCAGTCAACGTGGCATCCATTCTCGCGCTCCGGTGCTTGGATGCCTTCATGCTACCGACCGAATGGGGGGTGGGCGACCCGATTCATGCTTTGAACGGCAACTGCGATGAAGGATGGAGGATGAAAGAGGGCGGGCCGTACGGCCCGCCTTCCTTCTTCCTTCAGCTTTCTTCAGTAGTCCACAGGTCGCAAATACGATTCGCCGATCGCCGCGGCGCTCACCATCGCGACCGTTGGCAGTTTCCGCTTCCAGTGTGTGGAGTCGAGTCGCTTGGTCACAAGGCGCAGTGCCTCCGCGTCCACTCCGCGGGCCAGCAACTCTTCGCGCGTCCAGCCGTGGAGCAGCCAATTCAAGATCTCATCGGCGACGGCGTACGAGACACCGAAGTCCTTTTCGTCGGTTTGGCCGGCGATGAGATCGGCGCTCGCCGGCTTGCGGACGATTGCATCTGGTATGCCGAGGTACGCGGCGAGTTGCCAAACCTGTGTCTTGAAGAGATCGCCGATCGCATTCACTGGCGGCGAGTCGTCGGCGTGCCAGGTGAAGTAGCCGAGCAGGCGCTCGCTCTTGTTGCCGGTGCCGAGCGGCAAGGCATGATGCTTCGCGGAGAGATCGAAGAGCGCGATCATGCGCGTGCGCGCCATCACGTTGCCGCGGCGCGCGGCGTCGGCGTCGGGCTCCGCCGCGAAGTAGCCATCGACCGCGCCCGAGATGTCGAGCGTGCGCTGCGTGATGCCGAGTTGGTCCATGAGGAGTTGCGCGTGCGCGAGTGAGTCGGGACTCGAGGTGCGATACGGCAACCGGACGCCGATGACGTTCTCTTTTCCGAGTGCAAGCGCCGCGAGTGCCGCGACCACCGCGGAGTCGACGCCGCCGGACACGCCCACGACGGCTTTGGTGAAGCCACGCCGCGCGAACTCGTCGCGCAGAAAGGCGACGAGCCATTGTTCCATCAAGCGCGGGTCGATATCCAGCGAGGGAGGGGCGCCGTGCGCGGCCACCCCCCCGCTCACGACTGGGAGCGCACCGACGGCAATCAGGGCGCCGCTTCGCGCACCAACTGGCGCACCAACTGGCGCACCGCCAGCGCTCGCCGCGCTTGGCACGGCGGATGGCGTCTCCTCCCCCGCGCTAAATCCCAGCGTCCGATCCAACTCTTTTCGCAGAAAAGGAAGCGCCCCCTTCAGATCCGCGAGCAACGGGAGATCCGCGCGCACGCGCGTGATGTCGCCGAGATCCACCGATGCGGTGAGCAACGCTGCCTCAAAGACCGGCGCGCGCACGCGCACATCGCCGCGTGGGCCAGCGACGAGCGAGCCCCCTTGGAACATCCGTCCCCCTTCGCTCCCGACGAGATTCGCCAGCACGCAGAACACGCCGTGCTCATCGGCGATATCGCGGATCAAGCGCTCCCATCTGGCCACGCTGCCGGGCCCCGGCGTGGCATCATCGCGCGGCGCGGTCCCACGCGCGGGGGCGGCGGCCACGACGCAGATCACCTGCGCGCCGTCGAGTGCGGCAATGGTCCCCGTGAGCGAATGCCAGGCATCTTCGCAGATCAGAATCGCCGCACGCCCCCACGAGGTGTCGAAGGCGCGCACGCCGTAGCCCTTGTCGACGAAACGTTCTTCGTCGAACAGGCCGTACGTCGGCAGGAAGTTCTTGCGATGCACATGCACCACGCGGGCGGATCGACCGCCTCCGAGTGCGATGCAGGCCGCGGAGTTGTACGGCGTACCGCCATGCGTCTCGTAGAAGCCGACAATGACATCGAGCGCGGGGAGCGCGGGCGCGACGCGCTGCAGGCGCGCTTCAAGTGCCGCGGCGAGCGCATCGGCGGTCACGGAGAGCTCACGCACGCCCCCTTCGACGAAGTAGCCCGAGAGCACCGTCTCGGCAAAGACCACCAACTGGGGCGCGGGCTCAAGTGCGGCGGCCTGCGCGATCAGCCCCGCGATGGTGTCGAGGTTGCCGGGGACGTCGCCCTTCCGGGGGCGGAACTGCGGGATCGCGAGGGTCAGCATCTCCCGAAAGTTGTCATAGTGGGGACCGAAGGGCGAGGCACCCGTTTGGCCGCCTCCTGAGTACCATATAGGACCACATGCCCGTGTCGTCCACGTATTTCACCGTTCCGCGAGCGGCCGCGGCCTTTACCGCCTCTGCCGCGTGGGCCGCCTCTGCCACCTCGGCCGCGTTGGCCGCGTGGGCCGCCTCTGCCGCTTTGGCCATCGCGCTCGCCCTTCCGGTCGCAGCCAGGCCGGTCGCGGCCCAGCAGCC
>CAYUMN010000248.1:0-591 GCA_964445835.1 uncultured Gemmatimonas sp.
CCGCTCCGAAGCTAGCGTGGCGAGCGCTCAACGTGGCTGTTGCCACGGTGGATTCAGTTGGCAAGGTCGTGACCGTCGGCGTCGGCTCGACGAAGGTGATTGCGGAGGTCGCGAATCGTGCCGACACCGTCGACGTCATTGTGACGCAGGTTCCGGTTGCGGTCACTCTGGCGCCGGACACGGCTCGCCTTTGGTCGCTCGCCGATACCCTCCGGCTCAGTGGAAGTATTCGGGATGCGGTCGGCTCTGTGGCGCCCGGTACCCTGACCTATGCCTCTCTAAACAGCCTGGTGGCGACTGTGAGCGCCACGGGGCTCGTGACGGCGAACGCTGTCGGCTCGGCACTGATTGTTGCGACGTTCGGTTCTCTTTCCGACACAACGTTGGTCATCGTTACGATAAGCGCCGTTGCGGCGAGCGCCGTCATTGAACGCGAGCCTGGTCTGGCAGTGCGTGGGGACCGGCTGTCAGTGCAGCCGATCGTGACACTCAGAGACAATGCGGGTGCGTTGCTATCGGTGGGATTAGGCGAGAATGTGACCGTCGCGATCACGAGTGGAGCCGGTAGCGTGGTCGGTACAACTACCGTGC
>CAYUMN010000248.1:601-4046 GCA_964445835.1 uncultured Gemmatimonas sp.
GATGGCGCCGGCCCCTGGAATCCTTGTCAAGGTTGATTCTGGCTCCGTTCGGGAGGTCGTGGCGGGGAGCGAGTTCGACCTACCGCTCGTTCTCGACCTTTCCGATCGAGGAGGAGCGAATGTGGCCGCATTGGATGTCTCACTCTCGTGGGATCCGACGCGGATCACTTTCGCTGGCGAGTCCGCCGCCGAGTGGATTGCCGTCGTCAACACGACGCAAGCGGCGACCGGATCACTTCGTCTTGTGGCATACGCGGCCGACGGCGAGACCGCAAGCTCGATCCTGCGCCGCTTGCGCTTCGTTCGGCTTGTGGCGGATGCAACGCCGGACGTAATCGCCGTAACCACTCAGGTCGTGGGCAATCAAGATGCGGCCATTGTCGCCGTAAGTCCCCGAGTGCTTTCTGTCGTGAGGATTCCCTGATGTTCGGTCACGCAGCGGTCCGCTCCTCCGCCGGGGCCTTGGCGCTCCTCGTCGTATCCGCCATTGCGCCGGCAACGATGACAGGTCAGCAAACGGATACACTCTTCGCGACGGCCGACGCATCTGTCTTGAGTTCGACCGCGAATCAGAACTTCGGGACGAACAATGACACGACGGCGATTAGCCGCAATCTCATTGTGGGGAATCCCGGTCTCTCGTGGACGAACTTTCAATCCACGGCGATCCTCTCGGCCTTCCTCCAATTCAGCCTTGCGAGCATCCCGTCCAACGCGACGATCACGGCTGCGACGCTCATTCTCACTCGATCGCAGTCCGAGAACGCGACGCCGAGGACGGTGAACCTCCACGCTGTCACGTCCGCGTGGACAGAGACAGGGGTGACATGGACGAACCAGCCATCACGAGCGACATCGTCCATTCTTTCCTTCGCGCACAATCAGTCCTGTCCGGCATCGCGCTGCTCGTTCAGCATTACGTCGACCGTGCAGGCGTGGCATGCGACCCCAAGCTCTAACCGCGGGTTCGTGCTGTATTCTCCCGAGGCGGTGACCAATCCCACGTTCTCCGTTGGTTTTCGGTCGCGCGAGTCGCAGAACCTCGCGTCGGCTCACCCGCGCCTGGTCGTCACGTACATCCTACCGACTGGTCTGGTCGCTCACTGGCGGCTGGACGGAAACGCGACGGATTCGACTGCGTTTGCCAACAACGGCACGCTCGTCGGTGGTGTCACCCCCACGACGGATCGATTTGGGAACGCGTCGGGAGCGCTGCAGTTCGATGGTTCGACAGGCGGAATGCGAGTGCCTGTACGAACGTCACTTGCGACACCACATGCTGGGCCAATGACGGCCTCGCTGTGGTTCAAGCCAACCTCGTTGTCCGGGAGCGGAGGTAATGCGATCCTCTTTTCCGCTGGTGTGAACGTGGTCGGTTGGAGCCTCCAGATTCGACCCGACGGTCGCCTGTTCGCAGGCCTTTGCGTTCCTTTACCGGGATGCGTCTCCGCCGTTGCGGTGAATCCGCTCACGATAAACCGATGGTACCACGCGGCGGCGAGAATCTCAGGCGGGGTTGTCACGCTATTTGTCGACGGTGTCCCAGTCAGGTCCGTCGGCTACTCGGCGAACGGCAACTCCGTGGACAGCACTCTCTCGATTGGCACTTCTACGATTGTAGACCCGAGATACTTCTTCACGGGCGCAGTGGATGACGCGAGAGTTTATCGTGTCGCTCTTTCCGATACGCAGATTGCGGCATTGAGCGCCGACCGGCCGTGTACCTGGTGCGATGTCTTGGTAACATTCGATGGAGATAGCGTACCCGCCGGATGGGAGGTAGGTACGTTTGGCGCGGCGCCGGGGGCGATCCGGAATGGCAGGATGGAAGCCTTCGCAACCGATCGCGGCATTGCGATTCGCTCCCAGGGCAGCGTGCCGCCAGTTGGCACGCTCGCCGTAGAGATTGTCTCGCGCGGACCACTCTCCGACATTGGTAGCGGGATGCAGCGCAATGCCTTCGTGCAGACAGGCGGCACTGCCGTCGAATCGTCCGTCATCACCTTTCTGAGCGGTGGGCCGCCTGCGGGTGCTCCTAATCAACTGGTAATCGGCGCGACACAGTACTCTTCGTACTCATTCCCGTCGAACGGCGTCGCCGCCGCTTTCACGAACGCGACTCTCTCTTACTCGAGCGGCGACGAACTGCAGATTACCCGTGTCTTTAGGGACGACTCGTTAATCGTTACCGTCCGACGAGCTGCCGACTCGACGCTGCTTGGACGCGTGCGGCTCGGACTGCCCGGCTTCCGCGTTGCTGATGCGAGGGGCGTAGTGTATTACTTGAAGTACAGCACCGGCGGAGCCATTCCCGCCATCCTCGCGGACGACATTCAGGTCCGTGCACTGGCATTTATTCCGAGTGAGGCGGCTGGACCCGCGACCCTCAGCATCGTGCCGCCGTCCATGCGAGTCGATGTGGGGCGCTCGAATCCACTCGCCACCGAAGTGTTCGATGCCGGAGGCAACTCACTCTCGTTCGCGTCACTCACTTGGACCTCTCGCGCGCCAACAATCGCGACCGTGACGCAGACGGGAAACCTGACCAGTCAGGTCACCGGCGTCTCGACGGGGACGACCTGGATCGTCGCCGAGGACGGCGCGGCGCGCGACAGCACACTCGTCACCGTCGGCGCCGACGCCATCGTGTTCACGCTTGGCCAGTCCGGGGCGACAGTGCTCGGCGTCGGCCGCACCCTCGCCGCCCCGCTCGGCGCCGACTTCGCGCAAGCATCCGGGCGCAGTCTCCTGCGGTACGCGCTGCGCATGGAGTGGGACGTTGCCACCCTCTCTGTCGACTCGATTGTCACAGCATTGGGCATCGCAACGCTAGATGGGACGGATCGCGCGAACGGAATCCTGCGATTCATCGTCTCCTTAGGCGGACCCATCAGCACTAACACGACTCTCGCTACCGCCTTCATTCGCGGAGTCGGCGACGGACTCCCGAGCACTGTCCAGATATTCGTCACGGCTGCAGCCGACGCGAATGAAGACCCGCTCGCGCAAATCATCACGACCCGCGGCATTGACATATGCACGGCCTGGGCGGTTGGCCTCTGGGGCGACATGGACGACGATGGAGTGCTAGACGCGCGCGACGTCCAACAACTGTATCGGTTCGCGTCGGGACTCCTTGTCGCGCGTCCTCAGCGCTACGCGGCGGTCGGCGACGTTGACGAAAACGGATCGGTAAACGCCGCCGATGCCGAGGCGGTCGCGCGAGCCGTTGCTGGGCTTGCTGGATTTGGGCGCGCCGGGACAGGCGTCTCGCTCGCCTGTCCATAGCGCGTTTTAGTGGCAGGATGGCCGGAGTCTCGCTGGATCTTTACCCACTATTGCATCGCGGGGCGGCTTGGCGCCGAGAACCTCTCGGGCATCTGTTCCCAGTTTCCCAACCCCCTCCCAAATCGTCCGTCTAGTGTCCCCTGACACCCCGTGACGA
>CAYUMN010000249.1:0-4013 GCA_964445835.1 uncultured Gemmatimonas sp.
GCTTCGATGCTCCCGGCGCGCAGGTCGACATTCTCGACCGTCGCCAAGCGCGCCCGCGCCGCTTTCAACATGGCCGCCGATTCGTCCACCGCGATCACCTGGCGAACGAACGGCGCCATCACTTCCGAGAGCTGCCCGGTCCCGCACCCCAGATCGCCCACGACGAAATCGGCATCGAGCAGTCCGACCATCGCGAATAACTCCGTTCGCGTCCCGAATAGTTCCGCACGAACCTTGTCCCACTGCGCTGCCGAACTCGCAAAGAACTGCTGTGACCGCGTGTGCCGCTCGGCGAGCACGCCCTTCACGCGCTGCACATCACGTCCCGCGGCCGGCAGTCCTTCCGCTTCCTCGCGAACCGAGGCCCAGAGCTTTCGCGTGCCGGCATCGAGCGCTTTGGGGTCGAGTCGGTACCGATTGCTGGTGCCATCTTCCCGCGCGGTGATCCATCCGGCATCGGTCAGCACCTTCAGGTGCCTGCTGACCGTGGACTGCGGCAGTTGCACCACCGACCTGAGCTCCGACACCGTGAGCTCGTGCCGCTCCAACAAGAGGAGGAGGCGCGAGCGAATCGGGTCGGCAAGGGCCGACAACCGGTCGAAGAGGGGAAGTCGCTTCATCCGTATATCCGGATGAAAGGTTACACCCTGGCGGCCCCGCGTCAAGTCGGGGGCACGCGCCGGTTTCCCCCCGCGGGTCGCCCCAGCCAGGCTGTGCCGAGGCACAGCCTAGACGCCACAGCCTAGGCGCCGCGCTCCAACGACGCCGTAGAGTCCTTCAGCGCCCCGCCGACGTAACAGTGCATGCCGACCGAGCGCAGCCCGGCCACCCGAAAGCGCTTCCGATACTCCGCGGTCGTGCGCTCGTGCCACGCGGACCGATCGCCTTCGATCTGATCCTCGCTGGTGTACGCTTCCAAATACGCGACGCCACCAAGGAGTCGCGCGACCTCCTGCAACCCCGGCGCGAGTTCCGCGTCCGGCACGTATTGCAAGACGTCGCACACCACGATGAGATCGTACGGACCCTCGAGCGCCACGTCGTTGAGCGTGCCAACGCTCCCGTGGAGAATATGGCGCGTCTTCCCGAATCGCTCGAGCGCGTACGCGCTCGATTCCACCCCGGTGTACTGCAGATTCGGACGCTCGCGTCGCAGATGCTCGCGCCAAGCGCCTTCGCCGCAACCGACATCAAGCACGGTGCGTACCGGTCGCTCGAGGAGCATCTCGGCGATGCCCAGTGCGAGGCGGACCTTTCGCGCCACCGCGGCCGGGGTGATGACCCGACGATCGGGATCGTGATACCACTGGTCGAAGTACTCGCGGTCGTATGTCTTCTTGGCGGCGGAAGCATCAGTCATAGCCCAGAAGCTACGCGTCCGCACGCGGGCGGCAATCGGAACCCGCAGGGGGCGCAGTCGGTTGGGTGAGTATGACGCCGCGACATGACGTGATCATCATTGGGGCCGGCCTCGCCGGACTCGCCGCCGCGCGGGCCTGCGTCGGCGCCGGACTCAGTCCGCTCGTCCTCGAAGCGGGCCCGGATGTCGGGGGACGCCTCACGACCGACCAGGTCGATGGCTTCCTACTCGACCGCGGCTTTCAGGTCCTGCTCGATTCGTATCCCGAGGCGCGCAGTGTGCTGGACTTCGAGGCGCTGGAACTCGGCCGATTCGGGGCCGGGGCGCTCGTGCGCCGCGCCAATGGGTTTGGACGCGTGGCCGATCCCTGGCGCTCTCCGCTCGCTGGGGTGGGCTCACTCCTTTCCGGCGTCTTCACCGTGGGCGATGCGTGGCGCATGCTCCGTCTCCGTGCCGATGCGATGCTCTCGCTTGAGGGAGAGCCGGTGGAGCATGGCGATGTCACCGCGGCGCGCGCGTTGAATGCCCGCGGGTTCTCCGACCGTGCGATTGAAGGCTTCTTCCGTCCCTTCTTTGGCGGGGTCCTTCTCGATCCGCAGCTCTCGGCCCCGCAGCATTGGTTCGAGTTCCTGTTTGGGATGTTCGCCACCGGCAGCGCGACCCTTCCCGCGAATGGCATGCAGGCCATCCCGCGGCAACTCGCGGCCGCGCTCCCCGCGAATACGATTCGCACGAATGCACGGGTACGTGCGCTCCGCGACGGGCAGGTCGAACTCACCGATGGCGAAGTGCTTGAGGCACGCGCCGTGATCGTGGCGACCGATGCGCGGCATGCGGCCGTCCTGATCCCGGGCATGCGCGCGCCCGCATGGAATGCCTGCGCGACACTGTACTACGCGGCCGCCGCCTCGCCTCTCGACGCCCCGCTGCTGGTCCTTGATGGCGAGGGACGACGCGGGCCCGTGAATCATGTCTGCGTGCCCAGCGATATCGCACCGAGCTACGCACCACCGGGACAGGCGCTGATTTCTGCGACGGTGGTGGGAACACCCCCCAGCGACGACGCCGTCCTGGATCGCGACGCGCGGAGGCAACTCACCCGGTGGTTCGGAAGTCAGGTGAGTACGTGGCGCCTGCTGCGGATTGCGCACGTTCCGTATTCGCTGCCGCGGACCTCACCACGTCCCGACACGTGGGATGCGGCCGTGCGCATCGGCGCGGGGATCTACGCCTGCGGCGATCATCTTGAGACCCCTTCCATCAACGGCGCGCTCCGGAGTGGGCGACGCGCCGCTGAGGCGGTGCTGGCGGACCTTACACGGCGTTGAGCACGCCGCAGCCCAGCTGCTGCGCGTGGCACGTGGCAAAGACGCCCGTGGGCATCTTGTAGATGCCGGGAATCAAGTTGTCCATCACGAGCGAGCGTGCGTCGGGGCGCGGGATATTCCGATGAAGCGCGATACGGCCGGCGAAGTTGTTGAGGGCCAGATCGCAGGCGAGGACAATCACCCCGCGTGAGATCAGCGTGTCGAGCGCGCCATCCGGCCAGGTCAGCGAGTGGCGCGCGCCTGCGGGAATATTGATAAAGGGGTTCCGCTTGGTCGGCTCGCCCGTCACCGGATCCTTGAGCTCCGTCCCCTCGGCGAGAAATCCGTCGGCCCAGAGCACGTCATTCATGACCATCGGCACGGCCGTGTGCCGAATGATCAGGACGGCGCTCACCTCGGAGTCCTTGAGGCCGAACACCGAGGCATAACCGGCGAGAAAGGAGCGCGCCTGATGCAGGCAGACGCCTTCGGAGATCTCGTGCGCATCGAAGGCCATCCGGTACTTCCCCGTCACGCGCTCGGTCCACGACATGTCATACGCGGCTTGCTGATCTGGCATCCCGCCCACGCCGAGTGCAGACCGGCGCTCAGGGGTGGCGGCTTCCGCCACCAGCGGACCCGCGGCCACTGTGCCCGCGGCCATTGTGCCCGCGGCGAGCAGTGAGGCCTGACGGAGGAAATCACGGCGCTGGGTCATAGCTCGGAGCTCGGTGTCGGGGAAGCATCGGCGTTACTCACCACGTCCTGCTTGAGGGTAGTCATCGCCCGTTCATCGCGCCACATCAGGAGCGCTAACAGGACGGCGCCGACCGTGACCCCCATGTCGGCCACATTGAATGTCCAGAACCGCCAACCCTCGGTCCCGACGTCAATGAAATCCACCACGCCCTTGGTGTGGCGTAGGCGATCGACGAGGTTGCCGAACGCGCCGGCCGCAATGAGTCCGAGCGCGAACGGCGTCGCCTTCTCGTGCGAGTGCGACTGCCGATACAAGTAGAACAGGTACCCCAGCATCAGAATCGCGATGACGCTGAACACCACGCGCGAGGCCGACCCCACGGAGAGGTTCATCGCCGCGCCGGTGTTGTACGTCAGGGTCCAGCGGAGCCAATGCCCCACCACCTCTTCGGGGTAGTGCAGCACGAGCGCGCGCTCGGCCCATCGCTTGGAAAGGACATCGGCAACAGCCACCACGAGCAACACGGACCAGAAGATGCGGTCGCGTGCGCCGGGGCCGGTCGCGGGAGTGCTGGGCTGGGTCAGGTCGGGATTCGTCATGCGAGTATGGAGGGGCGCGACGTTGGTGCCGCTCCTAACTTACCCGG
>CAYUMN010000250.1:0-3958 GCA_964445835.1 uncultured Gemmatimonas sp.
TCGAACACCACGCCCGGCGACCGGTGCAGCTGCGAGACGATGACGCGCTCGGCGCCATTGATGACGAAGGTGCCCAAGCGCGTGAGCAGCGGCAGCTCCCCGAGGTAGACCTCCTTCTCGATCTGGTTCTTGAGGCGCTTCTTCCCGTCGACCGGGTTCTCCTCATAGACCGTCAGCACCAGCGTCGCCTTGAGCGGCGCGGAGTGCGTCATGTCGCGCTCGATGCACTCTTCGACCGAGTACTTGGGCTCGCCGAGGGTGTAGCGCTTGAAGTCCAACGAGAAGTTCTCGTGGACGTCGGTGATGGGGAAAAGATCCTTGAAGACGCGCTCCAGTCCGACGTCTTCGCGGTCATGCGCCGCGGCGTCGAGCTGGAGGAGCGACTGGAAGGCCTGCGTCTGGATGTCGAGGAGGTGCGGCATATTCATGCCGTGCTCGAGCTTTCCGAAGGAGATCTGAGTGATCATAGCGACCCGGGCTGCGCCCGTAGACAGGCGAAAACCGCCACGCCGCCGGACGGAGGAGCCGTCCGGAGCGAGGCGAGAGGAGCTTCAGATGTAGAGCGGGTGGAGCGAAGACGGCATGTCAGGACCAGGGAAGGGTGAGAGGACGCGGGAATCGCCGACGGGATGCCGTCGACGATGCCCGAGCCTTCGCCCTTACTTGATCTCGACGACCGCGCCCTCGGCCTCGAGCTTGGCCTTGACGGCGGCGGACTCGTCCTTCGAAACGCCGGACTTCACGGTCTGCGGCGCGCCGTCGACCAGGTCCTTCGCTTCCTTCAGGCCAAGACCGGTGAGCTCGCGCACCACCTTGATGACCTGGATCTTCTTGCCGCCGACTTCCTTGAGGATGACGTCGAATTCCGTCTGCTCCTCAACGACCGGCGCCGCGGCGCCGCCAGCACCTGCACCACCAGCGGCGACGGCCGCGATGGTCACGTTGAACTTGCTCTTGAACGCTTCGATCAGGTCCGCGAGCTCGATGACCGACATGTTGCCGATCGCCTCGAGGATCTCGTCCTTAGAAAGGGTCGCGTTAGCCATTGTTCTCTTCTCCAAAAGTGTTCCCCCAGGTTGACCTGGGGCGTTTGTGATCAGGCAGACGCCTGGGGGATTTAGTTCGAACCTTCGAGCTGCGTCTTACGGGCTTCCATGGCGAGGGCGAACATCGAGAGCACGCTGTTGAACGTGCCAACGAGGATCGACAGCGCCTCTTCACGCGTCGGAAGCGACGCGAGTTTCTTGACCATCTCCCCATCGATCGCGACGCCCTCATAGAGGCCGCCCTTCACGCTGGGCTTCGCATCATTCTCCTTCGCGAACGTGGTCAAGAGCTTGGCGGCCGCGACAGCATCCTTCGCCACGACAACGCCCGTCGGACCCTTCAACGTCTGGCCGATCATGCCGGCCTCGTTCACCGCACGCAGCGCGAGGGTGTTCTTGATGACGACATACTCGACGCCGGCCTTGCGGAAACGGCGGCGGAGTTCCGTCATCCGCTTCACGTTCAGACCCGTGAAGTCGGTGTAATACACCGCGTCGGCGCCCGCGAGCTTGGCCTTCAACTCGGCGACGAGCTGTTCCTTGTCGGATCGCTTCATCGTGGGTTACCGGTACGGGTTGGTATCGATACGAACGCCAGGGCCCATGGTCGAGCTCACGGCGACGGTGCGGACATACACGCCCTTGGCAGCGGCGGGCTTGGAGCGGATGATCTGATCCATGAACGCCGCAAAGTTCGACTCGAGTGCGTCGAGTCCGAACGAGACCTTGCCGATAGCGGCCTGCACATTGCCGGCCTTATCCACACGGAACTCGATCTTGCCGGCCTTCGTTTCCTTCACCGCGCGCGCCACATCGAACGTGACGGTGCCGGCCTTCGGATTCGGCATGAGACCACGGGGGCCGAGCACGCGGCCCAACTGACCCACCTGACCCATCTGGTCGGGGGTGGCGATCATGACGTCAAAGTCCGTCCACCCTTCCTTGATCTTGGCAATGAACTCCGTGCCGACGAAATCGGCGCCCGCGGCCTCCGCTTCCTTCGCCTTATCGCCGACGGCGATGACGAGAACGCGGACCGTGGTGCCGGTGCCGGCCGGAAGGACGACCGTGCCACGCACGACCTGATCGGCGTGACGCGGGTCGACGCCAAGGCGAACGGCGACCTCGACCGACTCATCGAACTTCGCGAAGGCGGCCGACTTCACGGCCCCGAGCGCGGCATTCGGCGTGTGCTGCACGGCCGTATCGATCTTCGCGATCGCGGCGCGGTACTTCTTTCCGTGCGTCTTCATCCCTTCACCTCCACACCCATCGAACGCGCGGCGCCGGCGATCATTGCCATCGCGGACTCGAGCGAATCGGTGTTGAGATCAGGCATCTTGAGCTCGGCGATCTTCCGGACCTGCGCACTGCTGATCGAGCCGACCTTGTTGCGGTTCGGCTGACCAGAACCCTTCTCGATCCCGGCCTCGCGCTTGACGAGGAACGCCGCAGGCGGCGTCTTCAGGATGAACGTGAAGGACTTGTCGGCAAAAATCGTGATCTCGACCGGGAGAATCGCATCTTGACCCTGCGTCTTGGAGTTGAACTCCTTGCAGAACGCCATGATGTTGATTCCCTGCGGACCGAGCGCGGTGCCGACCGGCGGGGCCGGATTCGCCTTACCTGCAGGAATCTGCAGTTTGACGAAACCAGTCACCTTCTTGGCCATTACTTCCTCACTTGGAACGTGGAGCGGCCACGGGCGACGGCCGAGAGGCCGGGCTGGCGCAGCGCGCTGACTCCCACGGTGTGTTTAGCGACGTTGTGGTATCCGTCGGTGCGCTTCTCGGTGCGGATGTGACTCACGCACCTGCCTCGCGCAAAGGCCTCAACCGAAACTGCGATGGAGCTAGAAGGTCGGCGGAAGCGAGGCCGTACGGCCTCGCTGCTTTCATCCTTCAGCCTTCATCTGGTGTTCTAGTGCCCCTTCAACTGCAGATAGTCGAGCTCGACACTGGTCGGCCGCCCGAAGAGCGACACCGACACCCGCACCTTGCCCTTCTCCACAATCACTTCCTCGACCGTTCCGTTGAAATCCGTGAACGGACCATCCGTGATCGCCACCGCCTGACCGATGAGGAAGGGAATCTCCTCCTTCGGCGACGCCACCTCTTCTTCGACCGCGTGGCCGAGCAGGCGCTTGACCTCATCGTCCCGCAGCGCTTGGGGCTCGCGATCCTTGGTGCCGACAAACTTGATCACGCCCTGGATCGCGTTGATGTTGTGCAGCGTCTCCTCGGTCAGCGTCATCTCCACGAGCACGTAGCCCGGGTAGACCTTGCGATCGACGGTGACCTTCTTGCCGTTCTTGATCTCGACCACCTGCTCGGTCGGGACCAGCGCCTGCCGGACGCGCCGCTCTTCGGCCGGCACCAGATCACCGTCGATCTTGCGCTGGACCAGGGTGCGGACCTTGTTCTCATGCCCAGACGTCGTCTGGACGGCGTACCAGCGATGCGTCACGATTTATGCTCCGAAGAGCGACGGGATGCCGCGGACAAGCACGCTCTGAAGGATCAGGTCGAGTAACCAGATGACCCCGCCGATGATCAACGAGAGCACGATCACACCCCCCGAGAGCTTCGTCACCTGCGGCCGCTCCGGCCACGTCACCTTCTTCATCTCGACGACCACTTCGCTATAGAAGTTGACGACGCGCTTGGGAAGGTTCGGCTGCTGGACCACAACATCGCCGGCCACTTACTTCGTCTCCTTGTGGACGACGTGCTTGTTGCAGCGGGGGCAGTACTTCTTCCACTCGACGCGCTCGGGGTGCAGGCGCTTGTTCTTGGTGGTGAAGTAGTTGCGGTTCTTGCAGTCACTGCACGCGAGGATGATCTTGTCACGCGGCATCGGGTACGCTCGGGTCAGGTCGGTTCGCAGGCGCGTCAAAGAGGACGCGCCGGGCC
>CAYUMN010000251.1:0-932 GCA_964445835.1 uncultured Gemmatimonas sp.
ACGCGCTACTGCTCGAACAACTGCCCGTACAAGGTCCGCTACTTCAACTGGTTCGGGTATGGTGAGCCGAACCGGACCCAGTACGCGTTCCCCGAGCCGCTGCATTGGCAGCTCAACCCGGACGTCACCGTTCGCGGCAAGGGTGTGATGGAGAAGTGCACGTTCTGCGTGCAGCGCATCAAGGAGACGGAGCACCGCGTGGCACTCGAGGGGCGTGAGATGGAGCCCGACGAGTTCACGACGGCGTGCGCGCAGGCGTGCCCGTCGCGCGCGATCATCTTCGGCGACGCAGCGGACGAGAACTGGTCGGTGGCCAAGTGGGCCAAGGACCGGCGTGCGTACCACGTGTTCGAAGAGCTCAACACGTTCACGGCGGTGGTCTACTTGCAGAAGGTCAACCATCCGGCGCCGTCGGCGTCGGCCAACGCGTAAGGAGGCGGCGATCATGGCAACTCTCGTGCAGCCCGCCGACGCACCGCGCCGGCCGAACATTGCGACCGCGGACATCCAGCTGCCGGCGGTCAAGGATTACGAGCAGGTCGACAATGAGATTCTGGCGATCCTCAAGCCCACGAAGGCCTGGTTCTTCGGGTTGCTGGCCGCACTGGCCTGCCTCGGACTCGGGGCCTTCTCGTGGGCCTACCAGATTCATCAGGGCCTCGGCGTGGCGGGCTACAACCCGCCGGTCATGTGGGGCGTCTACATCATCACCTTCGTGTTCTGGGTCGGTATCGGACACGCGGGGACGTTGATCTCGGCGATCCTCTACCTGTTCCGCGCCGGCTTCCGGACGACGATCTATCGTGCGGCCGAAGCGATGACGGTGTTCGCGGTCATGACCGCGGGGCTCTTCCCGATCATCCACATCGGCCGTCCGTGGAAGTTCTTCTGGCTGATCCCGTATCCGAACTGGCGGTTGATCTGGCCGAACT
>CAYUMN010000251.1:942-3867 GCA_964445835.1 uncultured Gemmatimonas sp.
AATTTCAAGTCGCCGCTCGTCTGGGACGTGTTCGCGATCACGACGTACCTCACGATCTCGACGACCTTCCTGTTCGTCGGTCTGATTCCCGACATCGCGGTGCTGCGCGACCGCGAGACGAACCCGCTCCGCAAGAAGATTCTCGCCTTCCTGAGCTTCGGCTGGCGGAACAGCGAGCGGGAATGGCGTCACTTCGCCCGCGCGTATCTGTTCCTCGCCGCGTTCTCGACGCCGCTCGTGCTCTCGGTGCACTCGATCGTGTCGTTCGACTTCGCGATGGGCATCGTGCCGGGCTGGCACACGACGATCTTCCCGCCCTACTTCGTCGCCGGCGCCATCTTCTCCGGCTTCGCGATGGTGTGGACGATCATCATCCCGATGCGGAAGTGGTTCAACCTCAAGCACTACGTGACGCTGAACCACCTCGACGCCTCGGCGAAGATGGTGCTCTTCACGTCGATGGTCGTCGGTCTCGCGTACACGATCGAGTTCTTCATCGCGTGGTATGGCGGCGTGCAGTACGAGCAGGACTACTTCTGGAACCGCGTCTTCGGGCAGTGGTGGTGGGCCGCGTGGATCATGCTCACGTGTAACATGATCCTGCCGCTCTCCCTCTTCTCGCAGAAGCTGCGTCGCAACCCGACCTGGCTCTGGATCCTCTCGATCTTCATCAATATCGGGATGTGGTTCGAGCGTTTCGTGATCGTCGTGCCGTCGCTGTCGCATGACGTGGAACCGTGGCAGTGGTCGGGCTACGTTCCGACCTGGGTCGACTACGGGCTGCTCATCGGGTCGTTCGGCTGGTTCTTCATGTGGTTCCTGCTCTTCGTGAAGCAGTTGCCGATCATGGCACTCGCGGAGATCAAGGAGATCATCCCGCCGCGAATGAAGAAGGGCGCTCATCATCACGGGGGGCACTAGCATGCGCGGAATCGTTGGTGTGTTCCATGAGCTCGACAGCACGGTCGATACCATCGAAGAGCTCAAGCACAAGAAGCTCGGCGCGTTGACGGCGTATTCGCCGACGCCGCGGCACGAGCTTGAGCACGCGATCGATCCGCCGGAGAGCCCCGTGCGCAAGTTCACGCTCATCGGCGCGCTCGCGGGCGTGACGTTCGGGTACTGGCTTTCGATCTGGGGCTCGATGTACTGGCCCCTCGTCGTGGGGGGCAAGGCCATCGCATCGTGGTTGCCGTACACGGTGTTCGGCTTCGAGGTGATGGTCATGGTCGGCGCCCTGTCGACCGTGTTCGGCATGTTCTATCTCGCGGGCATTCCGCGGCTCACCGACACGGTGGGCTACGATGTCCGATTCAGCGGCAGCCACTACGGCGTCTGGTGCGAGTGCGCCCCGGACAAGCTCGCCGAAGTCGAGCAGGTGATGCGCCGTCATGGCGCGGTGGAGGTGCGTGGTGAGCGTTAAGACCTTTGGCCTGCGCAACGCGATGATCGCGTTGTCGTTCCCGTTCATCTTCACCGCCTGCGATCCGAAGGATTGGATCACGGACTTCAAGCAGCAGCCGTCCGTTGGGACGTGGCAGAAGTACTCAATGGATTCGCTGGCGGGTGACACGATCCCGTTCCGCGGCAACCCCGCGGGCTCCGTGCCGGTCACCGGTACGCCGGTCGCCGCGTGGGAAGTCTCGTACGCGGCCATGCCGCAGACCGTGGACTCGATGTCGGGACTGCAGAATCCTGTGGCGGTGGACGCACGCTCGATCGCGAACGGGCATCGGTTGTATCAGGTGAACTGCGCGGTCTGCCACGGCGAGCTCGGCGATGCCAACGGCACGATGCGTCAGCTGAACCAGAACTACGGCTTCGCCCCGGCCATCAACGGCGCGTCGACGCAGGCGCGCAGTGACGGCTACATCTTCGGCATGCTCCGCAACGGGCGGGGCCTGATGGCCTCGTTCAACCGCATCCCCGCGGCCGAGCGCTGGGACGTGGTCAACTATGTGCGTGGACTGCAGGGGCGGTATCAGGTCTCGACCGGTTCGGTGGTGCGTCCGGGGGAAGCCGCGAGCTTCAGCCGCGTCAGCGCGGTGGCGCCGACGGTGCCGGCGATGTTCGTGAAGCCGTCCACGGTGGGCATCGTGGCCAAGCCAGAAAAGCCTGCGGCCGACGCAGGGCACGGGGGAGATCACTAAGATGAGTCATCAGCATCATTACTCGCCGCCGCGGGACCAGTTCATTGAGGTCCTGCGCACCAAGCAGATGCCCGAGACCTTCAAGAAGGTCTCGCTCGGACTCGCGGTCGCCGGCATGGCGCTCTTCGTATTCGGTGCCGCCACTGGGGTCGCGCGCGCGTGGCAGTCGTTTCTCGTGAACTGGCTCTTCTTCACGACCATCGCCTCCGCCGGCGTGATGTTCGTCGCCGTCCAGCGCATCGTGACCGCGCGGTGGTCGCGTGGCATCATTCGCTTCATGGAAGGGTTCGTTGCCTTCCTGCCCTTTGCGGCAGTCGGCCTCCTCGTGATCGCCTTCGGCGGCAAGTCGCATCTGTATCCCTGGTGGGATCTGGTCGGCACCGGCGCGCTGATCCACGAGAAGGAAGTCTATTTCCAGCACGGCTTCTTCTACGCCCGTTCGATCATCGCCTTCGGCGCGATCCTTGTGCTGCAGCTCTGGTATGTCTATACCTCCGTCCGGCTCGACGTGGGCGTGACGCCGGAGTACGGCGCGTCGTGGGCCGCTGGGCTGCGCGCCAAGATGCGCGCGACCTTTGGTGAGGAGCGTCGCGAGCTCCATAGCACGCACTCACTGCAGGGCAAGCTCGCCGTCATCATGGCGTTGGTCTTCGGCTTCGGCTGGTGCGTCCTCGCGTGGGACCACTCGATGTCACTCGACTATCACTTCTTCAGCACGATGTACGGCTGGCAGGTCTTCATGGGCGGCTGGCTCGTCTCACTGATGCTGCTCGCC
>CAYUMN010000252.1:0-3808 GCA_964445835.1 uncultured Gemmatimonas sp.
GAAAGTGTGTGTACGTTCATAGCGTACCGTGGGTTCGAATCCCACCCCGTCCGTTGCATGAGATCCTCGAGCGGCAGGCCCCGAGTGGGGGTCTGCCGCTCGTTGTTTCGAGCCTTGTTTCCCGACCGCGACCTCGTCGTCACCGTGCTGAGACAGGGGCGGCAAACCTTTCGTGGCGTAGTGGTGTCTTACCGTCGGAACCAAGTAGCCCCCTCGGAGCAACCCATGACCAGAATCGCTCACCATCGCATTGAAGTCTTTGACGTCGACGGGAAGCTGGTCGGCGTGATCATTCGTCCGATGGAGCCGACGACAGTCCTCGGCCCCGGCCGAGAAAAGGTCTATCTCGCTCGTCGAGAGGCGTCGGTCGGCCGCGGCGGCCGCGCGGCGTAGCCGCGCCGAGTAGCCGCGCCGAGTAGCCGCGCCGAGTAGCCGCGCGGTGGAGCCGCGCGGTGGGTTCAGCCCCATCGCGGCCGCTCCCGATTGGCTGCGCGCCCGGCCATATTGCAGGCTGTGACAACGTCCTCTGTTATTCTCGACGCGCGCGCGGTCGCGCGCACGATCTCTCGCATGGCCGATGAGATCCTCGAACGCAATGCCGGGTGCGACCGTCTCATGCTCGTCGGTATCCAGCGCCGCGGGGTGCAGATCGCTGAACGCATCGCGGAAGTGATGACGCAACGCGAAGGGGTCGACGTCCCGCGCGGCGCCCTTGATATCACGCTCTACCGTGACGATCTCCAGAGCATCGGGCCGCGCCCGATCGTGGGGCAGACGCATCTCCCGAGCGCGCTCGAGGGACGGGTCGTCGTCATTGTCGACGATGTGCTCTTCACCGGGCGCACCATTCGTGCGGCGCTCGATGAACTCGCCGACTTCGGTCGTCCCGCGCGCATCATGCTCGCGGTCTTGATCGATCGTGGGGGGCGCGAACTCCCGATTCACGCCGATGTGGTCGGGAAGAAGATCACCGTGCAACCCGGCGGGCGGGTCGACGTCCGTGTGCCCATTGTGGATGGCAGCGATGAAGTCGTCCTCGTGGGAGAGGGCGCGTGAGTTCCTTACTCGGTAAGGACCTTGTGGGACTCGCCGGACTGACCGGCGAACAGATCACCACCATTCTCGACGTCGCCGAACCGCTCCGCGAGATCTCCGAACGCGCCATCAAGAAGGTCCCGACCCTCCGCGGCATGACGGTGGTGAATCTCTTCTTCGAACCCTCGACGCGCACGCGCATCTCGTTCGAGTTCGCCGAGAAGCGCATGAGTGCCGACACGGTGAATGTCGCGTCGAGCGGCTCGAGCGTGTCGAAGGGTGAAACGCTCGTCGACACCGCGCGCAATCTCGAGGCGATGCGCATCGACATGGTCGTGGTGCGACATGGGGCGTCGGGCGCCGCGAAGTTTCTCGCGGAGCGCATTGAATCGAACGTCATCAATGCCGGCGATGGAACGCACGAGCATCCGACCCAGGGCCTGCTCGACCTGCTCACCTTGCGCCAACGACTCGGCGCACTCGCTGGGCGTCGCGTCTGCATCGTCGGTGACGTCCTGCACTCGCGCGTGGCGCGCTCGAACATCTGGGGGCTGAAGGCGCTGGGCGCCGAAGTCGCGGTCTGCGGGCCGCGCTCCCTCCTGCCGAATGCCATTCACGAGATGGGCGTGCGGGTCTTCGGTCGCATCGAAGCGGCCATTGAGTGGGCCGATGCGCTCAACATTCTCCGCCTGCAACTCGAACGGATGCAGGGTGGCTACATCCCCTCGCTCCGCGAGTACAACCGCGTGTTCGGCGTGACGAGTGCGCGGCTGGCCGCGGCCAAGCGCGAACTGCTCATCCTGCATCCCGGGCCGATGAACCGCGGGGTCGAGATCGACTCCGACGTCGCCGATGGCCCGCACTCTGTCATTCTCGATCAGGTCACGAACGGCGTCGCCGTACGCATGGCCGTCCTCTATCTCCTCGCGGGGCAGAAGGCCTCGCTTGCCGACGTCGCCAAGGGAGGCGCCGCGTGACCACGTCCGTGCTGTTGAAGGGAGGGCGTCTGGTGGATCCCTCCACGCATCTCGATGCGATTGGCGATCTTCTGCTCGTCGACGGGGTGATTGCCCGGGTCGGTGGGTCCATCGTCGCGCCCGCTGGCGCCGAGATCGTCGACTGCCATGGGCTTGTGGTCTCGCCCGGCATGATCGACGTGCACGTGCATCTCCGCGAACCCGGGCGTGAGGACGTCGAGACGGTCGCGACCGGCGCACATGCCGCGGTCGCGGGTGGATTCACCGCCGTCTGCGCCATGCCGAACACCAAGCCGGTCACCGACAATCAGGCGACCGTGGGCTTTGTGAAGCGGCAGGGGGAGGCCGCGGGCTTCGCGCGCGTCTACCCATACGGCGCGATCTCCGTGGGCCAGCAGGGGGAGACCCTCGCTGAATTCGGCGAGATGGTCGCGGCGGGCGCCGTCGCCGTGTCCGATGACGGCAAGCCGGTCGAGAATTCGCATCTCATGCGCACCGCACTCGAGTACGCGATGACGTTCGGCATCCCCGTCGTCGAGCACTGCGAAGTGATGGCGCTCGCGCAGGGCGGTTCGATGAACGAGGGCATCGTCTCCGCGCGACTGGGCCTCAAGGGCATTCCCCCCGAGGCCGAGGAGATCGACGTCATTCGCTGCATCCTCCTCGCGAAGCGCACGGGCGGCCATGTGCATCTCTGTCATCTCAGCACCAAGGGGTCTGTCGACCTCGTGCGCTGGGGGAAGTCGCAGGGCATCAACGTGACCGCCGAAGTGTGCAGCCATCACATCTCGCTCACCGAAGAGGCGTGCGATGGCTACAACACGAATGCGAAGATGAATCCGCCGCTGCGCACTCGCACCGATGTGGCCGCGCTGCAACAGGGCCTGAAGGATGGGACCATCGATCTGCTGGTGACCGACCATGCCCCGCATCATTACGACGAGAAGGAGCGGGAGTTCGCCGATGCGCCCAATGGCATCGTTGGCCTCGAGACCGCGCTCGGCGTGAATATCACCTATCTCGTCGAGCCGGGGATCCTTTCGATCTCCGAGTTGGTAGATCGTATGTCCTGTGCACCCGCGAAGACGTTTCATCTTCCCGGCGGTACATTCGCCAAGGGGAGCATCGCTGATGTGACCGTGTTCGACCCCGCGAAGGAGTGGACCGTCGACCCCAAGGCGTTCAAGTCCAAGGGGCGGAACACGCCGTACGGTGGCCATGTGTTGAAGGGGCAGGCGATCTGTACCATCGTAGGTGGGAAGATCGTCTACCGACTGGTGGATTGAGCGCTGATGTCCCTGCGTGCCCGCGCATCGTGGGTGCTGGGGATCGTCCCGTGACCTGACGTGCCATGAAGAAGCCCGATTCTCCGCAGCTGGAAGCGCTTGAAGCGCTCCTCGCTGAAAAGCGAAAGCACGAAGGCTACCTCGCGAAGCTCGAAGAGCGGCGCGCTGGGACCCCCGAGCATGTGTTCGCGCGTCTGCGCGACGAATACCTGACGAAGTTGGTGGACGCCCAGGTGCGCGCGCATGCGGAAGCCGAGGCGCTCGAGAGTGGCCTCGTCATCGATCAGGCGGCGGTGGCCGATGTTGAAGCGCGATTGGCCACGCTTGAGGAAGCGCGCGTCGAGGGCGAGTTGCGCGAGGCCGTCGGCGAGTTGGACTCGAAGGAGTGGCAGAAGCGTCTGGTCGCGTTGACGGCGGGCATCTCGATGGCCCAGAAGGAGCGCGAATCGCTGACGTCGTCCGCGACGCGGATTCGGACGTTGCTGGCGGAGGCGCGGGGAGAGCCGGGGG
>CAYUMN010000253.1:0-3790 GCA_964445835.1 uncultured Gemmatimonas sp.
TCATTGAGCCCATCAAGCGGCTCGAGGACGCGCTCGCCGAAGCGCGTGCCGCCGGGATCATCGGCGACAACGCCATGGGCTCCGGCAAGAAGATCGACGTGTGGGTGCATCGTGGCGCGGGCGCGTACATCTGCGGCGAAGAGACCGCCCTGATGAACTCGCTCGAAGGCAAGCGCGGGAACCCGCGCATCAAGCCCCCGTTCCCGGCCGTCAACGGGCTCTTCGGTCAGCCGACCACGATCAACAACGTCGAGACGCTCGCGGCCATTCCGCACATCCTGAACAACGGCGCCGAGTGGTACAAGGCGATGTGCCTCTCGTCGCCGAAGAGCAATGGCTCAAAACTCTACTCCGTCTGCGGTAATGTGTCGCGCCCTGGCAACTACGAAGTCGTGATGGGATTCTCCTTCAAGGAGTTCCTGTACGATCTCTGCGGCGGTCCGCTTCCCGGTCGCAGGTTCAAGGCGCTGATTCCGGGCGGCTCGTCCGTCCCGGTGATCACGAGCGAAGAGGCCGACACGGTGAAGATGGACTACGAAGGCTTCATGGAAGTCGGCACGATGCTCGGCTCTGGCGGCGTCATCATTTTCGACGACGCCCAGTCGATGCCGCGGCAGCTCGCGCGCCTGGCGCGCTTTTACGCACACGAGAGCTGCGCGCAGTGCACGCAGTGCCGGGAAGGCACCGCGTGGATGACCAAGATTCTCGAGCGGATCGTCGCGGGGCAGGGCACGTACGAGGATCTCGATACGATCTTCGATCTCGCCGAGAACATGACCGGCAAGACCATTTGCGTCCTGAGCGATTCGTGCGCCGCGCCGGTCACGAGCGGCATCAACAAGTTCCGCGGCGAGTTCGAGGCGCTGATCAAAGGCAAGCGTTCGTCCACCGTCGCGGTGGGCGTCTAATGCGACACGCTGAGGGATGGAGGATGAAGGTTTGAAGACCGTCAACCTGACGATCGAGGGGCGCGCGGTGAGCGTCCCCGAAGGCACGAGCATCCTTGAGGCCGCGAAGGCCGCCGGCGTGCTGATTCCACACTACTGCTACCACCCCGGACTCCCGGTGGCCGGGGTGTGCCGCATGTGTCTCGTGGAAGTGGAGCGGAGTCCGAAGCTCGCCGCGAGCTGCGCCACCGCCGTAGCCGAGGGGCAGGTGGTGCACGTCTACTCACCGCAGGCGCTTGAGGCCCGCAAGGGCGTGCTTGAGCTCCTCCTGATCAATCATCCGCTCGACTGCCCGATTTGCGATCAGGCCGGCGAATGCGAGTTGCAGGACTACACTTTCCAAGAGGGACGCGCCGACTCGCGCTACCACGAGCCGAAGCGCTTCAATCCGGTCGAGGATTTCGGCGGCGACGTGCTCTACGTCCCCAATCGGTGCATTCTCTGCACGCGCTGCGTGCGCTTCATGGACGATGTGCACCACACCCCGGTGCTCAACGTCTCCGACCGCGGTGACCGCGCGACGATCGGCAAGGCCGTCGACGCCGATCTCACGCAACCGTGGGCGGCGAATGTCATTGACCTCTGCCCCGTCGGTGCGCTCGTCTCGAAGGACTTCCTCAACAAGGCGCGGGCGTGGGAGCTCGATCGCACCGCGTCGGTCTGCACGGGTTGCTCGCAGGGGTGTAACACGATCCTCGAGACCCGCGACAACATCATTGTGCGCCAGAAGCCGCGCTCGAACGACGCCGTGAACCATTTCTATCTCTGCGACGAAGGGCGCTTCAACTACCGCTGGATGAATCGCCCGGATCGCGCCGAGACGCCGAAGATCAAAGTTGCCGACGTGCTCACGTTCGTGGACTGGGAGATCGCGTACGCCGAGGCCGCCAAGGCGCTCGGTGGCAAGCGCGCCTACGTGGTCGCTTCCCCCGCGCTCTCCAACGAAGCGCTCTTCCTGCTCAAGCAGCTCATCACGAAGTCTGGCGGCGAAGGCGTCTTCCGTTGCCGGACCGGTCCCGAGGCGCCCCTGCCTGGCGTCGCTGACCTCTCGCTGCGGGCCGATCGCGCCCCGAACGTGCAGGGGGCGGAACTGCTCGGCTATACGCGCCGCGATGCCGATGTCCTCGGCGGCTTGCGTGATGGCGACGTGCTGATTCTCGCTGACGATGAGTTCGAAGGACTCGACACCACCGCCGCCACGAAGGCGTCGGCCATCATCGTGATCGGGACGGTGCTCCCGCTGAACATCCCGACCCCGACGGTGGTCTTGCCGATCGCGAACGTCGCGGAAGAAGAAGGGACCTTCACCAATCTGCGCGGACGCGTGCAACGCTTCCTGCAGGCGAAGGCGGCGCCCGGGCTCGCGCGGCCAAGCTGGTTCGCGCTCGCGGACCTCAATGCCGCCGTTGGTCTCCAGGCCGAGCACTTCCTCCCGAGTTCGGTCTTTGCGGCGCTCGCGTCAAGCGAGCCCGCGTTCACCGGCCTCAGCTACGAGACGCTCGGTCTCTACGGCGCGCCGGTGGCCTCGGTGCAGGCGGGGGCCAACTGATGCTCGACCAGTCGCAGCTCGATCTCCCGTTCCTGCCGTTCCTGTTGGCGACGATCATCAAGATGATCGCGATGTTCACGCTCTACATGGTCAGCGTCGCGTACACGACCTACGCCGAACGCAAGATCTCGGCGTGGATTCAGGATCGCCATGGCCCGAATCGCGTCGGACCCTTCGGACTGTTCCAAGTCCTCGCGGACGGCGTGAAGAACTTCATGAAGGAAGAGTCGATGCCTGGCGGCGTGAACAAGCCGCTGTTCATCATCGCGCCGGCGCTGGCGTTCATCCCAGCGCTGACGGCCTGGGCGGTGATTCCCTTCGCCGCGCCGCTCCCGACGCCCTGGGGGCGCGTGGACATGGTGGTGGCGGATATGCCAATTGGCTTCCTGTTCACCCTCGCCGTCACGTCGCTTGGCGTCTACGGCATCGTGCTTGCGGGCTGGGCGTCGAACAACAAGTACGCGCTGCTCGGCGGCCTCCGCGCGTCGGCACAGATGGTGAGCTACGAGATCTCGATGGGCATGGCGACCGTGTGCGTGTTGCTCGTCGCCGGCAACGTCTCCCTCACGAAGATCATCGACCAGCAGGTCTTCATGGGCTGGAATGTGCTGGTGCTCTCCGTGGCCAGCTTCATCTTCCTCGTCGCGGCCTTCGCCGAGACGAACCGCGTGCCCTTCGATCTCCCGGAAGCGGAATCTGAACTCATCGCCGGCTATCACGCCGAGTACAGCGCAATGAAGTTCTCGATGTTCCCGATCTCCGAGTACGCGAACATGATCACGGCAAGCGGCCTGTTCGTGACGCTGTTCCTCGGCGGTTGGGACATCCCGCTCACCTCGTGGGACAACTTCGGTCCGTTCACGGTCGGCAAGTTCACCGCGACCTTCGCGATGTTCGTCGCCAAGGTGATCTTCCTCGTCTTCTTCTATATCTGGATTCGCTGGACGCTCCCGCGTTTCCGCTACGACCAGCTGATGTCGCTGGGCTGGAAGGTGATGCTGCCGACGGCGCTGGCCTACGTCGTGATCGTCGCCTCGGCGATGCTCGGTCTCGACATGGCCGGCCTCGCGCGGGGCAAGCTGTTCGGACTGGCGATGTTCGGCCTGAACATCGTGCTCTTGATCGTTCTGTTCTTCATCCTCGATCGCGGGCGGCTCGTGTCGCCGGCCGCCTCGCGACTGGATCGTGCACGACTACAGCATCTGCGTTCGCAGGCCCCGAGCCGCGCGACGCTGAATCCCAAGGAGATCCGCTGAGATGGCGATCAACGTAAAGATCATGGATCGGCCGATCC
>CAYUMN010000254.1:0-3733 GCA_964445835.1 uncultured Gemmatimonas sp.
GCGCTGTTCGCGGCCGCTGAGCGCAATGATCTCGCCGCGCTCGACACGCTGTACGCCGGGGACAGCCTCACCGTGCTCGAGGGTGCTGGTATCAACAGAGGCTGGCGCGACTATCGCGACAATCACCTCGCGCCGGAACTGAAGGAGTTCCAGAACTTCCGCTACCGCCCGTTCGAGATCGAGGTGCGCGTCTCCGGTGATCTCGCTTGGGCGATGTACCGCTATGCGCTCGCGGCCGACCTGCCGGACCGCAAGCTTGACGCGGTCGGACGGGGCACGGCGATCCTTGAGCGCCGCGGCAACAAGTGGGTGGTCCGTCACACGCACACGGCGAGCCGCGCGCGCCGACCGACTGATCCGCCGATGCCGCAGTGACCGGCCGCATGGTGCGTGCCTTGCCGCTCCTGTTCGCGGCGTTGGCTCTGCTGCCTTCGACGCTGTTGGCGCACGGAGTCCTCAAGAGTTCCGTGCCTGCCAAGGACGCACATGTCGATTCGGCCCCCAGTGAGTTGCGGCTCACCTTTGCCGCAACGTCTACGCTTTCTGTCACACGTCTACGGTTGATCGGGCCAGACGGCGCGATGGTGCTCCTCGGGCCGCTGCGTCATGCCGATGGCGACTCCGCGCATGTGGTCGTCGCCGAGGTGCGCGGCCGCATGTCGATCGGCACCTATGTCGTCGAGTGGCAGAGCGTCGGCGCCGATGGCCATCCGGTGCGCGGTAACTATTCGTTCATGGTGATGAACGACCCGCCGGCGGGTAGCACGGCCGAGACCCACGCGATGGTCATGCCCTCGGACACCGGAGGACCGCCACACTTGATGGAGATGGCGGGCGAGACGCACGGATTCAACGCGGAGTCGCCGGCGTTCGTGCTGATTCGGTGGATCACTTTTCTCGCGCTGGTCGCGTTGATCGGCGTGGTCTTCTTCCATTCCTTCGTCCTGCGCCGTCTTGGCGCGGGCACATCGCCCGCTCTTCCCGCTGCGGTGCTGGCGGCCGCGCGTGCGCGTGCGGCGCGACTCGGCTACTGGGCGGCTGTCACACTGGGCCTCGCCGCGCTCGCCCGTCTCGGAGCCCAAGCCTACGCCGTGTTCGGTGCCGACGCGCTCGATCTCCGCCTGCTCGCGTCGTTGCTCGGGTCACTACTCGGTGGGACCATATGGGGCACCGCGTGGATGATGCAGGTCGGAGCTGTCATCGCGGTGTTGGCCGGGTTCAGTCGCGTCCGGCACGCTCACGCCGATGGCTGGGGCGTGGTGACGATAGGCGCCGTCGTACTCGCGGTGACGCCAGCACTCTCCGGTCACGCGGTCGCCGTGCCCGACACCGCACCGCTCTCTGTGCTCGCAGACACGGTGCATGTGCTTGGTGCGAGCGGCTGGATCGGGACGCTCGCGCTGCTTTTCTTCGTAGGAATTCCCGCGCTTCGACCGTTGCCAGCGGGAGAGTTCGAACATGGCGTGGCCCTACTCGTACGAGCGTTCTCTCCGGTGGCACTCGTCTGCGCCGCAGCGCTCGCGCTGTCGGGCGTGTTCGCCGCCTGGGTGCACCTTGGTTCCGTCGCCGCGTTGTGGCAGCCCGGATACGGCCGGACGCTGGCCATCAAGCTCGGCCTGCTTGGTATTGTGGGAGTCACTGGATTATACAATTGGCGCCGAGTGACGCCAACGCTTGAGACGTCACTTGGCGTGGCACGACTGCGGCGCACGGTGATCGTGGAGCTCAGCGTTGCGGTGATGGTGCTGCTGGCAACGGCCGTTCTTGTCGCAACGCCGACGCCGATGGACTGACGGCTCACCTGAAAGGCCGCGTGCTTCCTGAAACGGCCATCCCTGCACCTAAATAGGCCCGTCGGCAATCGTCCAGCGCGGAGTAAAGCCGAGCGCGCTCTGGGCGCGCGTGGTATCGAGTACGCAATCATCGGCGAGTCCCTGCACCGCGTAGCGCGTGAGGCGTGGCTCGTCCTCTCGGCCGGCCATGCGCCACGCCATCTCGACACACATCGCGACACCAACGGCCACCGGACGAGGTACGTACCTCAACCGGACCGACATCGCGCGGCGCGCGAACATCGTGCGGAGCAACGCATCCACGGTGCACGCATCGAGATCGGCAATATTGAACGCGCCGCATGGCGCCGATGGCTGCACGGCGAGCACAACGGCCTGGGCGAGATGGTCAATATGCGTCGTCGAGATGCGTGCCGTTCCGTTACCGGGAATCCACAGCGCGCCGCCGCGAACCGCACGCAACACGCGAGGCCACAACGTCGTGTCGCCCGGACCATACACCACGTGCGGACGGAGCACGACGGCAGGGCGCTCCAGCGTGAGCACGAAGCGATCGGCCGCGGCCTTCGTGGTGGCGTACGCGCTGAGGCCGCGCGTCACCAACGGCGCGTCTTCACGCAGCGTGCCACTGCCGTGCCGCGCGTACGCACTCGCCGTGCTCACGTACACCACGCGAGCATCTGGACGCAGCGACGCCACGGCATGTTGCGTCCCCAGCACGTTCGCCCGATAGAACGTTTCGTAGGCACCCCACTGCCCGACCGCCGCGCCACAGTGCACAAGCACATCGGCCTCAGCGAGGGCAATGGGTCCCGCCGTGAGATCCCACTGCACGTATCCTGGAATCGGTGCACGGAGCGCGCTCGCCGGCCGGCGTCCGAAAGGCAGCACACGATGCCCCGCCGCGAGCAGCGCGTGCCGCAACGCTGAGCCGACGAATCCGCTGGCCCCGGTCAGGGCGATCGTGCGTTCCACGCGCACTGACTGGGCGACCGCGCTCACTGAATGGCCGACCGCGCGCCGAGCGCGACGCGGAGTGCGGCTTTATCGACCTTGCCGGATCGTCCCGACTCTGGCAACGTGCGAAAGATCACTTCGTCTGGCGTCGCCGAGGCGTCAATACGGTGGGCACCCGTCGCGAGCGCATCCATCACCCGCTTCCGCAACGTGGCCTCAGCGATGCCCTGCTCGCGCTCGACCACAAGAATCACGCGTTCATCGGCACGTACGGGATCGAAGTCGCCGATCAGTGCGGCGCGGCGCACGCCGGGAATCCGTTCAATCGCCGGCTCATACAGTTCGGGATAAATATTGTGCTCGCCGCGAATGATCATATCCTTCGCGCGGCCCAGCAGCACAATACGTCCCTCGTCGAGGCGGGCGATATCACCCGTGGCGATCTCCTCCGCGGCGGGTTGCCCGAGGTAACCGCTACACACACGTTCCCCACTCACAACGAGTTGACCATCGTCACGGATGCGCACGTGCACGCCGGGAATCGGCGCCCCCACGAGATCGCCATCCCCACGCCACGCGACCTTCTCCTCAAGCGACACGCGGGCAATCGGCAGTGCCTCGGTGAGGCCATACACGCACAGCGCCTCGCATCCGCCCGGCAACACAGGACGGAGCCGTGCGAGGAATCCGGCGCGCACGGGCGCCGCGCCGATCATCAACATCCGCAGAGAGGTGGGCAACGTGGTCGCGCGCTGTTCGGCGTACTCCAGCAACAGCCGACACTCGCGCGTGACGAGGAACGCGTGCGTCACCTTCCAGTGCGCCATAAGGCTTGCCACCCGCGCGGGAGCGAAGCGCGAGCCTGGCGGCACCACAGCAGTCGCTCCTGCGGCGAGGGCCGGCAGGAGGAGATGCAGATCACGCGCGTACAGTACGTCGCGCTCGGTCAGCGCGAGTTGACGCGACACCGCAGTCAGTATGGC
>CAYUMN010000255.1:0-1419 GCA_964445835.1 uncultured Gemmatimonas sp.
GCACGATGCTCGCATCGAGTTCATCGCCACCGGTGCGAATGGAGGTGTCGGAGACAATGCCGCTCAGCGCGATCACCGCGATCTCCGTCGTGCCACCACCGATATCGATCACCATGTTGCCCGTCGGCGTCTCCACCGGCAGCCCCACCCCGATCGCGGCCGCCATCGGCTCTGCGACCATGAAGACTTCCTTGGCGCCGGCACCGAGAGCAGAGTCACGCACCGCGCGCTTCTCCACCTCGGTGATACCCGAGGGGACGCACACGATGACGCGCGGCTTCACCTTGAACACATGATTCTTGATGATCAACTCAAGAAAGAAGCGCAGCATCTTCTCGGTCACATCGAAGTCGGCGATCACGCCGTCCTTCATCGGGCGCACCGCAATCACGCCTTCAGGCGTGCGGCCCAACATGCGCTTCGCTTCGAGTCCGACACCCTTGATGCGCTTCGTCTCGCGATCAATCGCCACCACGGAAGGCTCGTTCAGCACGATGCCTTCTCCCTTCACGTAGATGAGCGTGTTCGCCGTGCCAAGATCCACCGCAATGGAGTTCGCGGGAAAGAAACCACCACTGGGGAAGAACGGCCACTTCATCGGATAGAAATCTCGTGCGCCCGAGGGGTGAGATTGAACTGCGGGCGGATCAGGGGCAACGCCTTGATAATACTCAAGTTACAGCGATGGGGCTACGGTTCTGGAGGACGGAGGAGGACGGGTGAAAGAAAGGGCGCCCCAGCTTCCCGGAGCGCCCCTCTTTCCGCCGTCATTCTCCAGCCGTCTTCACTTGATGAACTTCGATGCCTCGTGGTACTCCATCCCAAAGGCCTCCGCCACGCCCTGGTACGTCACCTTCCCGTCCACCACATTCAGCCCCTTCAGCAGTGCCGGATCCTCACGGAGCGCCTGCTTCCAGCCCTTGTTCGCCAGCTTGAGGGCATACGGGAGCGTCGCGTTGGTCAGGGCCAGCGTTGAGGTGCGCGGCACCCCGCCCGGCATATTGGCTACGCCGTAATGGATGATCCCATCCACCGTGTAGACCGGGTTCTCGTGGGTCGTCGCCTTGATCGTCTCCACGCAACCGCCCTGGTCGATCGCCACGTCCACAATCACCGCGCCGGGGCGCATGATCTTGAGGTCTTCGCGACGGATCAGCTTCGGAGCTTTGGCGCCCGGCAGGAGCACGCCACCGATCACCAGGTCGGCCGTCGAGATCGCCTCGAGGATGTTCTGGCGGTTGGAGTAGATGAGCTGGACATTCGCCGGCATCACGTCGCTCAGGTAGCGCAGGCGCGGGAGCGAGGTGTCGAGAATGATCACCTTGGCCCCCATTCCCGCCGCCATCTTGGCCGCGTTCACGCCCACAATGCCGCCGCCCAGGATCACGACCTTGGCCGGCACCACGCCCGGGACGCCGC
>CAYUMN010000255.1:1429-3649 GCA_964445835.1 uncultured Gemmatimonas sp.
GTACTTGGCGCCTTCCTGCACCGCCATGCGGCCGGCCACCTCGGACATCGGAATGAGCAGCGGCAGATCGCGGTTCGCGAGCTCCACCGTCTCGTACGCAATACACGTCGCGCCGGACTCCATGTGCGCCTTCGTCAGCTCTTCATCGGCCGCGAAATGGAAGTACGTGAAGATCGTCTGCCCCTTCTTCATACGCGGCCACTCGACCTTGATCGGCTCCTTCACCTTGATGATCATCTCGGCTGCCGCCCACACTTCGTCGGCCGTCTTGAGGATCGTCGCGCCGACCCCCGTGTACAGCGCGTCGTCGAAGCCGCTGCCGAGTCCGGCACCCTGCTCCACGTACACCGTGTGCCCCGCGGCCACGAGCGCCTCGGCGCCGGCCGGGACGAGCGAGATGCGATTCTCGTTCGTTTTGATTTCCTTCGGGATTCCGATTTTCATTCTCAGGCGGATTTAGGTAGTAGGATGAAGGATGAAAGATGAACAGCCCGGCGGTGAGTGGAGGGGAAGGATCCTTCGGCCTTCATCCTCGATCCAACGACCTCAGGCCGGCCCAAGGCGAACGACCGTCTGCAAATCCAATCCATAGAACGTCTCGCACACCGACTGCACGTCGCCAGAGGTGATGGCATCCACCCTCGCCAACACCTCGTCCAACGGGCGATACGGCTCGCCGTAGAGCTCCACCGCCACCGCGCGATACATGCGGGCGGAAACGCTCTCCATGGACAGCGTGATCTGACCCTTCAACTGCTGTTTGCCCATCGCCAACTCTTCAGCGGTCAATCCGGCCAACTGCAGCAACGCCAACTCACTGCGCACCGCGCCGAGCGCTTCCTCCAACCGGTCCGGCGCGCAGCCGAGGTAGATCCCCTGCTGCCCCGCGCTGGCGTGATAACTCTGGAACGAATGGACCGAATAGGCCAGCCCCAGCTCCTCGCGGACCTTCTGAAAGAGACGTGAGCTCATCCCGCCGCCGAAGAGCGCGTTGACCAACTGCAACGCGTGGCGGCGCGGATCGAGATGCGGCACGGTGATGTTCCCCATCACCAAGTGCATCTGTTGAATGTCGCGCTCGACCGTGCGCTCCGAGGGGGCCGCACCATACACGGTGGGAATCACCATGGGCTCGAGCGGTCCCTCGCCCTTCAGATCCGCCCAGCCCGTGGCCGTGAGGATCGCGAGCAACTGCTCGTGCGTCACGTTCCCCGCGGCCGCCACCACCACGCGCTCCGGGCGATACGCCTTCGTGTGCAGCGCGCGCAGGTCAGTCGTGGTCAGCGACTCCACCGTCTCCGGTGTGCCGAGGATCGAGTAACCGTAGGGATGATCCCCCCACATCGCCTCGCCATGCACTTCGAAGATGATGTCGTCCGGTGTGTCCTCGACCATCGAGATCTCCTCGAGGATCACGCCGCGCTCCAACTCGAGATCGCTCTCGCGGAGCACGGGCCGGAACATCAGATCAAAGATCACATCGGCGGCCTGCGGCAGATGCTCATCGAGCACGCGCGCCTGATACGCCGTGTGCTCGCGCCCCGTATAGGCGTCGAGCGAACCACCCAACGACTCCAGCGCCAGCGCGATATCGCGCGCGCCGCGTCGCTCGGAGCCCTTGAATACCATGTGCTCGAGGAGATGCGAGATCCCCATGTTCGAGCGATTCTCATGCAGCGACGCAGCGCAGACCCAGGCCCCAAATGAAACTGACCGTACTCCCGGCATATGCTCGGAGAGTACGGTCAGTCCGTTCGGCAGGACGGTCCGCTGCACGCCGCGTTCAGCGACGAATGCGACGGACGCGTCGGTCACTCGCGGCCGCGACCTCCACGCCCGCCCCGATCACCGCTCCGGGGACGGTCGCTGCGCGGACGCTCGCTACGCTCCCCATCTTCGCCGCTCCGCTCCGCCACGGGGGCATCGACATGACCCTCCGGCTTCGGCAGCAACGCCTTCATCGAGAGGCGCAGACGGCCACGCTCGTCGCGATCGATCAGCTTGACCGTCACGGTCTCGCCCTTCTTCACGACATCTTCCGGCTTCTCGACACGCGTGTGGCGCATCTCGGAGACGTGCAGGAGCGCTTCGGTCCCGGGCATGATCTCAATGAAGGCGCCGAACGCCGTCACCGACTTCACCGTGCCCTGATACGTCTCGCCCACGACCGCTTCGGCCGTGATCGCCTGCACCATCTGACGTGCGCGCTCCATCGCATCG
>CAYUMN010000256.1:0-3635 GCA_964445835.1 uncultured Gemmatimonas sp.
GACGGGTTGTGTGGACCGCGTGCCTGGGCCGCCAGCGGCGGATGCCCGCGCATTGAGTGCGCGCGGCCACGTCATACCGAGCACGGCGCGTCCGGCCCAGGAAGTGAGACGGCCACGTCCCCGCCGTCACCGCGGTCCCGTCGCGGTCAGCCGACGCAGCTCGCCGAACCAGGTCTGCAGGATCAAGTACCTCGCGGCCGGTGGGAGACCCCGCACTGGCCTGGACCGGGATATTCACGCGAAGCCCGTGCGGGTGGAGGTCCCAGTTCTCAAGGCCGCCAATATCGACGGCGAGGACAAACTCCTGCGCTTGCACGACCGTCGTTGGCGTCCTGTCAATGCGGGCGCGGACGAGCGTATCCATCGTACCGCGCCGCCAGCAGTAGACAAAGCGTCCATCCGGCGACCAGCGCGGTGCCCGACCGTCCCCTCGGGAGATATTCCATTGCCCCTTCGGTGTACGGAAGTCGCGCATCCAGACCTGCCGCGACCAGGGACGAACACTTCCATCGCGACCGATCTGCCGTCCGGAGAGAACTGCATGCGCTCTCGCCGAGCCGTGGGCACCCGCAGGGTGTCGGCGCCCTGCTCAGGATCCACAATAAGGAAGCCCGCAAGGGGCCCGCGCCCGAGTCGCGACCGCAGCGAGGAGAGTCACCCCAAAGGATGAGCCGCGGCCCCTACTCATAACGAGCGATAGTCCAGACGGTCGCCGCGCCCTAGACTCCGCATTACGGGGTCGCATACACTCGCCCTGCGCTTGAGCGGATCGACGCACTCCATCGTGCCTCCGCGCCACACCCTAGACCCGCGCGTAATAAGGACCGCGGCTCTCGTAACACCACCATTTTTTTCGCCGCCCACAGTCCAGGCGCGGCGCGAGGCCGGTCGCGGCCGAAAGGATTCACTTCCTGAGCGCTGATTCTTTCTCACTTCCAGTACCAACTCAATGACGACAACGTCGAAGGCTCTTCTCCTCACTGCAGCGCTGCTCTTCACCGCATGTACCGACACGTCCGGTCCGACTGGCGTGGACACGGCCTCCAGTGTGCGGCCACTCGCCTCATCCAAGCAGAGTGACTTCACGCTGTTGGCGAATGCGGCAGTCACCTGCACCGATGGCACCATCACGGGTGACGTCGGCACATTCGCCGCTGCTCCGGTCGGTGCAGTGACGCTCAGCAACTGTCCCCTCACTGGCCAAGTGCGAATCGGCGACGGCACGGCGATCGCGGCGTATGGCTCTTTCCTCTCGCGCTACAGCGCGATGGCACCAACGGTCAGCACCAGCTGCACAGTCCTGAGTGGAACGCTCTCCGGTGTCACGCTGACCCCCGGAACGTACTGCTTCCCGGCTGCCGCCACTCTGACGGGAACGTTGACGTTGAACGGGCCAGCGAACGGGGAGTGGCTGTTCTACGTCGGCACCGTCGGCACGGGTGCGCTCACCGGCACCAACTTCAACATCGTGCTCACCAATGGCGCCCGCGCCTGCAACGTCACATGGTGGGTAGCCGAGGCTGTGACGATGACGACGTCCGCGTTCGTCGGTGAGATCCTGGCCGGTGCCGCAATCACCTTCACTGGTGGCAGCTTCTTCGGTGACGCGTACTCGCGCGCTGGCATCACCGTCACTGGCACGGCCGTGACCGGTTGCGAGGGGTCGTCGAACCCCGCGCCGACTCCTGCGCCAAAGAACGGCTGTAACCAAGGCGTTGGCAACGGCCCCGAAGGTTGCGACCCGGGCAAGTCGAACCGGAATCGCGCAACCAATGACGAAGCTGGTGGCGTGCCGGGGACTCCGGGCCGGAAGCGCGGCGCGTAATCTCAGGCGGCTAGAATCATAAAGCAGGCCCAGCGTTCCAGCAGTGGAGCGCTGGGCCTGCGATGCTGTCGGGGGCTCAGAAGCACGCGATCTCGGTTCCGCAGAACAACAATCCGGCATTTCCCTACACATGTGGTTGGAGAGTCCTTACTCCAGACCCATCAGCACACAGTGCATCGTGTGCACGAGGATTCGGTTCGATTACGTCAGGTGACGGGTTAGGCAGCGACGAAGTAGGAACGGGTCGCCCTAAGATGTTCTGGTCGAGTCCTCGCTTCCCTCCTTCGAGGACGTTGACCCATGCGACCATCCCATATGCATCGTTGGCTAATGCCAGCAGCGCTTTCACTCCTGATCTTCTCCGCCGTTGCATCGGCGCAGGGCACACGGAACATCCAGCGCATCCGGCCGCTCGATCGGCATGGGCTGACCGTCTTCGAGGATCCGAAGACCGACACCGCCCAGTTCAACGGACTGTCGCTCGCCATCGGCGGAGGGTTCGCGCAGGAGTTCCAGAGCCTCACGCACTCGACCGATGCGCCGGCCAATATCGTCAACGGCGTGAACTCGAACGCCCTGCTCGGTGTGGGCCCCGGGTTCAACACGGCGATGGCGAACCTGTTCGTGAACGTCCAGCTCGCCCGGGGCATCCGTCTCTCGCTCACCAGCTATCTCTCGTCACGCAACCACAACGAGACGTGGGTGAAGGACGGATATCTTTTGATCGACGCGTCGCCGTGGGACGTGCCCGTGCTCAACAGGATCATGGAGTTCGTGACGCTCAAGGTTGGGCATTTCGAACTGAACTACGGCGACGCGCACTTCCGTCGTACGGATGGCGGGAGTTCGCTCTACAATCCGTTCGTCGGCAACCTCGTGCTCGATGCCTTCACGACCGAAATCGGCGCCGAGGCCTACGTCCGCGTCGGCCCATGGCTCGCCATGCTCGGCGCGACCGGTGGCGAGATCAAGGGACAGACGGGTCCAGCCGAACAGCGTGCCCCGACGTACCTCGCCAAGGCCGGCTTCGACGACCAGCTGAGTGACGCCCTGCGCGTGCGGCTCACCGCGTCGTCGTATTTCACTGCCCGTTCGGTGAAGAACACGCTGTACACCGGCGATCGCGCCGGTACGCACTACCACGACGTGATGGACAACACGAGCAACAACTGGTCGGGCAACGTCGTGCCGTACTTCGCGAGTAACGTGGCGGCGGTGGTGTTGAATCCGTTCGTCAAGTTCCATGACCTCGAGCTCTTCGGCAACTTCGAAACCGCGACCGGTGGTGCCGCGACAGAGAATAACCGCACTTGGCGGCAGAACGCCGTCGACGTCGTCTACCGCCTCGCGGACGACCGTGCGTATGTCGCCGGGCGATGGAATACCGCGGGCGGCAAGCTGCCGCTGATTTCCGACGCGGTGCGCGTGACGCGCCTGCAGTTCGGTGGCGGGCTGTTCATCACCGACAATATCCTCGCGAAGCTCGAGTACGTGCAGCAGACCTACAGCGATTTCCCGACCACCGATATCCGCTACGGCGGCTCCTTTAGGGGCCTGATGTTGCAGGGTGCCGTTCTCTTTTGAATCACGATCGACCTTTCCGGAGTCAAGCCATGTTGCACCACGTATCCTACGCCGGCCGGACCTTCGCGGCGCTCATGCTCGCTGCAGGACTCGCCGCATGCACCGCGGACAAGGACGCGATCAGCGGTCCCGCCGGCGGCCTCGACGACCCAACCTTCGCAAACGCCTCTGCCGCCCTCCAGACCTCGTGCGCGAGCTGCCATGGCGCGTCCAGCGGCCGCCTCTT
>CAYUMN010000257.1:0-2961 GCA_964445835.1 uncultured Gemmatimonas sp.
GTCCGAGCCCGCGTCCGAGCCCGCGGCCGGGAACGCCTCTGTGGCCGCCGCCCCAGCCTCCGCCGCCGACTCCACGCGCGATGCCCTCCTCGCGCGCGCGGACTCCGGACGAATCAAAGGCAGCCCCAACGCGTCCGTCTGGCTCGTCGTTATCTCCGACTTCCAGTGCCCCTTCTGCAAGAAATGGCACGACGAGACGGCACCGCGCCTCGAGCGCGACTATGTACGCACGGGGAAGATCCGCATCGCCTATCTCAACTTCCCGATCCCCTCGCACCGCAACGCGCAGCCCGCACACGAGTTCACGATGTGCGCGGCCGAACAGGGAAAGTTCTGGGCCGCTGCCGACGCGGCGTTTGACACCCAAGACCTGTGGAACCGGCGCCCCGATGCCGTCGCCTACTTCGATTCGCTGAGTGGCTCAATCGGCGTCGATCGCGCCCGCCTGCGCGCCTGCGTCCGGAGTGGCGAGACGAAGCCCCTTATTGACGCCGACTACCGCCGCAGCGTCCGGCTCGGCATCGGGTCGACACCGACCTTCCTGATCGGCGACAAGGCCATCATCGGGGCGCAACCATACCAGGCCTTCAAGGCAGCCCTCGACGCCGCACTCGCGGGTGCAGCCGCTCCGTAAGTCCGTCCCGATGCATTCCCTGCTCCGACTCCCTTACGCGATCGCCGCGGCCCTCGCGGACAGCGCCGCGCTCCTTCCCCTCTCGGGAGAGGGAAAGATCGTGCGCAGTCTGCGCGCCCGACGCGACGCACTGGCGCAGCTCGAGACGTGGGGACGCGCCTCTCGCGATCCCGCGCGTCCCCTCCTCTGGATCCACGCCCCCTCGGTGGGCGAAGGGCTCCAAGCACGCCCCGTGATCGAGCGGCTGCGCGAACGGCATCCGCAGTGGCAGCTCCTCTACACGCACTTCTCGCCCAGCGCCGAGAAGTTCGCCGCGCAGCTCGACGTCGACGCGCGTGGATATCTCCCATTCGATCGCGCGACGTCCGCCGAACGGCTCCTCGACGCGCTCCGTCCCACCGCCCTCGTGTACGCGAAGCTCGACGTCTGGCCCGTCCTCGCTGAGCGCGCCGCCGCACGCGGTGTGAAGCTCGGCATCATCTCGGCCACCATGAACGAGGGCTCGGGGCGTCGGGGCGCCGTCGCGCAGGCGCTCACACGCGACGCATTCAACGCCATCGATGCGGTCGGCGCGATTGACGCAGCGGACGCCGACCGACTCACCGCGGTCGGCGTGCGCGCGGATCGGATCACCATCACCGGTGATACGCGCTACGACCAAGTCGCCGCACGGGCCGCCGGGCTCCAACATCACGCGGCACTGATGACCACGCTGCGCTCCCCGCGACCCACGCTCGTCGCCGGCTCTACGTGGCCCTCAGACGAACGCGTCCTCCTCTCGGCGTGGCGCGCATTGCGCGTCGCGGTCCCCGACGCACGGTTGATCATCGCACCACACGAACCGACCGAGGCGCACTGCACGCCGATCGAGGCGTGGGCGCGGGAGGCCGGCCTGCAGAGTGGGCGACTCGGCACCGCGCGCGCCACGGACGACGTGGTGCTGGTCGATCGGGTCGGCGTGCTCGGGGATCTCTACGCGCTCGCCGATGCGGCGTTCGTCGGCGGCGGCTTTCATGCCGCGGGCCTGCACTCGGTGCTCGAGCCCGCCGCCTTCAACGTCCCGGTGCTCTTCGGACCGCGTCACTACGCGAGCCGCGATGCACGATTGCTGTGGGAGAGCAGTGGTGGGCAACCGGTGCACGATGCCCCGGAACTCGTCCGCGCGCTGCGCATTCTCTTCACGGAGCCGGATACGCGTGCGCGCGCGGGAAATGCAGCGAAGGCGACCGTGATCAGCGGACTCGGTGCCGCCGAGCGCTCCGTGGAACTGATCGAACGGCTGATGCAGGATGGAGGATGAAGGCAGGAGGATGAAGTCAGGAAGTTTTTCGCCTCCATCCTCCATGCTTCATCCCAGAATCAGCGCCGCAACCCGCGCGGCGTCCAGGCGAACGAAATGCCCACGCCGCTTCCATCACCGAGCGCGGCGGCCAAACGAATCTGCATCTGATCGCTCAACTCGAAGCCCGCGCCGATGTCGAGATCGATATCGGTCTCGGTGTTCGAGACACTGCCCGCCGAGACGCGATTGATCGAGATGCGCGGATGCACGAACGGGGTGATGGCATAGCGTCCCTCGAGCGGAAAACGATGCCCGATCGCGACGCCCACCGGGATACGAAAGAGGCTCACGCCGTCACCAGCGGTGATGCCCAAGCCGCCGCCAAGTACCATGTCGAACGGGAGCTCCGTGGTGGCCTTCATGAGCTGCACGTGGATGGACCCCCCGATGATCAGGGTCGCGTCACCCGGGCCATCGCCAAGGCCCAGCTCGCCCGTGAACTGCAGGCGCTGATCCCCAAGCCCTTCGCGCCACTGCGCGATCAACGCGCTGCCGCCGGAGTAGTCGGCGAGCGCGAAGTTGTACTCGCGCTCGGCCACGCGGGTGGGCTGGAGGGCGGGATACTGGCCAGCTTGCGCGTCGGCGGCAACGGGAATGAGCAGTGCGGCGACAACAATGAGCGAGCGCTTGCGGATCATGGTGCGCACCGGAGTACGAGGGGAATGCGTGTGGGAGACGAGTGCCTGTGTCGCATCGGGGCCCTTCGCGGCATGGTGGTGCATCGCAGTCACAGCTTCGACGCTTTCTCCGTCACCACACGCACCACGTTGTCGACGACCTGCAGAAACCCACCCTCGACCTGAAAGCGCTGCGCATCGTTGCCGATGCGGAGCAGGCCCGTGCCGAGCGTCGTGACCATCGGCGCGTGGCCGGGGAGGATCCCAACCTCGCCGTCGAAGGCCGGGGCCGTCACCGACGCGGCCTCGCCCTCGAAGAGCGTTGCCTCGGGGGAGATGACCGAGACCTTGAGCGAGTGCCCGGCGGC
>CAYUMN010000257.1:2971-3629 GCA_964445835.1 uncultured Gemmatimonas sp.
CATCGCCTTGGCGTTCTCGACGACGTCGTCGATGCCGCCGGCCATGAAGAAGGCCTGCTCGGGAAGGTGATCGAACTCGCCGGCGACGAGGCGCTCGAACGAGCTGATCGTCTCCTCGAGCTTCACGAACTTGCCCGGACGGCCCGTGAACTGCTCGGCCACCGAGAAGGGCTGCGACATGAAGCGCTGAATGCGGCGGGCGCGTCCCACGATCTTCTTGTCGTCTTCGGCCAGTTCGTCCATGCCGAGGATGGCGATGATGTCCTGGAGCTCCTTGTAGCGCTGCAGGATGCGCTGCACCGAGCTGGCGACGTTGTAATGACGCTCGCCGACGAACTGCGGATCGAGAATGCGCGAGCCGGAGGCGAGGGGGTCGACGGCCGGGTAGATGCCGAGCTCGGTGATGGCGCGCGAGAGCACGACGGTCGCGTCGAGGTGAGCAAAGGCGGTGGCCGGCGCCGGGTCGGTGATGTCGTCGGCGGGCACGTAGATGGCCTGCACCGAGGTGATCGAACCGTCGCGCGTCGAGGTGATGCGCTCCTGGAGCTCCCCCATCTCGGTCGCGAGCGTCGGCTGGTATCCGACGGCGCTCGGCATGCGGCCGAGGAGCGCGGACACCTCGGAACCGGCCTGCGTGAAGCGGAAGATGTTGTCGATG
>CAYUMN010000258.1:0-3622 GCA_964445835.1 uncultured Gemmatimonas sp.
TGACGGCGATCATGTGCGCCGGATTGTAGTGGAAGTGCAGGTACTGGTACCCGACATTCGACACCCAATCGAGGTGCGAGAAGATCCCATACGGGAAGCCGTGGCCCCACGCGCCAAGCAGCACGGGGCGGATAACGACCAGCGTCACGTAGGCGAAGACCGCCATGCCGTACGCCCACGGGATGTGCATGCCCATGCCAAGCTTGCGGGAGATCTCCGCTTGCCGCAGGGCCCACGAGAGGAATGCGCCGACCGCGCAGATCGTGATCATCTGCCAGAGGCCGCCCGCGGCGAGCGGGGCGACGCCGAGACCATAGCTGAGGTCCGGGGGCGAAATGTTGATCTGCCAGATGTTCCACGTTGGCCCGACGGCGGCCCCGTAGAGAATCAACAGCGTACCGAGTCCGGCAAAAAAGATCGTGGTGACACCGAAGAAGCCGACGTAGAACGGTCCGAACCAGAAATCGAACAGATCACCGCCGACGAGCGTCCCTCCACGGACTCGATACTTCTTTTCGAAACTGAGCATCGCCATCGCGAAAGTCTCCAATGAGGGCGTTTGAGCGTTTCACGCCGGCAAACGCGACCGGCGAACTGCGGTTTGGTGCCGGTGGGGGGGTCGAGGTGCTTTCACACTTGCATGTGACCACCTCGGCCCCGCGCCACCAGACCCGGGAACCGCCTTACCGACCCGCGGGAAGCGGCGCCATCTCGGCGGCAGCGACCGGGGCCGAGGCACCCACCGGGGCCGAAGCCGCTGGCAGAGTCCCGTTCTCGATCCACGAATACCGGCTCGACGAGAGCAGGATGAAGTGGATCAGAAGTGCCAGCACCGCAATGAAGCCCGTGAGGGCGACCATGACGCGGCGTGGATCAAACATCAACCAAATGCGGTGCATACTGATGTTCCTCGTGAGGAAATGGGTCACCGACTGGAGATCCCGGGTGGACGTGCATTCACACGTCCAGCTCCAGGAATCTCAGTCGTGCCGCTGGGTGGTCAGCGGACCGCCGATGCGACGGTGGGCGGGTTGTACTTCGCCTTGAGGCTCTTGGGCCAACCGAGCTGACCGAAAGCGAACACGTGCATGACGAGCACCGCGCCCGCGACGAACATTCCCGTCGCGGCAAGCACCTGATGCGCGTTAACGCCGATCCAGACTCTGTGCATGCTTCCTCCTTAAGGTTGGTGGGTTAGTAGCTCAGAACCACGGACGCCAGGACCACGCGAGAAAATGCGCGACCACAGCCACTGCGAACCACCCGAAGGTTCCCAACATGAACGAGCCGTGAAAACGGCGGGCATCTTCTTCGTTCATCTGTCCATTGCCTATCATACGCCACCTCCAAGTGGGTATGGTGTCCCGCGTATACCCGCGCGGTCCGGGGGGGCGATCGAGCTCATTCGAGACTCGACCTTTGCTACAGCCTCACACGCCCGCCCCCTGCAGGCTCCGTCGTGAGGCCAACACATGATCGCGGGAGACTTCTGCATCTCCCAGGGCACGCGCATCGCGCTCGGTCGCATCGCGCAACCGCTTCGCGGCCGAGATCCGGACCAGGATCGGCTGCGCGTCCACGATCTCATCGAAATAGGACTTCGCCTCCTCCGTCCACGGCAACTCCTTGTGCAGCCGTGAAGGCGTCGCGTCCACCTTGTCCATCTCAGTGGCCAACGGCAGGATGTGGAACAGCGCGTCGAACAGCGCGTTGCACACTTCCTGGATCAGATACGTGGCGCCGGCATAGCCCATGAAGGGCGTACCGGTGTGGCGACGGATGATCGCGCCGGGGAATGAGGCCGGGATGTACATCGCCCGTCCTCCTGCTTCGGCCAGATACATCCGCTCGTTGAAGCTCCCAAAGAGGATCAGCGGCGTCTTGGTCTTCACCATCGTGCGGATCTCGTCGTTGTCCGTCTTCTTCCCCACGAAGCGCGAGACCGCGAACGTGCACGGCAGGCCCATTTCGTCTTCGAGAAAGTGCCGGATCCCGCGCGCATAGGTCTCTGTTGCCACGACCGCAAAGCTCGCCGTGCCGAAGAAATCCTGCGTCACCGAGCGCCACAGATCCCAGATAGGCTTGATCGTCGTGTGCTTCTCGCGCGTGATGAACGGCTCGGGATCGATCCCCAGCATCTCGCCCAACGTGCGCAGGAACTTGGTCGTCGAGTGCAGCCCGATCGGCGCCTGCAAGTACGGCGTCTCGAGCGCTTCGCACAGCATCCGGCCGAACTCGCGATACATGCAGACATTCACGTCCGCATCCACCAAGCGCGGCACGTCCGCCAGATGACTGCCGAGCGGGAACACCATGTTCACCTCGGCGCCGATCCCTTCAACCAGGCGACGGATCTCGTGGAGATCACTCGGCGTGTTGAACGTGCCGTAGATGGGGCCGATGATGTTCACCCGCGGCTTCGCACCCGGCGCACGTTCCGTCGTCTTGGGACGCACACCCTTCTTGAGGCCGTACTCGGTCCAGAGCCAGTACATCGCGCGATTCGCGCTCTGCCACTGATCCTCGTCAATCGTGCGCGGGAGAAAGCGCTGGATTCCCGTGCCTTCGGGAGTCACACCACCGCCGATCATCTCGGCGATCGATCCCGTCACGACCACCGACGGGAGTTCGGGATCGAGCGTGCTGTGCGCACGCTTCATGCTCCCTTCCGTCCCTTCGCGCCCCAACTGCTCTTCGCCAAGTCCCGTCACGACGATCGGCAACTCGTGCGGCTGCAGGCCATCGGTATAATGCAACACCGACGTCACGGGGAGATTCTCACATCCCACCGGTCCGTCAATCACGACCTGCAGCCCCTTCACCGCGCTGAAGACATACACGGCACCCCAATAGCCACCCGCGCGATCATGGTCGAGGACGAGCATTAGATCATCGCCTCCGACGCACGCTGACGGTTGAGCTTGGCCAGGTGCCGCTTGTAGTGCTCGCGGAACTCCGGACGATCCTGCGGGACATTCTCCCACACGCCGGCCGCATACCCTTCACCCACCCCGGCGAAGAAATCCTTCATCGTCTCGAAGCGCGCCTTGTTGCCGAGCGCCGCATTCACCACCTGCGCGAGCGACCCTGCGCCGGCCGGACCCATCAACGGACGGGCCGAGATCAGATTCGTGAAGTAGAGCCCCGGGATCATGAGTTCCTTCGCCTTCTGCACCACCGGCGTCGTGCCGATCGCGAGGTCGGGCCGGAACTCCTTCATTGCCGCGAGGTCCTGCTCGAGCGAGGCGCGGAACTGCACGTGCACCCCCTTCGCTTCGAGCCACTCGCGATCGGCGGCACTCCACTTGGTGCGCGGGCAGGCCGTTCCGACATACCGCACGTCGGCGCCGCTTTCAATCAGCAGTCGCGCGACGATCAGTTCGGATCCTTCATAGCCGCTCATCGTGATGCGGCCCTTGATCGGCTTCGCCGCGAGTGCGCCCTTGATGGCCGGCAGCACCTTGTTCTTGGCCGCCTCGACCTTCTCGGCGCTCACGTTGTACGCGTTGCCGATATTCTCGAGCCAGGCCGCCGTGCCATCGTAGCCCACAGGCGCCGAACCGATCACCGTGCGACCCGCCGCCTCGAACTCGCGAACGCTCGCGGTATAGAACGGATGGAT
>CAYUMN010000259.1:0-3591 GCA_964445835.1 uncultured Gemmatimonas sp.
GGCAGTCCGCCAAATCGTGCGAGGCGGGGCATTGGTTCTGCTCGGCATCCTCGACGTGAAGAACGACCTTCGCCGAATGGTCGGTCTCCGCATCCAGCACCGGAACCGCCCCCACCGCGAACAGCTGGAACGCCAGCAGGAAACCGGCGATCAGTCGCGTGCCAAGTCCCCGCCCAGCGAGGGCAGCGGAGAAGGCAGAACGACGAGGGCGGGCGGTCATGGCTGAATGTGTACTGAGTCGTGAGAACCCTCACAACCCCAGAGAGGGCCAACGGGTTCCCTCATAAGGGTTTAGAGCGTGATTCTGACCTGCCGGAAGGGCGCCGACCCGCTAGATTTCACTCGTATGAAGCGTCAGGAAGCCCTCGATTACCACTCCCGCGGACGCCCCGGTAAAATCGCGGTCGTCCCGACAAAGCCGCTCGCGAATCAGCGCGATCTTGCCCTCGCCTACTCCCCGGGTGTCGCCGAACCCTGCCTCGAGATCCAGGCCAATCCGGACGACGCCTACAAGTACACCGCCAAGGGCAACCTCGTCGCCGTGGTGACCAACGGTACCGCCGTCCTCGGACTCGGCAATATCGGAGCGCTCGCCGGCAAGCCCGTGATGGAGGGGAAAGCGAATCTCTTCAAGCAGTTCGCCGACATCGACGTCTTCGACCTGGAGGTCGGCTCCGAGAACGCTGAGGACGTCATAAAATTCTGCCAACTCCTCGAGCCCACCGTTGGGGGAATCAACCTAGAGGACATCAAGGCGCCGGACTGCTTCCACATCGAAGAGACGCTGCGGAAGACCATGAAGATTCCGGTCTTCCACGATGATCAGCATGGCACGGCCATCATTTCCGGGGCGGCGTTGCTCAATGCCCTTGAGGTGAGCGGCAAGGACATCAGCAAGATCAAGGTCGTCTTTTCCGGCGCCGGCGCCGCCGCGATCTCCACTGCCGAGCATTACGTGCGCCTCGGGGTGCAGCGTGAGCATATCCTGATGTGCGACAGCAAGGGCGTCGTCCACAGCGAGCGCACCGACTATATCGATCCCTACAAGGCGCGGTTCCAGGTCAGGACGGACAAGCGGAAGCTGGCCGATGCATTGGTCGGCGCCGATGTCTTTGTCGGCCTCTCCGTGGCCGGCGCGGTGACGGGCGAGATGGTCGCGGCGATGGCGACGGCACCAATCATCTTCGCGCTGGCGAACCCCGTACCGGAGATTCTCCCGGACGAAGTGCTCGCGGTGCGTCAGGATGCGATCATCGCGACCGGGCGCTCCGACTATCCGAACCAGGTCAATAACGTCCTCGGCTTTCCGTTCATCTTTCGTGGCGCGCTGGATTCCCGCGCGACGACGATCAACGAAGAGATGAAGATGGCGGCCACGCGTGCGCTCGCCCAGCTCGCCAAGGAGGACGTGCCGGAAAGCCTGAGCGCACTCTACGGGCTGTCGGGGGTGAAGTTCGGGCCCGAGTACCTAATTCCCTTCCCGTTCGATCCGCGCGTGTTGTTGCGCGTGGCGCCGGCGGTGGCATGGGCGGCGGTGGCGAGTGGCGTGGCGCGCGAGTTCATCGAGCTCGACGAATACCGCACGCAGCTCGAATCACGACTTGGTCGCGCCCGCGGTCTCATGCGCGGCCTCGCCGGGCGTGCGAGCATGGCGCCCAAGCGCATCGTGTTCCCCGAAGGCGAAGATCCCAAAGTCCTCCGCGCCGCGCAGATTCTCGTGGCTGAGGGCATCGCACACCCGATCCTCCTCGGTCGGCAGGAGCGCGTGCGTGCGACCGCCGAGGAACTCGGCATCTCCCTCGACGGCGTGCACGTCGAGGAACCCGCGGCGAGCCCGCACCGCGAGCGGTACGCGCAGTATCTGTGGGAGCGCCGCCAGCGAAAGGGACTCTCGCTCACCGAGGCTGGACAGCGCGTCACGCGCGCCACGACCTTTGGTTCGGTGATGGTCGCCATGGGAGATGCCGATGCCCTGCTCGGTGGACTCGGGAAGCACTACCCCGAGACGATCCGCCCCGCGCTCGAGGTGATCGGCGCGGACGACCGCCACGGCCTCGTGAGCGGGCTCTACATGCTGGTGTTCGAAAAACACATCATCTTCGTGGCCGATACGACGGTGAACATCACGCCGACGGCCGAGCAGTTGGCGCAGATCGGCTGGTCCGCATCGATGGTGGCCCGCACCTTTGGCATTGAGCCGCGCGTGGCGATGCTCTCGTTCTCCAACTTCGGCTCGGTGCGACATCCCGATGCCGAGAAGATGGCGGCGGCGGTGCGCATCCTGCGCCAGCGCGATCCGTCGTTGGTCGTTGATGGCGAGATGCAGGCCGACACGGCGCTGAGTGCCGAGATCCTCGCCAAGCGATATCCATTCGCGACGCTGAAGGAACCAGCGAACGTGCTGATCTTCCCCGATCTGAGCGCGGGGAATATCTCGTACAAGTTGCTCGCGCAGTTGGGCGGGGCCACGGCGATCGGCCCCATCCTGGTAGGTATGCAGCATCCGGTGCACGTGTTGGAGCAGGATGCCGACGTGCAGGAGATCGTCAACATGGCCGCGGTGGCCGTCATCGATGCTCAGACGCGCCCCATCCCCACCGCATCTTACACTCCTTAAACGCACTCCCAACTACACCAATGTCTTTGACCTCCACGACCAACGTGACCAACGTGACCAACGTGACCAACGTGACCAACGTGCGCGAGAGCGCGACTGGCCTCGGCGCGCAGGGACTCAAGCCCACGGGCGCGCTGCGCTGGAACCTCGAGGCCCCTGAGCTGGTCCAGGCGGCTGTTCTGCACCACGAAGGGGAGCTCGCGCACATGGGACCCTTCGTGGCGGTCACGAAGCCCCACACTGGCCGCTCGCCGAACGACAAGTTCGTCGTGAAGGAGCCCTTGACGGAGGCCGATGTCGACTGGGGCAAGGTGAATCAACCGATCAGCGAAGCCCACTTCGAGCTGCTGCAGGCCGATATGCAAGCGTATCTGAACGGACTCGACGAGCTTTTTGTGCAGGATCTCTACTGCGGTGCCGACCCGACGTACCGGCTCTCCTGCCGCTACATCACGCCGAATGCGTGGCACGCGAACTTCGTGCGCAACATGTTCATTCGTCCAGACGTCAGCGAGCTCGCGGCCTTCGCCCCGAACTTCAGCATTCTGCATGCGCCGGAGTTCCAGGCCGACCCGGCGAAGCATGGCACGCGCACGAGCACCTGCATCGTGCTGAACCTTGCCAAGCGCACGATCCTCATTGGTGGCACCCGCTACGCCGGTGAGCTCAAGAAGTCGATGTTCACGGTGATGAACTACCTGCTCCCGAAGCAGGGCGTGCTCTCGATGCACTGCTCGGCGAATATCGGTCCAGATGGCGATACGGCACTCTTCTTTGGGCTCTCGGGCACCGGCAAGACCACGCTCTCGGCCGATCCTGAGCGCGGCCTGATCGGGGACGACGAGCATGGCTGGAGCGAAGAAGGCACCTTCAACTTCGAAGGTGGTTGCTACGCGAAGGTGATCAACCTCTCGAAGGAACAGGAGCCCGACATCTTTCGCACGACCGAGATGTTCGGCACCATTCTCGAGAAC
>CAYUMN010000260.1:0-3564 GCA_964445835.1 uncultured Gemmatimonas sp.
CTTCCCGGCCGTGATCTCGGTGGCGGGCACGGCGGCGGCGGGGCGAACCGTCGCGATCTGCTTCGTGAGGTCGGTGGACATCGGGGGAGCGGTGGGGGAAGAGGCGTCGGAAGTGATGGCGGGAGCGTCGGCAAGGCGCCGCGCGTGATCTCGGCCTCGGACTCGGAAGCTAGCAGAAACCAGCGGACCGGGACGAGAAGGCGTACTTTCTCTGCGCTTTGGCTCAGGTCCCATCCCTCGCTTGTGGAGTTCTCTCGTGCCTCCGTCTCGCCCGCGGTCTCTTTCATTCTTCGGGGCGCGCCTTGCCCTCGGCCTGCTCGGAGTCTCGACCGGGCTCTCGGCCGGTCTCTCCACCGATCTCGGCGCCCAAGGCGCGGCCCGTGCTGCCGTGCCTGCCGCGATTCCCGCCGCGATTCCCGTGGCCGAGGAATTCAACGCCCTCCATTTCCGGTCGATCGGGCCCGCGACGATGTCGGGGCGCATCGCCGACGTGGCCGTGTACGAAGCCAACCCTGCGGTCTGGTATGTCGCGACCGCCCACGGTGGAGTGTGGAAGACGACATCGAATGGCGTGACGTGGACCCCGATGCTGCAGGAGCAGGGGCTGATGTCCTTTGGCGATGTCACCGTCTCGCAGTCGGATCCCAATCTTGTCTGGGCTGGCGGTGGGGAATCGAACAATCGCCAGTCGACCAGCTGGGGGAGCGGGGTCTGGAAGTCCACCGATGGTGGGGCCACGTGGACGAACATGGGACTGAAGGAGTCCAAGCACATTCATCGGATCGCCATCGATCCGCGCGACAACAACGTGGTGTTCGTCGCCGCGACGGGCCCGCTGTTCGGCCCCGGCGGCGAGCGCGGTGTGTACAAGACCACCGATGGCGGCGCGACGTGGAAGCGCGTGCTCGCCGGCGACGAGAACACGGGGGCCAATGATATCGTGATCTCGCCGAAGGATCCGAGTACGCTGTTCGCGTCGATGTACGCCCGTCGTCGCTCGGAGTGCTGCTTCAATGGCGGCTCGACCTCGAATGCGCTGTACCGTTCGCAGGATGGCGGCGAGACGTGGGCCAAGGTCGCCGGGGGATACCCTACCGGTCTGCTCGGACGCATCGCGGTGGATGTGTCGCGCACCGATCCGAACATCGTCTACTCGTTGGTGGAGGGGGTGGCGGCACCCGCCGCACCCGCCCCGGCGGCCGCGGCTGTCGCGCCCGGTGGGCCGGAGATGCCGCCGCAGCCGGCCGTCGCCGCTGGTCCTCAGGGGCTCTGGCGTTCGAACGATGGCGGCGAGACGTGGACCAAGGTGAACGGCGTGAATCCGCGCCCGATGTACTTCAGCAAGGTGCTCGTCGATCCGACGAATCCTGAGACCGTGTATTACGGTGGCGTCGGGCTGCACATGTCGATTGATGGCGGTAAGACGGTCGAGACCGATGCGGCGCTCGTCACGCACGATGACGTGCATTCCATTTGGGTGAATCCTGGCAACCCGCAGCACGTGATCATCGGCAACGATGGCGGCATCGCCACGTCGTACGATCAGGCCAAGAGTTGGCAGTTCATCCCGAATCTCCCGGTGGGGCTCTTTTATCACGTGAGCTTCGACATGGAAACACCGTTCAATATCTGCGGTGGGATGCAGGACAACTACAGCTGGTGTGGCCCCAGCCGCTCGCGCTTTGGTCGTGGCATCGTGAACAACGACTGGTTCCAGATCCTCGGTGGCGATGGGTTCCATGCCATTCCCGATCCCCGCGACAGCCGGACCGTCTACACCGAGTCGCAGAACGGCAACATGATCCGTCGCAACGTCGTGACGGGCGAATCGAGGAGCATTCGTCCGAACGCGCTCACGGTGACGCCGCGCCCCGATTCCACCGATACGTATCGCTGGCAGTGGGATGCGCCGATGCTGCTCTCGACGCACGATGCTGGCGTGCTGATGGTCGCGGCGAACAAGGTGTTCGTCTCGCGCGACCGCGGCGACTCGTGGAACGCGATCTCGCCGGACCTCACCACGAATGCCAAGCGCGACACCATCACCACGATGGGGTTGCAGGGCAAGGACATCACGATCGCCACGCACGACGGCATCTCGCAGTGGCCGGCGATTGTCTCGCTCGGGGAGTCGCCGAAGCGCGCCGGCGTGATCTGGACCGGCACCGATGACGGCACCGTCTCCGTGACCATGGACAACGGGGCAACGTGGCGGAACGTGAGCGGCAATATCCCGGGGCTCAAGAAGTGGGCGTACGTCGGCGAAGTCGTGCCGTCGCGCTATGATGCCGGGCGCGCGTACGTGGTCGTCGCGAACTATCGCCAGAACGACTACGCCCCCTACCTCTGGGTGACCGAAGACTCGGGTTCGACTTTCACACGCATCGATGCCGGTCTGCCGGGCGAGGTGACGCGCACGCTCACGGAGGACCCGCGTAACCAGGAGGTGCTGTACGTCGGCACGGAGACGGGGCTCTTTGTCTCACTCGACCGCGGCAAGGTGTGGAAGCGATTCCAGGCGAATCTCCCGAACGTGCGCGTCGATGAGATCGCGATCCACCCGCGCGACAATGCGATGGTGGTCGCGACGCACGGCCGTGCGGTCTTTGTGCTCGACGATCTCTCGCCAGTGCAGGAACTCGCGGCGGCGAAGCAGGCGACGCGCACGCTCACCATCTTCACGCCGACGCGTGCGCTGCAGTGGAAGTACAAGGACGACCGCAACGACGAGTTCTGGGGCCACCAGTGGTTCACCGGCGAGAATCCGCCGGCGGACGCGGTGATCCAGTACCACGTGGTCTCGGCGCCGCGTGCGCTGATGGTGCGCATCTCGAGTGGGGAACGCGTCGTGCGCGAGATGCTGGTGCCGGAGGCGAAGCGCGCCGTTGGCATCCATGCAATGTGCTGGGATATGCGCCACGCGCCGATTTCCGTCGCTGCTGCTGCTGCTGCTGGCGGCGGCGCGGGCGGCGCGGGCGCGCGTCCGAGCGTTGACCCGCCGGTGCCAGGGACGCGCGCGCCATTGCCTGACGCTGGCTACCGTCCTCGGAATCCCTGCGGCACGCCAGCGGGTGGCGGTGGCGGATTCGGTGGCGGCGGTGCCAACGTCGGTCCGTATGTGACCCCGGGGACCTACACCGTCTCCTTGGTCGTCGAGAACACGGTGGTCGACAGCAAGCCGCTCGTCGTGGTGGCGGATCCCGAAGTGCGCTTGACCGCGCAGCAGCGCACCGCGTACGATCGCCTCGCGATGGAGTTGCACGATCAGCATCGCACGACCGCCGCCGTGGTGGCACGCCTCAATACGTTGCGCACGCAGATCGCGGCCGCGCAGGCGAAGATCGACAGCACCCCGTCGCTCCGGTTGGCGCGTGCCGACAGCACGCGCTTTGCCGAGGTGAAGGCGGGGTACGAGACGATCCGCGGGCGGTTCGGACTGGCGATTCTCGGCGTGACGGCACCGGTAACTGGTGGTGGGTTTGGTGGGTTCGGCGGTGGCGCCGCGCCGAACGCGGCGAACGTCTACGGGCGCTTCACCGCGATCAAGACGAATCTCCTGAGCAT
>CAYUMN010000261.1:0-3503 GCA_964445835.1 uncultured Gemmatimonas sp.
GGCGCATCGGCGAGCAACGGGACGAGCGCCGCGAAGATTCCCGCCTCGCGATACCGCTCAAGCGTCGCCGCGGGACGCGCGATCTGCTCCATCACCTTCTCCAACTCCTGCTTCACGCGTTCCATCGAGAGTCGTCCCAGATGCGGCGCGCTCGCCTTGATCGCACTCCAGGTGTCGTCATCGAGCGCGAAATCGAAGCGGCCGGCAAAGCGCAACGCACGCAGCGCGCGCAACCGATCCTCACGCAACCGTTCGTCGGCGACGCCGACGCAGCGTACCACGCGACGCGCGAGATCCTCGGCGCCACCAAACGGGTCGCGCACCTCAAGCGTCTCAGGATGCACCGCGATCGCGTTGATCGTGAAGTCACGCCGCGCGAGGTCTTCCGTGAGTGAGGCGCCGAAGCGCACTACCGCATGACGGCCATCGGTCTCGACATCGTGACGGAAAGTCGTGACCTCGTGCAGCACGCCTTGCTTGTCGAGTACGCCGACCGTGCCGAACTGGATTCCCACCGGAATCGTGCGCCGAAAGAGCTTCTGCACCTGCGCCGGATGCGCACTCGTCGCGATGTCCCAGTCGAGCGTGTTGATCCCCAGCAACGCATCGCGCACGGCCCCGCCGACGCACCATGCCTCGTGGCCGGCACGCTCAAGCGTGCCGCAGATCTCGCGCACGCTGTCGGGAGGATGGAGTCGCGACATGCGAGGAATCTATTCGGGAGCGGAGGCTGCGGTTGTTACCGCGCGACCGCCGATGCTCCCCACCCCGAGCCCAACGAGCACGACCACCCCGCCCACCAGCACCGCCGCCGTTGGCGTCTCATGAATCGCCGGAATCAGATACGCCAACACTGCCGCCCCCACCGGCTCCCCCAGCACCGCGAGACTCACCACATACGCGGGCACATAGCGCAGCGACCAATTGAATCCCGTGTGCCCGAGCAGCATCGGCCCGAGCGCAATGCCACCAAAGAGCATCCACTCGCGCGCGGCAAATCCGGTGAGCGTCGTACCGGAGGCGGCGGCGAACACCAACAGCGCGACAAGGCAGGCACCGTACACCAATCCCACATACGGCCAGAGCGAGAGCCGCTGCCGGAGCGAACGTCCGGCGAGATAGTACAGCCCCACCGTCACGGCGCCGAGCAGAGCGAGTGCGTTGCCGAGCATGGCGCGCGCGCCAGAGACTGCCCTGCCCGTGGCGATCGCGGTGCCCTCGCTTGCTGGCAGGTGTTCCGTGCCGATGGCCGCGGACACGAAATCCCCGAGCCCGAGCACCATCGCGCCGAGCAGCGCAATGAGCAGCCCCACCATCTGCCGCCGCGTCGGACGCTCCCCGAGCCAGAGCGCCGAGCCCGCAATGATCACCACCGGATGCAGATTCACGAGCAGCACGCTCGCGGCAATCGTGGTCATCCCGAGCGAGGCGATCCAACTCCAGAAATGGATGGCGAGGAAGACCCCGGCCGCCCCGGCAATCCCGACATCGCGCCGCGAGAGCGTGCGCCACTCACGCCACGTCCCGGTCGCCAGCAGCATCGCGCCAACCACACTGAGCGCAAGAATCAGTCGCCAGACGGCAATGGCCAGCGGCTCCGCCTGCGCGAGGCGCGCGAGCGGCCCCGACACGGAGATCCCGAGAATCGCCGTAAGCAGGACGGCGGGAAGAATCTTGGGACGGGCAACCACCTGAGGAAACACCATCTGAGAAAACTACGCGCCCCCCGTGGACGGGCCAGCCACCATCCCCCACTTTTCGGCATGCCGAAATCCCGTTTGAGTCTCGATCGTCTCCAGCAGCTCTTTCTCAAGATCGAGAGTGCGCCGCCCCGTATCGCGGTCATTGGCGACGCCATGCTTGACCTCTACCTCAAGGGCGATGTCGATCGCATCAGCCCCGAGGCGCCGGTGCCGGTGGTGCGTGTGCGCGATCGCAAGTACGCGCTCGGCGGCGCGGCGAACGTCGCGCAGAACGTGCTCGCGATCGGTGCCCGCTGCGAACTCATCGCCGCGGTCGGTCGTGATGCAGCGGGACTCCAACTCCGCGAAATGCTCGCGGAGCGCGGCGCCGAACCGCGTGGGCTTGTGGATTGCGACCGCCCCACCACCACCAAGATGCGCGTGGTCGCCCGCGGACAGCAGGTGGTGCGCGTGGACGAAGAAGTGGACGCCGATCTCTCCGGCGCCGAGGTGACGCACGTGCTCGATGCCCTCACCCAGGCCCTCGACCAGGCCGATGCGCTCGTGCTCGAGGACTACAACAAAGGCGTGCTGGTCCCGCAGATCATCGCGGCCGCCATCGCGCATGCACGGCGTCGCCGCCTTCCCATTATTGTGGACCCCAAGTTCCGCAACTTCTTTGCGTATGGCGGCGCGACGATCTTCAAGCCCAATCGTCGCGAGCTCGAGGACGCGCTCGGCGCGGCCGTGGATCTCGCGCACCCTGAGGCGCTCCCCGCCGTGCTGGGCAGGCTCGACGCGGAGTATCTCTTGCTGACGATGAGCGAGCACGGGATGGCCCTGATCGAGCGGAGTGGCGCGGTGGAGCGTATTCCCACTACGGCACGCGAGGTGTTCGACGTGGTCGGCGCGGGCGATACAGTCACGGCGTATCTTGCGGCGATGCTTGCGGCGGGTGCGAGCGCGCTCGAAGCCGCGATCATCGCGAACTACGCGGCCGGTGTGGAGGTCGGAAAGGCGGGCGCGGCCACGGTCTCGCCGAACGAAATTCTTGAGGCGTACCATGCGCACTGATTCCCGGACCACCCCAAGCAACTCGGCGTCGGCGAATACAACGTCGAACACCGCGACGCCAAGCACGGCGAGGCTGCGCGCCGCGCTCTGTATCGGCGCAATCGTGGCCGGGCTCGCCCCTGTCGGCGCGCAGGCCCAGATCGGCGGCGCCTTCGGGATCCGCACCGCCACGGGGACGGAGAGCAACGCCGCCAACTCCGCGCGCACCGGCTACGAGGGGCGCCTCACGTACGATCGCGAGTTCACGGCGCGGCTCGGCTGGCGCGCCGAGCTGGGCTACAACCAGATGCAGTTTCAGCGGACCGATGACACGCTGCGCTTCCAAGTTTCGGAGAATGGATTCGAGCTACTGCTGCAAGCACGGGTCGAACTGCGCGACGGGGCGCTGAGCGGGGTGTATGCGGCGGCGGGGCCGGTGGCGAGCTTTCGCGCGCTCTGCGGATCGTCCGGGCGCTTCGACTCGAATGGACGTGTGGTCTGCAACGAGGGCGAGACCTTTCTCGCCGGCTACGCGATCACCACTGGGTATCGCTGGACTTCAAGTGAGCGGCGCGAGATGTCACTCGAGGTGCGCTATCTCGGGAACGTCACCGCGGCGCAGGGGGGGAGCCTCCTGGCGATCTCGATCGGCGTGCGCCGACGTGCCGAACGCGACAACCAGGAGCGGTAGGACGGCTTGGGCACCCGAGCGGGGAGTCGCTAGATAGCAAACGGGGGCGCGGCCAGTTGGCCGCGCCCCCGTTTCAC
>CAYUMN010000262.1:0-3486 GCA_964445835.1 uncultured Gemmatimonas sp.
GTCTCGAGCTTGGCGAAGAGTTCCTGTTTGGGGGCGGGCTTCTCGATGATCGCTTCGCAGATCCAACTGCAGTCGGCGAGGAGGGCGAGATGGTCGGCGGTGTTGCCGATGGTGATGAGGGCGGCGGCCTTGGGGTCCATGAAGGCCGCGGGCTTGCCCTTCTTCACGCGGTCGAGGCCGTCGCGCGCGGGCTTCGAGCGATCGGGGGAGGAGGGGTCGTCGTGGCCCGGAATGTCGAGCAGAACGACGGGGAGTCCGGCGGAGGCGGCGAGGGCGGCGATACCGGCCCCCATAGCGCCCGCGCCGATCACTCCGACTTTGGTGATCCGCATGCATGCTCCGTGAAGTGAATCGGACGAACTGGAACTGCGGTGAGACGAACTGGCCGTCGCAGGGCTCAGGCCGTCCCAGAATCTACAGCGGGTGCTGGTCGCGGGCGTGAGCGGGTCCTAGCTTGCGACTGGTGATCAAGTACATCGGCTCCAGGCGACAGCGCCTCCCGCGAATGCTGGCGTTGGGGGGAGAGGTCGGGCATCTCCACCACACGGAGTGGTTGTTCGTGACCGGACCGGATGCGAAGGAGGGTGTGCGCACCGGGGTCGTCCAATTGGAGGCAGAGGTCGCATGAGTAGTGCGAGTAGCGGTCCGATTCGTTCGTCAGTGAGCGCCGACGTGTGGGCCCCCGTGGTCGATGCTCTTCTACATGGCGTCGTGCACGCGGCGAACAATCGGACTGCCGCGCTGGGCGGGATTCTGCAGTTGCAGGAGCTCGAGCTCGCGACGCCGAAGGAAGGGATTCAGTCGGTGCGCGACGAGTTCGTGAAGCTGCGTGCGTTGATGGAGCGCTTCCGCGATCTCGGCTCCAAGCGCGGCGACAAGAAGGAGGCGTCGGTGATCGGCGACGCGCTCGAATCGGCGGCGCTCCTGCTGGCCCAGCACGCGACGGCGCGACAGTGGATTCTCACGATCATGGAGGCCGCCCCGGACGTGGAGCCGGTGCTGTTGTGGCGCTCGGATCCACTCCGCTTCGCCTGTCTGCTGATTCTCGCGTCCGGCGGGCCCGGTGTGGGCGCGGAGCTGCTGATCGCGACGCTGCAGAACGGCGCGATGGTCGAGGTGACGGTGGTCTCGCCGATGAGCGCTAGAGCGGTGATGGGGCGTCCGGAGTTCGCGGGGCTGCAGGCGGCGGCGGCGCTGGAGGGAGGCTCGCTCACGGCGGTACCGATCAACGAGAACGCGAGCGTGGCGGTCACGCTCGCGTTGCCGGGATTATCGAAAGCGGTGCAGTAGGAATCTTTCGAATTCGGCTTTTATTCGTTAAAGATTCGGCATCTGTTCGCTAATCTTGCGACTTACTGACCCTTGAGTTCGAGGCGGAGTTGCTGCACCCAGGTCGCCGAGGTCCCCGCCGTAACGCGGAGGACGACCTTCTGCTCGACCGGGTTGGTGGCCTGTCCACGGCCGGCGACCGCGCCCTGCTCCTGCTGGAAGGTGCCATCTTCGGCCAGCAGCGTCACGCCCTCGGGGAGGGTGGTGGCGGTGATCGCCCAGCGGGTGTTCGCGGCGACGGTGACGACCATCTGGTAGTCGGTGTAGCCCCGGGTGCGAGCGGTGACGACGGGTGCCGCGGTCTGGCGGAGGATCAGGATCTCCGGCATCGTGATGGCCGCGTTGACGCGGACCTCAGCGCGGTTGGTGCCGACCATCGCCGCGTGCTGTGCCTCGACCGGGATCGCCGCGAGGGCGAGGAGGGCGATCAGGGTGGTGAGGGTCGTGGTCCGCATAGAGAGCTCCGGTAGGTTTCTACCTCTCTATATTTCACTATTCGTGCCATTGGGCGTATTTACCTAAGTTATTGATTGGCAAGGACTTAGACATATAAAATCGCCGATAAAAACCCGGCAGAATTCGCCGGTAGGCGAAAACTGCCGGGCAGAAAGAGTCAACGATTTTGTGCGGGGCCCACGCGTTCGGCCAAGGGACGGGCGGAGCTGGCGGAGCTGGCGGAGCTGGAGGGACTGGCGGAGCTGGAGGCACTGGCAGAGCTGGCGGAGCGCGCGGCTGCCCTGAAGGGCGAGCGGCCCGTGAATCCGGAGCGTTACGCGGCGTCGGCTCGGTGGCGGCCGAGCGGTGAGAGCCGAGTGCGGAGCTGGCGGAGCGCCCGGGCGCGGATTCGACTGGCCCCGGATTCCGTGACCCCGATCTGCGGGGCGATTTCTTCGAGTGTCTTTTCCTCGAGATAGCTCAGCGTCAGCACGAGACGCTCGTCTGGCTTCAGCGTGTTGAGTGCCTCGTGGAGTCGGTCTCGTTCGCGCTCGCGATCGATCTCGACGTCGAGATCGAACTCTGGGGTGGGCACGCGCTCACCAAGCGTTGGAGCTTCAGGGATGTCGTCGTCGTCGCGGCCATCGAGGGTGAGGACGGCGGAGGAGCGCATTTCATCTTCCCAGCGCCAGAGTGTCGGGACGTCGATGCCGGCGGCGGCCGCAACTTCGCGGGGCTCTGGGCGACGTCCGAGGGCGTGGCTCAGCGAGTTTCGCACGGACTGGAGATGGCGATCCTTCGTCCGCAGACTCCGGGGAACGCTATCGAGTTGGCGGAGCTCGTCGAGCATCGCCCCGCGAATGCGGGCCCCCGCAAACGTGGTGAACGCGAGCCCACGCTCTGGCTCGAACAACTCCGCGGCCCGCAGCAACCCGAGCATCCCAGCGCTTACGAGTTCATCGAGTTCGGCCTCTTCTGCGAGGGTGCGGTGCAGGCGCTGGGCGAGGAAGTAGACGAGTCCGGTGTTGGCCTGGGCGAGCGCGTTGCGGGCGTCGATCGCATGTGTGGTTGCTTCGGAGGTGCGTCTGGCGCGCCGCATCAGGCTGATCCGTGAAGAGGGTTCGTAGTCCCTGTAGTTCACGAATCGTGCCGCGCGTTAATTTTATCTAAATCTCTATGCAGCATGAGTTTAGCAAATCCGTACCCACCAAAATCATACGGCAACATTCGCCGAGTGACAGAATTTGCCGAGTCGAAATGTCACGGTGGGTCTGGGAAGCGCGGATCGCGGACCCGGCGTCCGCCTAGGCGTCGCGCGAGTTGAGCCGGGCGCGAAGGGTGCGGATCGAGATCCCGAGCAGGTCGGCGGCGCGCGTGCGGTTGCCTTCCGTGCGCGCCAGGGCGGCGGCGATCAGTGTGTCCTCGGCGTCCGCGATGCGCAGCGACTTGAGGATGATGGCGCCGTCGTCTGCTGGCCGTGTGGGAAGGGCTTCCGAGCGGGGGGTGGGGCGTCCGTGGGCGAAGCGACTGGCGCCGAGCATGGGTTCTTCGGCGAGGATAACGGCGCGCTCCACCAGGTGCTGGAGTTCGCGGACATTGCCGGGCCAGGGCTGCGTGCGGAGCCAGTCCATGGCGTCCGGGGCGATGCCTTTGATGTCTTTTTGGTATTCCTTGGCGGCGCGCATCGCGAAGCGCATGGCGAGGACGGGGATATCCTCGGGG
>CAYUMN010000263.1:0-3485 GCA_964445835.1 uncultured Gemmatimonas sp.
CCCCCTCCCCGCGGTACTGCCGGTGCAGACGGCACCGATGGCCCCGCTTGTGCCGTTGGCGGCTCCCGAGCCGCAACTCCTCATTGGGACTCGGATCCTGCTGGTGGACGACAATGAAATGAATCGTCAGGTCGCGGCACTCTTCCTCGGGCAGTCCGGAGCGACGGTGACGCCGGCGGGTACTGGTGCGGCGGCGATCGAGGCGCTCCGCACCGCGACGTTCGACCTCGTGATGATGGATATCCAGATGCCGGGAATGAGCGGATTCGAGGCGACGCGACAGATTCGTGAGCGGCTTGGACTGGGGAGCGACGTCCTCCCCGTGGTCGCCCTCACGGCCACGGCGCTCTCGGAGGAGGAGCGCCGAACGCATGCGGCAGAGATGTCCGACTACATCCTCAAACCTTTTCACCCCGACCTGCTCTGCCGCCGCGTGGCCGCCGTGATGGCGCGGCACCGCGCACTCACGTGAAGATGATCTGCCCGCCCGCCGCCATCTGGTAGAACTCCCCGACCGTAATGACCGACTCAACCTGCGGAATGAAGTCGTCCATGGTGAGGTCGAACATCTCGACGCTCGCCTTGCAGGCATAGAGATGCCCACCGGAATCGGCGATCATCTCGAGGAACTCGGGAATCGGCGGGATGTCGAGCTTCTCCATCGACTTCATCATCTGCTTCGTGACGAGCGCCGACATCCCCGGCACGCCCCCGAGCCAGGTCGCCAGATGCAGACCGGGATTCCCGACCGTGGCGACCTTGATGCCCGCATGGCGTTCCTTGTGGATCGCATCCATGCCGAAGAAGGTGAAGAACAGATTCGCGTCGATGCCCTCCATACGCGCGCCGTTCGCCATGATGAGCGCGGGATAGATGCCTTCAAGCGAGCCCTTCGAGACGATGATAGACACCTTGGTGAGGGCCGGCGGCTCGGCGACCGTCGCTGAGGTCCCCGTGAGATTCGTGAATGCAAGCGTCATGACGAGCTCCTCGCGGCTGGCCTCGGCTGGCCGCGGCTGATGTGCTTGGGTGTTAGATGCAGCCCGTCGGCTTGGGGATCCCACCGATTTTGGCGGCGAGCTTGGCCGGCCCCTTGGGAAAGAGCGCGTACAGTTCCTTGATCTCGACCCCCGACTCCTTGCCAAGCGTGCGGATGGTGGGCGCAGCTCTCGTGCGCAGGTAGCAATCGCGCATGTAGTCGATCACGAGCCAGTGTCGCTTCGTCAGCGTCGGGATCCCTGATTCAACGCCGATCTGCGCGGCGAGGTCACGATCCCAATCCTCGACGCGATCGAGAAATCCTTCGGCGTTTCTGGACACAGCGGTCAGGGTGGACATAGGTGCCTCAAAGCGCGACAGGTTCGGTGGGGAACTGCTTGCCGCTACGCTTCATCTGCGCCGGAATGCCCGGGAAGTCGTGCCCCGGGAGGAGCGCGTTCCAATACACACGCCGGAACGCCAGCTTCCCGAGGTGATTGAGATGACTCTGCTTGAGGAGCGGCATCGGCCCCCAGGCAAAGGGGAAGTATCCGGGGAGTGGCTCGGTTGCGTAGTTGAAGTCGATCAACAGCGCCTTCTCGTAGCCGGTCTCGATAAAGCAGTTCGCGTGGCCGTCGAACAGCGGCTCGACCGGGCGCCCATCGAGAAAGCGCAGGATGTTCGCCTCGAGCACTTCGGACTCGAAGTGTGCGACCGAGCCCGCCTTGGATGTCGGCACATTCGTGGCATCGCCAATGGCGAAGATGTTTGGCTTCAGTTCCGACTGCAGCGTCCGCGGGTCGGTGCGGACGAATCCCATCGCGTCGCCAAGCCCCGGGGTCGCGTCAATGAATGCCGCGCCTCGATGCGTGGGAATGGTCACGAGGAGATCGAAGGGGATCGATCGATCGTCATACGAGATGAGTTCGCCACGCACGCCATCGACGCGACCGGCACTGAACTCCGTCTCAAGCCGGATGCCCTTCTCCGCCAACAGATGCGTCAGCGACTTCGTGCACGCCGGCTTGGTGAAGGCGCCGTCGAGCGGCGTCACATACGTGATGTCGACCTGTTGACGGATGCCGCGCCTGGTGAAGTAGGCATCGGCGAGAAAGGCGAACTCGAGCGGCGCGACCGGACACTTGATCGGCATCTCCACGATGTTCACGACGAGCTTGCCCCGTGAGAAGGCAGCCAGCGCGGGCGCGAGCGCCTCGGCCCCCTCCAGCGTGTAGAACTCGTGCACCGTCTCGCGCCAACCCGCCGCGAGCATCCCCTCGGTCTCCTCGGGCGCGATGCGTGTGCCCGACGCAATGATGCACACGTCATACGAGAACACCTTCCCGGTCTCCATCGTGATGGTGTCGCTCGCCGGATCGATGCTCCCAATCGCACCCGCGATGTAGTGCACCCCGCCGGGCAGTGTTGAGGCACGGTCCCGCACGATATCCGCACGCGTGTATTCACCGAAGGGGATGAACAGGAGCCCCGGTTGATACAGATGGACCGGGTCAGGATCGATGACACTGATGAGGGTCCGGCCCTTTTGGATCTCGGCGCGCAGGGCGCGCGCGAGACGGTTGGCCATGATGGTGCCGGCGGTACCGGCGCCGACGATCACGATGTGGCGCATGATGGGCTTCCGTGTTCGAGGACATCCGAAAGTTCGGACACCGGCCGACCGAGGACCATCAGCGGACTCCCCCGAGCTCAGTAGGCAGTCGCCCTAGAGGAAATCCTGAGGGAGACTATCGTTCAACGGACCACCCGTTCGACGTCCCGCTGCACGAGTGACCCGATGCGCCTTGCCTCTGCCTTTTTCGCCCTCGTCATCCTCCCGGCCGCCGTCGCCGGCCAGCCGGGCGGCGGAGGCGGGGTGACCATCCAGGCGGGCGAGGAGTGCCCCGCCGGCATGACCGAGGTACGGCCACGGAACTGCCGCCCACCGACCCTCCCCGCCCCCTCGATCCTCGATTATCGCCCGCGCTCCACGCTGGTGACCACCGCGCACCTCGTGCCGAAGTCGAAGTTCCCGTCGATCGACTATCACGGACACCCCACCGGACTTGGCTCCGCCGAGGCACTCGAGCGACTCGCGGATGACCTGGACCGAATCGGCGTCCGGGTGATGGTGGTAGCGAACAACGTGTCCGGGGACGCGCTGCGCACGCAGGTCGCGTTGGCGCAGGCCTCTCCCCGCCTGCGCGATCGCCTGCGGTTCCTCACCGGCATCGACTTTCGGGACGTCGGCCCGGGGTGGGCGGAACGCGCCGTGGCGCAGCTCGAAGCCGATGTGGCCACGGGCGCGGTCGGGATTGGTGAGATCGGCAAGGGACTCGGCCTCAGCACCCGGAAGGCCGATGGCTCGCGCCTCCAGATCGATGACCCTGCCCTTGACCCCGTCTGGCAGGCGGCGGCGCGCCTCAAGCTCCCCGTGTTCATCCACACCGCGGACCCGCAGGAGTTCTGGCAGCCGATCGACAACACGAACGAACGCTGGCTCGAAC
>CAYUMN010000264.1:0-3468 GCA_964445835.1 uncultured Gemmatimonas sp.
CGCCAGCCCCACGTGACCAGTCCGTTCCAAGCCGCATCAAACGCCGTCGAAGGACGAGAGAACTCCCTCGTCACTGGCGAGTTTCGCGCCACGCTCTCGGTTCTCATCGTCGACGACGAGCGGACCCTGCGGGAGACCTGTCGCGCCATCCTCACCGGGCTCGGCTACCGCGTCGAGGTCGCCTCCCGCGGCCAAGAGGCGATCGACCTCCTCCAGCGGCGGGCGTTCGATATTGTCCTGAGCGATCTCTACCTCCCCGACATCACCGGGGTTGAGATCACCAAGGCCGCAATGGAGCGGACCCCCGCCCCCTTGGTGATCGTGATGACCGGCAACCCCAGCGTGTCCTCGAATGTCGAGGTGCTCCGCACCGGCGCCTGGGACTACCTCCCCAAGCCCTTCTCGGCCACGCATCTCGAGATTTTGGTCGGGCGCGCCGCGCATACCCTCATGGTCGGGCGCGAGAACGAGGGGGTCCGGGGCGATTTTGTGAACGCCGAGCCCGGGGATGACGACGCCCCGCTCGGGGTGTCCCCCTCCTTTGCCCGCTGCCTCGAACTCGCTCGCAAAGTCGCGGGGACCGATGCCTCGGTGTTCATCACCGGAGAGACGGGCTCGGGCAAGGAGATGATCGCGCAATACATCCACCGCCGGAGCCGCCGCAGCCGTCGGCAGCTCGTGGCGGTGAACTGCGCCGCGCTCCCCGAAGGCCTGCTGGAAAGTGAGATGTTCGGCCACGTGAAGGGCTCCTTCACTGGCGCCGTGCGCGACAAAGCCGGCCTGCTGGAGACCGCCAGCGGCGGCACGATGTTCCTCGACGAACTCACGGAGATGCCGAAGCCCCTCCAGGCCAAGTTGCTCCGCGTGATCCAGGACGGCGTGGTGCGGCGCGTGGGCAGCAATGCCAATAGCACGGTGGTGAATGTGCGTTTCATTGCGGCTTCTAACCGCAATGCCGACGTTGCCGTGAGCGAGGGCGTCCTCCGCGAGGACCTCTATTACCGGCTCCGCGTGGTGCCAATTGAGATTCCACCGTTACGCAATCGTCCCGAGGATGTGGTACTCCTCGCGAATCATTTCCTGAAGAAATACTGGCGTCAGCACCGCGGCACTGAGACGCGGATGCCAACGCTGGCCGAAGATGCGATTCAGGCATTGCAGGTGCACGCCTGGCCGGGCAATGTGCGTGAGCTGCAGAACGCTATTGAGCACACAGTCGTCCTACTTGAGCCGGGGCAGCCGGTCCGCGCTGGTGATATCCCACTGCATGGCGCGGCACGCTCCAAGCCCCGTGCCAGCGGGGAGCAGAGTTTCAGCTTTGACCTCCTTGCGCAGAGCTATCACGAGGCGCGCGAGAGGGTGATCGCACAGTTCGAACGGCGGTATATCGAGGAGCTCGTGGCCGCCGCCGATGGCAACATGTCCAAGGCCGCGCGTATTGCCGGCGTGGACCGCACCACGCTCTACCGCCTGATGGAACGCCACGGCCTGCAGCGTGAGGCTGTTGTGAGCCCCAACCGCAACTAATCGATCCCAGTGGCCGACTCCGCCTCCGACTCCCGCTCCACCGCACGCTCCGGGCATCTCCGGGCCGTGCCTGGAGGCTTGGGCACTGGTGGGGATCCGCTCGCACTGCTGCAGCTCGCAGGCGAGGAAGTGCGCAACATCTGGGAGCCTCTGCTCGAGGAGTCGTACGAGCCGGGAGAGATCAGAGTCGTTGTCGCGTGGCTGGTAAATGGAATTGAAGCCGCGTCGCAGGATCGGGAGATTGCCCCGCACGAGGGCAACATCACCCTCACGCGCTTCCTGCTCGAGCGTATCGGCTCCTCCCTACTCGGCGCCATGTCCACCAATGCCCACGTAGAGCGCGACGCGATTCTCTCGCTGATGCGCGGGCTCGACGCCATGCGCCGGCGACTTGAGCCTGACTGGGACCGTTACTTCAATTCCCAGATCTCTGGCCCCGACGGCCTGAACATGGTGACTGAGGTGCTGCACGACCTGCGCTCCCCCCTCACCTCAATTCGGTGTCTGGCCGAGTTGCTGGAGCGGGGGCAATCGGGCGCGGTGACGGATGTGCAGCGAAAGCAGCTCCGCCTGATTTACAGCGCGGCACTGGGCATTGGCTCCATGGCCACCGATGTGATTGAGATGGCGCGACAGGGAGATCAGGTCCCCGACGGCGACCGCGTGCCGTTCTCTGTTTCCGAAGTGTTGGAAGGAGTGGCGATCATGGTGCGCCCGATCGCCGAGGAGAAGGGGTTGCGGATGGTCTTTCGGCAGTTGCCGTCCGACCAGCGGATCGGGATGCCGCATGCGCTGGGGCGTGTGCTGCTCAACCTGGTCACGAATGCCCTAAAGTTCACCGATGAGGGGAGCGTCGAGGTCCAGGTGCGGGCCACGACGCCGTCGCGGGTCGAGTTCGCCGTGTTGGACTCGGGGCGTGGGATTCCGGAGGCGGCGATTCCGCATCTGTTCCGTCCATTCCGTCGCGCCACTGGCCGCGCGGCTCGCGCTGGGTCGGGGTATATGTTCTCGGGGACGGGGCTGGGGCTGGCGCTCTGCCGGAAGCTGTTGCGGGCGATGGACTCGGAGATTCGGTACGAAACGACCCCAGGGGCTGGGACGCGCTTCTACTTTGAATTGGAGCTTCCGGCCCAAGTCCGGATGTAGCAGGGGGGTGCACTGTTCGGCATGGTGTTGCGCTGCCACAACACACCACAGATCTGCGTAGTGAATAGTTGCTATACACCACAGTCTAACCTGTTTTCCTGCAACGGCTTGCGGAGATAACGCAACCGTGACGTTCGCGGCATGGGTCGTGCGAAGTAGTATGCCAGACATGACGACCTTCGGCCTCCACACCATCCTCCCCAAGATCCAGCGCGCGGAGATTCTCGACCTTCCGGTCGAGGCGCATCCGCACGACATGGAGAAGGGTCGCCGCGCACTGAATGTTGCGGTGGCTGCTTTTGGGCTCATCATCACGGCGCCAGTCATGGCGGCCGTGGCCCTTGCCATCAAGCTGTCGTCGCCGGGCCCGGTGTTCTACAAGCAGGTCCGCGTTGGGCTTTGCCGCCGCACGAGCAATGGCGGGAACTTCCGTCGCCAGCAGGATGTCGGCGGGAAGCCGTTCACGATCTTCAAGTTCCGCACCATGCGTCCGACCAAGCCGGGCGAGGAGATTCAGCAGTGGTGCGGCGAGAACGATCCGCGCATCACGGCGATTGGCCGCTTTCTCCGGAAGTCCCGTCTTGATGAGCTGCCGCAGCTGCTGAACGTGCTCCGTGGCGAAATGAACGTGGTGGGGCCGCGTCCGGAGCAGCCAGCGATCTTCGAGAATCTGCGCACGGAAGTGCAGGACTATCAGGCGCGCCAGCAGGTTCGCCCGGGCATCACGGGGCGCGCGCAGATCACGCTGTCCTACGACGCAAGCGTCGAGGACGTGCGGAAGAAGGTCGAGGCGGA
>CAYUMN010000265.1:0-3462 GCA_964445835.1 uncultured Gemmatimonas sp.
GGACTGGAAGATGAAGCCGCGCCGCTTGGCGAGGGAGACGAGGGTTTCGAGGACGTCGGGGCGCATGCGACGGAAGGCTGGAGGAGAACTGCTCCGTCAATCTAACGCTGGGTGCGCCCCCTACTCCACCGTCACCAACACCCCCATCCCCTGCCACCGCGTTGTCCCTCCTCGCTCGCCCGGCGTGAAATGCACACGGGGCTCCAGATGCTCCCCGAAACGCGCCTCCCCCAACCGCGTGCGGTACGGCCCCGTTCGCTGCGGCTCCGCTATCAACACCCCTGTCCGACGCAGCTCCTCAAAGCGATCGAACCCCGCGTCAAGCAGATCATTCCCGTCGTACCACTGCGGCGCCCCGGCCGTCCAGTTCGTGGCGGAGAACATGTGCTCTGCCGTGTCCTCGGCGCCGAAGAGGATCAGCACGTGGTGCGCCCCGGTGGTCGTTGGGGGGGCCATGGAGAACGTGACGGTTCGCCACCCGCCGCGCACCGGACTCGGCAGGCCCGTGATGCGCACGATGTTCTGATCGCGCGGGCCCCAGGTCGGCGAGGCGGCCAACAGGTAATTCGCGGTCGCGATGATGGTCGAGAATTCGAAGGTCAGATCGAAGCGGAGGGAGTCCCCCAGCCGCGCACGGTAAATGCGCGATTCGTCCACGAGCGTGCCGTTGATGACCAGCTCGTGCGGCACGAAATCGTCGTTGACTTTGCCGCCATAGTACCCACGGATGTTCACCGCGGTGGAACGCGCCCACCATGGCCCGTCGAATCGCACCTGCACACTCGGAATGTCATTGGGCGGTGGCTCCCCCATGTAGGTGAGACGCCGGAACTGTCCTCGGCCCGAGTCGAGCTGGACGACCGTGTCACCAAAGAGCTGCCCCGAGCTCGGACGGGCGCGCACCTCGCCGGCGAAGTCGAGCTGCCGCCCGAATCCATTCATCAGCACCACGCGGGGCTGAACAATCAACTCGGCGAAGGCTTGCTGTCCGCGGGCGATCTCGGTCAACGGCTCGACATCCACGATCAACCGCGGCTGGAGCATGCTCGCGAGCCAGACCAACAATGCCGCCGCCAACGCCACACCCACCGCCAGCATCGCCCGCGTCGACTCCCGTTGCCGCGCGACGAACCCCAGGCGACCAAAGATCACGCGCTCCCACTCGGGATGCCCCGAGCCTTGCGCCACGCGCCGCGCTAACGATTGCGCTGTGATCCCCGCGTTCTCGAGCGCCGGCGCACGCAACACCTGACGGGCGAGCCCGACCGCGCGCGACGGCTCGTCGCGCTGCCCCGCCAAGAGCGAGAGATGCGCCAAGACCCCAACGGTCAACCGCGCGTGATCGCCGAAGTGCGCCAGCAACGCATCGAAGGGATCTTCCACATTCGTCTGCCGACTCTCCTTGGCCAGCGCCTCAAGGACGGTGTCGTGTGCGATCCCCCAGGTGAGCTCACGCGACTGCACGAGGCCGAGCTCCTCGAGCCACTGCAGCGCCGGCCGCCACTCGGCGTCCACGAGCACCGGGAGATCGCGATCGCAGACCCCGGCAAGGTCGCGTTCGTCCATTGGCCTGCCCCACGCGGCGAGCAAGCGGAGTACACGGACCGCCGACGGCGACGACGCGTGGAGGAGCGCACCAAGCCCGGCGAACTCCTCGACGGACTGCACGAGGCGCTCCGGCTCCGCGGTCTCCCACACCCCGTCACTCACGCGCAACAATCCCTGCGATGCGGCCGCGCGCACCGCCTGTAGCGCGAGTTGCGGAATGCCGCCGCTTCGCGCCTCAAGTCGCGAAATAAGCTCAGGCACCCAGGGAGCCTCCGGCAGGATCGCCACATCCTCGAGTAGCCGGCGGACGCCCCCCACGGTGAGCGGACCGACATCGACCACCGTGTCCGTCATCCGCAGATCCGCCGGGGACACTCGGCGCACGCTCCGGACCGTGAGGAGTCGCATCGTCTGGTCCTGACGACGCTCCGTCTCGAGACGGACCGCGCGGAAGAGATCCCGCGATGCGTCATCGGCGTAGTGCAGGTCGTCCACCAGATGCACGACGAGTCGCTGCTCGGAGACGGACGCGAAGAGATCCGCGGCGGCATCACGAAGGACGAAGGCGCGATCTTCCGGACGAAGCACCGCGCCGCGCGCCGCGGGGAATCGACTCGAGAGCTCCGGCAGCAGACCGACCAGCGCATGCGCCGTGCTCTCCGACACCCCAATGGCGGCGGGCAACGCCGCGAGCGCGCGCACGGTGTCGGCAAAGGCCGAGTAGGGCACGTCGCGCATGCCTGGGAGCAATCGCACGCGGACGACGCGTGCGCCACGGAGTCGCATGCGCGCATCGAACTCGTCGAGAATGCGCGACTTGCCGACCCCCGCCGGTCCGGCGAGCACCACGCGACGCGGACGCCCCGCCCGCGCCATCTCAGCCTCGCGCAGCAGGACGTCCAGCTGTTCATCGCGCTCCACCAGATCCTGCCCAAGCGCGGCGAGCGTCCCCGCCGCCGGCGCTGGCAACGCGACGGTCGCACGCCTGATTCGCGCCAAGCGCTCAGCGATCGGCGGCGGGACCGAGTCACGTTCCGAATCCAACTGCATGCGCACGAGTTCGATCTTCTCGCGGGCCTCGGCGATAGCACCCGTGGCGACGAGCAGATCAAAGAGCAGCACGACAACACGCGCGTCACCGGGCTCGATCGCATCGAGTCGTCGCGCGGCCGCGAGTGCCGCCTGCACCTGACCTGCCGCGACCTTCGCGGGGATCGCCTGCGCCGCGGCGTCGATCATCATCTGACGCAGTCGCGCCCGCTCCGCGGAGGCCCAGCGCTCAAAGGAGTCTGCTCCCCCGACGTCGAGTCGCTGACAGAAGGGACCGCCGTACGCCGCGAGCATCGCGTCGAACTGCCCCGCGCGCCCCGCGGCAATGAACGCATCGCGATCGACCGTGACCCCGCCCTCCACGAGGCCGATCTCTTCGCGGTCCGCATCGATCACCGATTCGCCCACGAGGGCGCGGAGCGAGTGCAGTGTCGTGCGAAGCGTCGCGCGCGACCGCTCCGGGGCCTCATCGCCCCACAGCACATCCGCAAGCCGGCCTCGGGAGAGCCGACGGCCATCACGACACGCGAGATGCACGAGGAGCCCGAGCACTTTGCCCGTCCGGAGGAGCGGGACCCAGCTCCCGTCGTCGGTCTGCCGTTCGAGTGACGTGGGGCCGAGCGTCGTCAGCCGGAGCGGCGTACTCGGGTTATTCCGATCGAGGAGGGAAGAGGGCTGCGCCACTGCATCTATAGTGCACGCATTCACGCGCCGCTGTAAGCGGGCGGCAAAATGCCCTCGGTCGCCCTGCGTTAATACCGCGTCAAAGCGTTAGCCCGACCCGCGCCCGACCCGCGCCCGACCTCCGCCCGACCGGCGCCCGACCCGCGCCCGATCTACAGTCCAATAATCTGGTCGCGACGC
>CAYUMN010000266.1:0-1681 GCA_964445835.1 uncultured Gemmatimonas sp.
GTGTTGATTCCGTTCAATGCGTCGGTGACGGCGCAGTGCGCGGACGGGTCGGGGGAGATCTCTGCTCGTGCGCCGGAGATGTACCTGCGGTTTGTGGCTTCGGACGAAAATAAGGCGCAGCCGCGGGATCAGGACCGGAGTTTGGCGGCGCTGATGGTGTGGCAGTCGATGGTGCTGGGGCGGGCGGTGCAGATGAACCGCGAGGCGGCGCGTGGAGAGGCGCGGCGGTACCTGGAGCGGGAGCTGCGGTACTTGAAGCGGTATGCGCGAGGGGTTGTTAACGCCGGGGCGTTAATTGCGGAGGTGGAGTTGTTAACGGCGCAGATTGATGAGGTGATGGACGAGCGGGTGCGCAAGGATATATATATGGCAACGATGAAGCGGGGGCGGTATGAATGGGATGTGAGGAGTGCGCCGCGGGTCGGAGTGGTGGAGATGCTGCGGCGGCGGTGAGCGAGGGAAGGTCTTACGGTAGCAAAAAGCTCGTAGCATAATCCACGTTATGTGGACGACATGCAGGTTGCCGTAGTCGCAGGACCTAGCCACTTAGACGCGGGCCATCGTCCATCTCCTATCTAAACTCTGCCGAAATCTGGATGCCTGATTCCAACATCGTATCCGAGATTCTCGCAGAGTTTCTGGCTGCGCTGAAGAAGGACGGCTCGTTGCCAAAGGAGGTTTCTGACGCAATCGAGACCAGCGTGGCTGCGGGGACACTTGGCCATCCCGAAACGGTCCGCACGCTTAGGGCCCTGTCAAGGCAGGTGACCCGTGAAGATTGAGACTCTCGTCGTAACCGCCTTTCGCGGCTTACGCGATGACATCCTCCCGTTCTCCGGAAAGAGCCTCCTACTGTACGGCGAGAACGGAACAGGAAAGAGTTCGGTGGTGGACGCTCTGGAGTATCTGACCGCCGGTGCGGTCAGCCACCTCGAAGACTCGCAGGCAACCTCGACACGGAAGCACGCGCCGCACGTCGCACTGCCCGCAACGTCCCTATCAGTCGCTGCAACCGTGCGCGGCCATATGCAACCTGCACGGCGCGGTGCGGATGGAGTCTTGGGCGGACCTCCAGCGATTCGCGACTTCATGATCGCACTTGGCCGATCGTCCTTCATCCTCCGGCGTGCGCAGCTTCTGAAGTTCATTACCGCACAGGACGCCCCGCGATACCAGCAGCTGTCCGCCCTAATTGGCGCCGATGTGCTTGATCCGGTTGAGCAGAAATGGAAAGAGGCTGCCGATGCAGCTGAGGAGGAGCGAGATAGCCGTTCCGGCGCCTGCGCTCACCTTCGCCTCCAGCTTGAGAGTGTGCTTGGCCCGTTGCAAGAACTCACAGCAACCGCCATCCTGGCCCAGACCAACATTCGACTGAAGGCCTTAAAGGAAGAACCCCTCGCATCTCTCGAAGAAGCCGAGTCGCGCCGAGTCGCGACCATCGCCGGTTCTAGCCATCGTGCGAGTGCAGAGCGCGCCGCTCTGCTGAACTCGCGCGTGACTGCCATGCAGGGTCTGGCGGCGGTCTCTGCCAGCCTCGCAACACGCGAGAGCTTCTGGAACGACACAACCGCGCTTCAGGCAGAAGTCGCCGCGTTGGTTCAGTCGCGTATGCTGGCCGTCTGGAAGTCAGCGCGCGACCTTCTCGTTGTTCGCAAGCCTGACGAACATGAGCGAAGCGTAG
>CAYUMN010000266.1:1691-3434 GCA_964445835.1 uncultured Gemmatimonas sp.
ACTGCCCGGTATGCGAGCGGCCAATTGAGTCCGGCGAACTGGTGCGCTCATTGACTGCACGCATCTCTGCCACCGAGAAGATCGCCGCGCGAGTCGCTGAACTCACCGCGTCAAAGAGCCGCTTGAGTGCGGATCTCGAACGCGCGAGAACCGTGGCAAACGCGCCAAGCCAGCAATTGAAGATAGATTCGGAGGCCGAGGCGGCCGTTTTCGCGGAGTTCTCTGAATGGTGCGATGCTTGGAAGGCGCGGCTAGACGCCCCCGTGCAAGAGCTAGAGCTCGGAACGTTTGCGGCCTTCGCAATCGACTCTCCGTTGGGCTCCGTTCGTCAGACTCTGGAAGGCGTATCTGCTCGTGCTCAGGAGGAGATCGCAACGCTCATTGCGACTGCTGCTGACGAGCGCATCGTCGCTGTGGCGGACCTGCTCGGTCGGGTCGTGACTGCAGCCCTCACCTTGGTTGCCACCGCTGAGGAACTGGCCAAGGACACAGCGTCGGCCGTAGCGTTAAGAAAGATTCACACTCTTCTCGTTTCCGCCCGGAAGCGCCGCGTTCAAGAGGTCTACGATACGCTTGAGACTGACATCACGGCGTTCTACCATAGCATTCATCCCTCCGAACCGTACGGCGCGGTGAAGTTGACGGTAAGCGCCACCCGAAGAGGCAGCGCGGCGATTCGCACTTCATTCGCGGAGGTGGACGACGTTGACCCGCGCGCGTACAACAGTGAGGCTCACCTCGATTCCCTTGGGCTGTGTATTTTCTTGGCATTCGTCAAGCACTTCGGCGCAGGCGTACCCTTGCTGGTGCTCGACGATGTAATATCCTCTGTAGATGCCGCGCACCGCACTCGCATCTGCGCGCTGTTACTGAGAGAATTCACCGACTATCAGTTACTTGTCACTACACATGACGCACTGTGGTTCGAGGAGTTTATCAGCATAGCGCGAGCAATGCGATACACGTCGCTCACTCCAATCCGCATTACGAGTTGGAGTCTCGAAGACGGTCCGCGCTGGTCACCATATGTCGATCGGTGGGTCGATATGCGTGCGAAGGCGGCGGCTGACGACAAACAGGGCGCCGCAAGCCTTGCACGGCATACGCTTGAAGGATTCCTGTTCAAGCTTGCCGTCAATCTCCAGGCTCCGCTGGTGCCGCGAGCAGACGCAAAGTATGACGTCGGCGCGCTCTTCGAGCCAGTGATGAGTCGCGCTAAGAAACTCAACCCTCGCTTTGAGGACGAGAATCGCTCAGCTATCGTCAACTTTCGTTCGACCGCACTTCTCGCAAACCTGCTGACGCATAACAACCTCATCGCAGCAGGTACGTCGCGCCAAGAGGTGGTTGACTTCGTTGAATCCGTAGCGGAGCTCCATGCCCTCTTTCACTGCGCGGCTTGCGGTCAGCTGATCAGATACATTCGCGATGCGAAGGTGGTTCAGTGTGAGTGTGGCCCGACCGGCAAGCGGTGGGAAGTGCCGTGATCCCGCCACACGACGACGCTTGGTGGCTGACGGTCGCACTGGGGAAGCCGGTGAGCGGCCCCGCTCCGTCGTACCTTTCGGTAGAGCGGGGGCACTCACCTGCAACTTATGGGAGCGTCCGCAGCACAAGACAACGTTAAGGCCGTAGAATAAGTCCCAAGGATCGCAGTGAGGCCGTTTCAGGGTGTCATCGAATGATCTGGTCGGCACCGATTATCGGTCTCGGGGCATTCTGGAGCGTCGTTCCTTGGACTCG
>CAYUMN010000267.1:0-3423 GCA_964445835.1 uncultured Gemmatimonas sp.
TTCCTCGCCCGCGTGCAACCGCCTAGACTTCGGTCCAGACCCATGCCCCGAGCCCCGATCATGCCCACGCGCCGCCAGCCTGCCCCTCGCGAGACGATGATCGTCGATTGGCCCTTCTTCGGCGAGCTCTCCCGCGCCTTGGCCCTTAAGGTCTCGAAGACCTTCGACCCCGAGGTCGTGGTCGGGGTGGCGACGGCCGGTGTGGTTCCCGGCGCGGTGGTCGCGGCGATGCTTGATCGCCCGTTCCACTCGATCATTGTGAGCCGCCGGTATCACTCGGACACCGTGCGCGAGACGCCGGCCGTGCTCTCCGCGGCACCGACCGACGTGCTCAAGCGGCGCGTGCTGATCGTGGATGAGACCTGTAACAACGGCGACACGATGCGGCTCGCGGTGGCGGCGATCGTCAACGCGGGCGCGCGCGAGGTGCGCACCGCGGTGAGCTTCAGGACCGGCCCCTACGTGCCGGACTACTTCGGGCTCGAGACGGAGTCGCGCATTGTGCTGCCGTGGGACCGTGAGCAGATCGTGGACGGGGTGCTCATACCGAATCCGAAGTACGCGGATTTCGGCTGAGCGCACCGCGGATACGGTGCGCCGTCTCCGGATTACATCCGGATCACATCCGCGCGCCGATTCCGGACGTCTCGCCCGCGATTGCGGCGCGCACCCGATCCACCGTCAGGGCGCGGTGCGAGGCGTGCCACACCACGGTGCCGTCTTCGATGATCAGGATCTGCGGCGACTCGTGGCGCACGCCAAAGTGGGACTCGATGCCGAGCGAGAGCGGACGCTGCTCCAGGACATCCACGAGATGCATCGTCACATCGGGATCCTGTGCCACGAGCTTGGACATCTGATGCGCCGCCCACTGCGAGACGTCGCAGGTGGGGCTGTGCTTGTAGATGACGGTGCGGCCGGCCTGCGACGCGAGCGCCTCGGGAGTGCCGACGGCGATGGGGGTAATTGGCATGGGTACGAGCGGAAGGGAATGCAGTCAGGAGCCTCGTGTCGTGGAGACAAGCCGGCTCGCGGCTCCGGAGTTCCCAACGATCACGGCTTAGCGGGTGGCGCGGCGCAGGTTCAACGTCCAGTCGTACTCGGTATCCACCCAACGAAAGCGCCCTGAGCGCAGCAGTTCCTGCTCCGCGTCGCTCTGGACATAGCGCGCCCAGAAGGCGCCGACACCGGCGAGGTCGTTGCCGAAGTCCACGCGGTACCAGGTGAAGATCGGCGAACCGTAGACGGTCCGATTTGCCACGTCCACGCGATTCTTGGTCCGTTGCGCGAGAAACCGCCGCGCCTGTTCGTCGAGCTGTGCGTCCACCTGCGCCCCAACGTAGGCCTCGCTGCGCAGCGGCGGGCACCCGATCGCCGCGCAGACCAGCGCGACATGAATGCGCGGGTCGCGAAATTCCTTGCGGATGATCTCGTGCTCGACGTCATCGAGCGTCAGGGTCCGTCCGCCGGCTCGCACGATGCGCTCCGCCCACGGACTTCGCGTCGTGATGCCGAACACCTTATTGATATTGCGGATGGAGCCCCGTTCATCCCGCGCGTTGATCAGCTCGATCGTGTACGCGTTGTACACGTTGATCCAGTAAGCCAGGCGATCAGCGTTGGGGAGGCGCGCGGGGTCCGTGCGGTCGAGCATGGCGAGATACGCCTTGAAGCGGGGATCGCGTCGGAAGGCGTCGTAGTCCACCATCCCATCGGTGACGTGACTCCCGAGCATCGCGGACCACGGCGCGTGATCGGGCACCTGTGCGTGAAGCGTCGTCGCCGAGGTCACCACGACGAGTGCTGCGCTGGCGATCCAGCCCATCCGGCGCGCAAACGTCGGGACGAATGAGAGCGCCACCAAGAGGGCTGCCGCGATCAGCATCTGCTGGAATGCCGCCGCTCTGGCGCCATCGACGCCGGCGAGGAGCGCATCGGCGAAGTACGTATAGATGGCGGTGCCGGGAAGAATGCCCAGCATCGTCGAGGCGATGTATGTGCCCGGACGTACGCCAGCGAGACCCGCGCCGAAGTTCAGCCCGTTGAAGGGCACGACCGGAATCAGCCGGAGACGCAACAGGGGAAGAAACGCCTTGTCTCCAGCCAGCGCATCGAGTGCGCTTGCGCGCTTGCCGAGGAGCGACCTGATGGCATCGCTCCCAAGGGCCCGGGCCAGGAAAAAGGCGCCGGTCGCGCCAAGAGACGCACCGATCCAGTTGAGCCCAGTGCCTGCGGCGGCGCCGAAGATCGCTCCGCCCGCGAGCGTGAGCGGGGTGCCCGGCAGGCCGAGTGAGGCGACGATGGCGTACGTTAGGACAAAGGCAGGGGCGGCCCACGGCACCTCCCGGGCCGCCCGAACGGCTTCGCCCAGCTTCGCGATATCGGCGTAGGCCAGGAGTCCAGTGGCGTCGGCGATGAGCCACGCGCTCAGCAGGACGAGCGCAAAGATGCCGAGGCGCAGGAGTACGCGGGCTCGATTCGGCGAGGGAGTGGTGGTGGATCGCGGCATCGGTGGGCTGGGTTGGTCTGGCAGTGAAGACGCTTTGAATACGCTTTGAAGATGCTATGAAGACGCAGTGACGATGAAACGAATCGAAGCCGCGCGAACTCTTTTGGGGCGCGCCGTATTGCAGGGGGGCTGGCGACGCACCGAGGCAATACCCGGTGCGCGTCAGACGTTCCAACGTATTTCCTCCGTCACCTTCAGCACCGAGCCCGATCCTCATGAACGCTCCGACTTATGATCTACTCGCTATCGGCGGTGGGACTGCTGGATTGGTCACCGCGGCTGGCGGTGCTGGACTCGGAGCTCGCGTGGCGCTGATCGAGCGCCATCGGATGGGGGGCGAGTGCCTCTGGAACGGCTGCGTGCCGAGCAAGGCGCTGATCGCCGCAGCGAGGTCGGCGCAGCAGGCGCGCGGGGCGCGACGGTTCGGCATTGAGACGGGCCCGATCACCGTGCATCTCGACGAAGCGCTCGCGCATGTGAAGCGCGTGCAGGATCGCATTGCGCCGCACGATTCTCCGGATCGCTTCCGCGGGCTTGGCGTAGACGTCTTTGAGGGATCGGCGCGTATTCTCGAGCCGGGCTTGGTCGAAGTGAATGGTCGGCAACTCCGAACCCGCAACCTGGTCATCGCGACCGGGACCCGCCCCGCCGTTCCTCCCATTCCCGGGCTCACCGACGTTTCGTTCCACACCAACGAGACGATCTTCGAGATCGCCACGCTCCCCAGCACGCTGCTGGTGATCGGGGGTGGACCAATTGGGACGGAACTCGCGCAGGCCTTCGCCCGCTTGGGGTCGACCGTGCATGTGATCGAAGCGATGCCGAGCTTTTTTGCTCGAGAGGATGCCGAAGTGGCCGCGCTGCTGCAGCAGCAACTCGAAGCTGAGGGACTCCGGTTTCATCTGGGAGCGCAG
>CAYUMN010000268.1:0-3412 GCA_964445835.1 uncultured Gemmatimonas sp.
CGTCGTAGCAACCACGGGGTCCGATGGGGTTGACGTTGCCCCAGTAGGATTCGGGCTGCGGGTGCACGAGCGGATCGCCGTACACTTCGCTCGTCGAGGCGAGGAGAAAGCGTGCCTGCTTCGCGAGCGCGATGCCGAGCGCGTTGTGCGTCCCCAGCGAGCCGACCTTCAACGTCTGGATCGGCATGTTGAGATAGTCCACTGGGCTCGCGGGCGAGGCAAAGTGGAGCACGCCATCGAGGTCTCCCGACACGTAGGTGAACTCGGAGATGTTGTGCTTGATGAAGTGGAACCGCTCGTGTCCGATCAGGTGCGCGATGTTCTCGGGATGTCCGGTCAGGAAATTGTCGAGCCCGACGACCGCGTGCCCGTCCCGAAGGAACCGGTCACAGAGGTGTGAGCCGAGGAATCCTGCGGCGCCGGTGATGAGGACCTTCATTCGCGGCCTCGGCCGACCGAGCGATAGGTGAATCCGAGGGCCTGCATCTTGGTCGGGTCGTACAGATTGCGCCCATCGATCACGATCGGTGCCTTGAGATCCGATCTGAGGCGCGCGAAGTCCGGGAAGCGATACTCATTCCAGTCCGTGACGACGATCAGCGCATCGGCACCGTGGGCGGCCTCGTAGCCGCTCTTCGCATACGCAATGCGATCGCCGATGCGGCGCTCGGTCTCATGCATCGCGGCCGGATCGTGCGCAACAACACTTGCTCCCGCTGCAAGTAGCTCCTCAATCAGCACCAGCGCCGGCGATTCACGCATGTCGTCCGTGTTGGCCTTGAAGGCCAATCCCCACAACGCGATCCGCTTGCCACGCAGATCTCCCTCGAAAACATCGAGTGCCTTCTCGAACAGCCGGTGCTTCTGGCGATCGTTGGCCGCCTCGACGGCGCGCAGCACACCCATCGGCGCGCCGCGCTCCTCGGACGTGCGCACCAGCGCCTTCACATCCTTCGGGAAGCACGAGCCACCGTACCCGGGTCCCGGGAAGAGGAAGGCGGAGCCGATGCGGCTGTCAGACCCGATGCCCTTTCGCACCAGATCGACATTCGCGCCGACCTTCTCGCACAGGTTCGCGATCTCATTCATGAACGAGATGCGGGTCGCGAGCATGGCATTCGCCGCATACTTCGTCATCTCTGCGGATGGGATGTCCATGAAGATGACCGGCTTCCCCGTGCGCACGAACGGCGCGTAGAGATCGGCCATCCGCTCGCGCGCGACCTCGCCGTCCACGCCGATCACCACGCGATCCGGCTTCATGAAATCGTCCACCGCCGCCCCTTCCTTCAAGAACTCAGGGTTGGAGCACATGTGGAACGGGACCTTGGCATTCGGCGCAATGGCGGCGGCAACCTTCTCCGCCGTGCCGACCGGCACCGTGGACTTGGTCACCACGACGACCTCCCGCGCCGCATGCTTGCCGATCATGTCGGCAACCGCGAGCACATGCTTGAGATCGGCCGACCCGTCTTCGTCCGGCGGTGTACCGACCGCGATGAAGATCACCTCGGCGTCCCGAATCGCCGTTGCGGTGTCGGTCGTGAAGGCCAGACGCCCCGCGGACTGATTGCGCTCGACGTACTCCTCAAGACCCGGCTCGTAGATCGGAAGCACATTCTGCTTCAGTCCGTCGATCTTCGCCACGTCGAGATCGGCGCAGATGACATCGTTCCCGGTCTCGGCGAGACAGGCGCCCACGACGAGACCCACGTAGCCGGTCCCGATGACCGTCACCTTCATACTCAGGCTCCCTTGGCGCCGATCGGCGCGCTGCTGGTCAACTCGATGACACGCGCCTTCCCCGTCGCCTTGACCTTCGCCATCGCGTGACGCGTGTCAACGATCAGGTGGGCGTGATTCGCCACGAACTGGTAATCCACCGCCGTGTGGTCGGTGACGATCACGACCGCATCGCACGAATCCAGTTCCTGCGCCGTCAACGCCACGCCGTGCATCTCGTGCCCGTCTTCGCGGAACGACGGCACATGCGGATCGTGATAGACGACATGTGCACCACGCGCCTCGAGCAACCGCATGACGTCCAGCGCCGGGCTCTCGCGCATGTCATCGATGTCGCGCTTGTAGGCGATGCCGAGCACGAGCACGCGGCTTCCGTTGACGGCCTTCTTGTCGTCGTTCAGCGCCCGCGCGACCTTCTCCACCACGTAGTCGGGCATGGACGAGTTCACTTCGCTCGCGAGATCGATGAAGCGCGTCTTGTAGTTCAACGAACGCATCTTCCACGCGAGGTAATGCGGATCGAGCGGGATGCAGTGCCCGCCGATGCCGGGGCCCGGCGTGAACTTCATGAACCCGAACGGCTTGGTCGCCGCCGCGTCGATCACTTCCCAGACGTCCACGCCGAGTCGGTCGCAGACGAGCGCCATCTCGTTCACGAGGCCGATGTTCACCGAGCGGAAGGTGTTCTCGAGCAACTTCACGAGTTCCGCCGCCTCCGGCGACGAGACCGGCACGACGGTGTCGATCGTGGAACGATAGAACGCCGCCGCGACCGTGTTGCAGGCGGGCGTGATGCCGCCGACGATCTTCGGCGTGTTCTTCGTGTGATAGACCGGGTTGCCCGGGTCCACGCGCTCTGGGCTGAACGCGAGGAAGACGGTCTCGCCGATGACGAGTCCTTGCTCCTCGAGTCGCGGCTGCAGCAGCTCGCGGGTCGTGCCGGGATACGTCGTGCTCTCGAGCACGATGAGCATGCCCGGATGCGCATACTTCGCCACCGTCGAGGAGGCGGAGAGGACGTACGACATATCCGGGTCGCGCGTCTTCGCGAGGGGCGTCGGCACCGCGATCGAGACGGTGTCCGCCTCGCCGAGTTTCGACGCATCGGTCGTCGCGATGAGCGTGCCGCTCGCCACGTGTCGCTTCACCTGCTCGGCGGGCACATCCTGAATGTGCGACTCGCCGCGCATGAGCAGACCCGTCACGCGCTCGCTGACGTCATACCCGATCACGCGGAAGCCGGCTTCGCAGAGTTCCATCGCGAGCGGGAGGCCGACGTAACCGAGGCCGATGATCGCGCTGACTGCCGTGCGATCCTCGATCTTCTTGAGGAGGGACTGCTGCATGGTGGTCATGAGAGGAGTGTGTGGTTCACTTGCCGAAGAACGAACGGACCGCCGCCACGACTTCGTCGACCTGTGCGCGGGTCAGTTCCGGGAACACCGGGAGCGAGACGACTTCGCGCGACGCACGCTCGGATTCCGGGCAGCTGCCTTCCTGGTATCCGAGGTAGGCGAAGCACGGCTGCAGGTGCAGTGGGAGCGGATAGTACACGGAGTGACCGATGCCCTTGGCCTTGAGATGATCCTTGAGGGCATCACGGCGGTCGAGGCGGACGGTGTACTGATTGAAGATCGACTCGTTCGCCGGATCGATGAACGGCGTCGTG
>CAYUMN010000269.1:0-3376 GCA_964445835.1 uncultured Gemmatimonas sp.
CCGAGGCGCGGCGGCGGGCGGCGGGCAGGCCGCTGCGCGCCCGCCGGCCCTCGCGGGGTACGCGATCGCGCCGTACGTTCGCCGGATACTCGACCGAGCCCGATTGAATTTCCTATCCTGCTATCCTGCGGATACTCGACCGAGCCCGATTGAATTTCCTATCTTGCGGCGGGTGCCCGAGCGAGCCAAGTTAAGGCTCCCTTTTCCTCCAAAATGCGCCTTATTCGACGTTCGGCATGGCTTGCGGCGCTCTGCGTGCCTGCGGCCCTCTCTCTTCTGTCGTTCAGCTTTGCGGCGCCACTCGTCGTGGCGAACGACAACCGCGCCCCGGCCGGTGTCGTGAAAGGTGGGGTCAGGGAGATCGTGCTCGAGGCCAAGGTCGCGAAGTGGCTGCCCGATGACGGCGCGGACTCCGCGGTCTCGGTGCAGGCATTCGCCGCCGTCGATGGGACGCCGCGCATCCCCGGGCCGCTGGTTCGCGTGATGCAGGGAACGAAGGTGCGAGCGACGATCATCAACTCAGTGCCCGACTCAACGCTGGTGCTGCGCGGACTCCTGCACACCGACAGTGTCGTGGTGCCGAGCGGCGAGCGACGGGTGGTGGAGTTCACCGCCGACTCGGCCGGCACGTTCATGTATTGGGCGACGACATCGCATGCACCGCTGAACGGCCGCACCGGGCACGACTCGCAGCTCACGGGTGCGATGATCGTGGATCCGCGCGGCATGCCGGTGGATACGAGCGAGCGGATCTTCGTGATGACGTTGCGGGAGCCGTTCGCGGAGGGAATGGCCGAGGACGAGGTGGAGTTCGATGTCGCGATCAATGGCAAGTCGTGGCCGTACACCGAGACGACTCAATACGCTGTGGGCGATACCGTGCGCTGGCGATTCGTGAACGGCACCGACCGCTCGCACCCGATGCACCTGCATGGCTTCCACTTCCGCCGGCTCGCCAAAGGGAATGGATACGCGGACACCACGTACACCGGTGACTACCCGCTGCAGGTGACCGAGCTCATGCGGACCGGTTCCACGATGCGCATGGACTTCGTGCCGACGCGCGCTGGCAACTGGCTATTCCATTGTCACATGGCCGCGCATATCTCGCCGTACCCGGAGCGTCCCGACAGTGTGCGCGAGCATGAGAGCCATGATCCGGCGGCGCATGCGAAGAACTCCATGTCTGGCCTCGTGATGGGCATCAAGGTCGGGCCGCGCAAGCGCGATGGTGCGACGTTCATCGCGCCGATCGATGACAATGCGAAGCCGGCGCGCACGCTCCGGCTCCTTGCGCAGCAGGGTCCGCTCGTGCGGCGTGCCCCCACGGACACGATGCCGCAGCGACCGGCGCCACGGTCGTTCATCCTGCAGCGCGAAATGGAGCCGCGTCCCGACTCCGTGGAGATCCCTGGATCGCCGCTCGTGCTCACGCGCGGCGAACGCGTCGCCATCACGGTCGTGAACCGCCTGCCGCAGCATACCACGGTGCACTGGCACGGTATGGAGCTCGATGGCTATTTCGACGGCGTCTCTGGATTCAGCGGCGCCGACGCGCGCACGTCGCCACTCGTCGCGCCCGGTGACTCATTCACCGTGATGTTCACTCCGCCGCGCGCCGGCACGTACCTGTATCACACTCATATGGATGAAGAGCCGCAGCTCGCCTTCGGCATGTACGGCACGATGCTCATCATGGAGCCCGGCGAGACGTACGATCCGGAGACCGATCTCACCTTCGTCGTCGGGAATCGTGCGAGCACGCCGGGGGGCGCGACGGTGAACGGACTCCGCAGGTTCTCACCGAAGGAACTGAAGGCAGGGCAGACGTATCGGTTGCGGATCGCGAACATCGTGAGCAATGCACCGTTCGCCGTGCGATTGTTGTCCGATTCGGCGACGCTCACCTGGCAAGCGTACGCAAAGGATGGTGCGGATCTTCCGGCGTCCCGTCGCACGAGCGGTGCAGCGTTCGTCATACTCGGTGTCGGAGAGACATATGATTTTCTTTGGACACCCGATAAGCCGATGCACGTCATCATGGATGTGCGCGTGGCCGGGGTACCGGAGCCGTTGAGGTCGCTGCCGTTCATCGTGAGATAGCGCCGCCGGTCATCCGGCTCGGACTGCGCGAGAACTGGGCGCAGTTCTCCCTGCTCGTCCTCGTCAACGCGCTCGTGGGCGCGATGATCGGCCTCGAGCGCAGCATATTGCCCGCGATCGCCGAGCAGGAGTTCGGGATCGCGGCGCGTACGGCGATCCTCTCGTTCATCGCGGCCTTCGGCGTGACGAAGGCGCTCACGAACTACGCCGCTGGTCGGCTGGCCGACCGATTCGGCCGCAAGGCGGTGCTCATCGCGGGATGGATCGTCGCGATTCCCGTCCCGTTCATGCTGATGACCGCGCCCACCTGGAACTGGGTGATCGCCGCGAACGTGCTGCTGGGAATCAGCCAGGGACTTACCTGGTCGCTCACCGTCATCATGAAGATCGATCTCGCCGGTCCTCGCCAGCGCGGACTGGCGATGGGACTCAACGAATTCGCGGGATACATCGCCGTCGCTGCGAGTGCACTCGCGACCGGATGGATCGCCGCGCGCTACGGCCTGCGCCCCGAGCCCTTCTACCTCGGCGTCGCATTCGTCGTTCTGGGACTCGGTCTCTCGGTTTTCACCGTGCGGGAGACACGTCACCATCTCGCGCTCGAGGTCGCGTCGCATGCGACGCCGGATACGCGTCTGACGCAGCGTGAGGTGTTCGTGCGCACGACGCTCACCGATCGCAACCTCTCGAGCATCACGCAGGCCGGGCTCGTCAACAACCTCAACGACGGGATGGCATGGGGTCTCCTCCCGATCTTCTTCGCCGCGAGTCAGATGGACCTCCGGCAGATCGGTGCGCTGAGCGCGCTCTATCCCGCGACGTGGGCGTTCGGTCAGCTCGTGACGGGCCCGCTCTCTGACCGATGGGGTCGCAAGTGGCTCATCGCGACAGGGATGTGGGTGCAGGCCGCAGGCATCGTCGTGATGACGAGGTCGGCGGGCATGACCGGCTTCGCACTGGGCGCGGTGCTACTGGGGATCGGCACCGCGATGGTGTATCCGACGCTGCTCGCGGCGATCGGTGACGTGACGCATCCATCGTGGCGCGCATCGGCGGTCGGTGTTTATCGATTGTGGCGCGACCTGGGGTACGCGTTCGGCGCGATACTGTCCGGGCTCATTGCCGATGCGCTCGGTCTGTCGGCGGCGATGAGTGCGGTTGCGGCGCTGACGTTCGTGTCGGGGGTGATCGTGGCGGTGCGGATGCGGGAGACCTTGATGCTGCTGGCGGGAACGTTGCGCGCGCAGCCGTATGTGACTGGCGGTGAGACTCG
>CAYUMN010000270.1:0-3346 GCA_964445835.1 uncultured Gemmatimonas sp.
CCCTTGAGCCGCTCATGAGCCCGCGTCCAATCTCAGGACCGATGCGCGTCCTGCTGATAGACGCCGGACAGACGTGGCGCGGCACACAGCGTCAACTCTTTCTATTATCGGTCGGTCTTCGCGAGCACGGAGTCGAGCCGCTTGTGGTGGCCCCGCCGCGTTCTCCGCTGCTCGATGCCTGTAAGCTCGCCGGCATCGCCACCGTGGCCCGGGTGATGCGCGGCGGACTCGATGTTCTCGCCGTCCGAGGCCTGCGGCGGATCATCGGGACGTGGCATCCCAGCGTGGTGCATGCCCATGATCCCCGGAGCCATGCGCTGGCCATTGCCGCCCTGGCTGCCCGCCGTACGCGAATTCCGCTCGTCGTCACGAGGCGCCTCGCGACGCCCCCGACGGGGCGCATTCGCCACGGGGCGCGGGTCGCGCGGTTCATTGCCATCACGGATGCCGTCCGTTCGGCCCTGCAGAGCGGCGGCATTGCCGCCGAGCGCATTATCCTGGTGCACCCCGGGATCGCCGCTCCCGTCGCACTCAGCACGCGCTCCTGGCGAGCGGAGTGCGGGTGGCCGGCCGAACGCCTCGTCACGGGGGTCGTTGGCCCGCTCACCGAGTCGCGGCATCGCGAGGAGCTCGAACAGCTCGTTGCGCGCTTCGACGCGGAGACCCGTGCACACATCGCGCTGGTGCTCCTCGGCGGCCCCTCGTCCGGGCGCACGACGGTCGCCGGCGTGCCGGCGTATCGGGCGGGATTCGTACACGACGTCCCCGCGGCGTTGGCCGGTCTCGAGCTCCTCCTCCACCCGGGCGGGGCCGAAGGCCTCGGGACCGCGCTCGTCGAGGGGATGGCGCTCCACGTCCCTGCGGTGGCTTTTGCGGCCGGCGGCGTGGGGGAGATCATCGCGCACGAAGCCTCCGGGCTCCTGGTCCCGCCGGGAGACGTGGCGGGCTTCGCCAGCGCGGTCGCCCGCGTGGTGGGGGACCCCGCCCGCCGACGTGCCCTGGGAGCGGGGGGGCCCGCACAGGCCGCTCGGTTCGGCGCCGAGCAGATGGTCGCCGGGACCCTCGCCGTGTACCGGGGAGTTCTTCAGGGGTCTGCCAGCGTCCCCCTGCACGGGTAGTACGCAGGAAGCCTGCGCCCTAACTTTACTCCGTGCTCTATATCTGCATTCCCACTCATGACGAGGCTCCGACAATCGGCGTCCTCCTCTGGCGCATCCGCAAGGTGTTCCAAGAGTACGCGCGCGAGTATGAGATCCTTGTGTACGACGACGCCAGCACCGACACCACGCGGGAGATTCTTGAGCCCTATCTCAAGGCCCTCCCGCTGACGGTCCTCGGGACCGCGTCGCGTGTCGGTTATGGCCGCGCCTCCGAGGCGCTGCTCAAAGAGGTCGCGCGGCGCACCAAGTATCCGCGCCGCGACGCCGTCATCATGATGCAGGCCGACTTCACGGATCGGCCCGAACACATCCCCGATCTCGTGAAGCGCTTCGAGGGCGGCGCCGACGTCGTGGTCGGTGAGCGCGCATTGCCTGCGGATGCGCCGGAGGATGTGAAGCAGCTCCACAAGTATGTCTCCTGGATCCCGAAGTTCTGGTTGCTCCGCTCGGCCGTCACCGTGCCGGGGGCGAACGATCCGTGGAGCAGCTTCTGGTTGATGCGCATCACGGTGGTGCGGGATCTCCTGCGCGCGGCTGAGCGCGGAACCGAGCGCGGAACTGAGCGCGCGGCCACGACCGCCGACTCTACGTGGCAGGCGAATCTCGATGTGCTGCGCGCGGCGGTGCCGCATGCCCGACGCATTGAGTCGGTTCCGGTCACGCCGCGCTTCGATGTGCGCCCGCGCCCCTCGCGTCGCGAGGCGCGCGCCGAAGCGTGGGGACTCGCGAAGGCCGCCTGGGCGGCCCGCGGTCAGCCACTCGCGACGCCCCTGCCGGCCGCGAAGGACAGCACACCCTCCGCCGCACAGACGCCCGCCCCGTGATGCGAGCGGCAAAGCGCGCCCTGTTCGCGCTCGTTGCGAGCATGCTCGTTGCGCTCCTCGCACCGAGCGCGCACGCGCAGGAGACCCCCGCGCGCGTTCCCTTCGAAGTCGGCGAGACCCTCACCTACGACCTCCGCTTCGGCGCCATCAAGGTCGGCACCAGTCGCCTGCGCGTCATTGGGCAGGAGATGGTCCGCGGGCGCAACACCTGGCGCGTCCGCTTCAACGTCAGCGGCGGCACCTTTTTCTACAAGGTGAACGACGTCTACGAGAGCTGGATGGACGTCGTCACGCTCAACTCGCTACGCTACGTGCAGGATCTCGAACAGGGCTCGCGCGATCGCGAGCGCAGTTTCGACATCTTCCCTGAGCGCGCCGTGTATCGCGAGACCACCCGCGGGACGACCGATCGTCCGTCCGTTGCCGATCCGCTCGACGACGGATCGTTCCTGTATTTCATTCGCACCGTCCCGCTCGAAATCGGTCGCACCTACACGTTCAATCGCTACTTCCGCCCCGATCGCAATCCCGTGGTGATTCGCGTCCTACGGCGGGAGCGCGTGAAGGTGCCCGCGGGTGAGTTCGATGCGATCGTCATCCAGCCGATCATCAAGACCTCCGGCATCTTCGCCGAGGGTGGGCAAGCTGAGATCTGGCTTTCGGACGACGCCGAGCGGATGATGCTGCAGATGAAGTCCCGCCTCTCGTTCGGCACGCTCAATCTGTATCTGCGCTCCTATCAACTCTCCGCTACGAATGCACGCGCGGGAGCGGCCCCGTGAGTTCGGAGCGACGTTCGGAGCGACGTCCCCCGCGCGAGATCGATCTCGCGCGCGTGCGCACGATTCCTGTGGCGACGCGCCCCAACAAGGTCGTGGCCGACGCCTTCGCGAAGCCGCCCGCGGAAGATCGCTCCTTCGCGGCCTTCCTCCGCTCGCTTCCCGATGTCCTCAAGGCTCAGGATTTCCGGAAGGTCGTGCAGGCCGTTGTTGAGGCGCATCGCCGCAAGCGTGGCGTCATGGTGATGCTCGGGGGACATGTCGTGAAGACCGGCATCGCCCCGCTGCTCAACGACCTCATGGAGCGCGGCGTGATCACCCACCTCGCCATGAATGGCTCGGCGGCGATCCACGACTACGAGATCGCCCGCTTCGGCGCGACGTCCGAGGATGTGGCCGCCGGACTCCGCGATGGCACCTTCGGCATGGCGGACGAAACGGGACGCGGGCTCAATCAGGCGTTCATTGCCGGCCAGAAACACGAGTGGGGGATGGGCGAGGCCGTTGGGCGCGCACTCTCCGCGGAGCCGCAGCTGGCGCATCCCGAGCAGTCGGTGGTCCTCGCGGCGCACAAGCATTGGAT
>CAYUMN010000271.1:0-3235 GCA_964445835.1 uncultured Gemmatimonas sp.
CAGCGCATTCACAAGGCCGAACGGGTGGAGATCTACGCGATGGATCGCGAACTGCTCGCGTCGTTGGCGGAGCATCTCGACCGGCGGATTTCGTGGACGCTGTCGGTGACGGACGGAGAGATCTTTCTTGACGTGGCCGGGCACTCGTTCAGCGGCGCTATCGAGCGGATCGCTCTCCCCGCGTAAGTCGCTGCCAGCGTCACTTCGTACCCTTCGCCGCCTTCTTACGCCGACGGAAGTTGCGTGCGCCGAGCGCGAGGCCGATGAGGGCGATCCCGATGGACGCAACAAAGGCAACGCGTTCCGCGGCCTCCGAGATACGCGCCGCGATCACCAGCGCGATGCCGACGCCGACCAACCCCACCACGACATCGATCACGCGGTTCGCGAGGGTTTCTTTCACGCCGATCGCCGACTCCCCGAACTCCCACGCGATCATCATCACCGAGCCGAGCGCGACCACCTGCCAAGGCGTGAGCCCGAAAAAGACGTTCACGAATCCTCCCGCCACGCCTGAGAGCATGTGCACGAGCATCCAGAGGTCGAAAAATCGACCCTCGTTCCAGTCGAGCGAGACAGCGGGGACCGCTTTCTTCATGTGATTCGTACCCTGAACAGGAGGAACGGAGAGTTAACCGAGAAGTTCGTCCGGCATTGGTTTCGGTGGCTGCGGCGGTTGATCGGGGCGCCACCACTTGTCTGGCGAGCGCGGCTCGGGCTGCGCCGGCGTCAGATTCTGGGCGCTGACATCGGCGGCAATATAGTTCTCCGACGGAACCGGAGACCCCACCATACGCCGTAGCATCGCCAACTGGCCCACATGCGTCATGGTGTCGGCGAGCGGACCGTGCAGGAATTGCTCGTCGGTGATGGTCGCGGCGAGAGTGGCATCGGCGAAGTCCGCGCGCAACGCCTCGAGCGTCTCGTGGAATCGCACGAGTTCCTGATCGAAGGTGTCGAGGCGCGGCGGCGCCCACTCCCCGCCATGCAGAAAGGTGCGCGCGTAACCGATCACGCCGGTCATGTGCCAGACCAACTCGTGCGGCGTGCGCGAGTGCGTGAAGGCGCCAAACTCGGCGTACCCCGCTGGAGCGCCGCGCACCGCCTTCTGCGTACGGTACGCGAGGGCGGCGAGGAAGTGCTGGAGCAACTGTCGCGACTCGGTCATGTATGGAAAGTGGCGCGGCAGCGGGCGGAAGGCGAGCACAAAAGCATCAGCGCTACAGCTGCCAGTGCTTGGCGAGTCGCGCGCCGAAGTAGATCCCGACGCCAAGCCCGACCATACTGAGCATAAAGGCCGTCATGATGCCGGCCTTGGCGCCGATGACCCAGCCGATCGTGCTGGCCACGGTCGAGACGATACCAACGAGAAGCTTCTTCATGGCGTGCCGGGCCGCGCGAACACCGCACCATGCGGCACGCCGGCCGCCGTGCCGCCATGTGGCCAGCTCTTGTTGTCCATGCGCACCCCAGAGGTCGTCGCCCCAGCATCACGGAACAACGTGTCGCGAGTCAATGCCCCCGTGGTGGAGTCGAAGTGCACCAGTTCCACGCGGTGCTTCATGGACCCGTAGCCCGTGACGACCACGCGACGCCCGTCCGGCGCCATCGAGATCCAGTGCGGCACGTCGGTGGAGTCGAAGGTCACGCGCCCCACCTCGCGCGGCTTCGACGGATCGCTGATGTCGAGGCTCACCACCCCTGAGTACGCGGGCACCGTCACGAGATAGTGATGGCCGCGCACCACAGGGATGGCGCAATTCTGTTCTGCCTTTCGCGGAAACGACGCGACCAACTTTCCCGCGGGGGCGTCGGTCTCAATGCCAGAGAGGAGGTAGAGCCCACAGTTGAAGGTCGAAACAAGCACCGTCCGCCCATCGTCGAGCAGACGCGGTTCGGCGGTGTACATCGACTCCCCTCCCGTCGGACCATCCGGCAGAACGATCGTATGCAGCAATGCGAGGTCAGAGAGGCGCCAGATCTGCACCTGCCGAGAGGCCGGCGCGTCGCCATCCATGTCGGTCGTGGTGGTCACAATGCGATCGAGCGCCTCCACCACCGCACCGCTGTAGACGCGCGTGGCGGGATCGATCGCATCGGGCTGGGGCGCACTGGCGCGCACCATCTGTCCGGCTGGCGTGATCTCCACGAGCCCTCCGGGCGTCATCTCGTTCCCTTCGTGACGCATCTGGAAGGTGCCGAGACGATTCCCGTTGGGCATCAGGATGAACGAATGCGGATGCATGTAGCCCGCGAGATCCGTGAAATCGCCAGCGATACGCGCCGAGTCGGGGCGGCTGAGATCAAAAATGAAAGTGCGACCCGACCCGAACCCATTCGCGAAGAGTTGGCGATCGGGGGCGAGTTGATGCTCGGTGTGATGCGGCACATTTCTGCGGCCAGGGACCGGCAGCGTGGCCACGACCTGCCCGTAGCGCGCGCCGCCTGTCGTCACATCCACCGTCGCCAGAAAGTCAGGCGCGGTCGTGTCAGTCGAAGCGACCCAGAGGTAGAGGTAGTCCGACTCCCGCTCCACTTGGGCCGCGGGTGCGCAGCCGCTCGCGAGCAACGCGACGATTGACGCAACGATAGACGAGACGATCGGCGAGACGATAGGCGAGACGAGCACCTGACCGGCGGCGCGGGAGACGGGCATCGGTATTGGGGTCGAGGAAGAGCTAATCAAGGGTGCCGCCCACCGCTCTAGATAGCAAGCACGAGGGTGCAGTGAACTGCGCGGACCTCCGCTCATGCCCCCGCTTCCGCTATCTTTCGCGCTTCGACCGTAGCACATCTCAGGAGACCAGTTCAGTGGCCACGATCCTCCAGCGCCTGCCCGTCGGCGAGAAAGTGGGCATCGCCTTCTCAGGCGGCCTCGACACCAGCGCCGCGCTCCATTGGATGCGCGCGCATGGTGCCATTCCCTACGCCTACACCGCCAACCTCGGCCAGCCCGACGAAACGGATTACGACGAGATCCCGCGTAAGGCGATGGGCTACGGCGCCGAGCAGGCGCGACTGATTGACTGCCGCCATGACCTGGTGGCCGAGGGCCTCGCCGCCATTCAGAGTGGCGCGTTCCACATCTCCACCGGCGGGCAGACCTACTTCAACACCACGCCGCTCGGCCGCGCCGTCACCGGCACGATGCTTGTCGCGGCGATGAAGGAGGACGACGTCAACATCTGGGGCGACGGCAGCACGTTCAAGGGCAATGACATCGAGCGATTTTATC
>CAYUMN010000272.1:0-3235 GCA_964445835.1 uncultured Gemmatimonas sp.
ACGGTGACGGTATCGCAGTAGCCGGCGAGCGCTTCGTCGATCGAGTTGTCGACCACCTCGTAGACGAGGTGATGGAGGCCGCGATGCGACGTCGACCCGATGTACATGCCGGGGCGCTTGCGGACCGCTTCGAGTCCCTTGAGGACTTGAATGCCAGAGGAGTCGTACTGCGAGTCGGCGGCGTCGTTCGTCTTGGCCATAGGTCGGCTGAAAGTGAGCGTTGGACCGCGCGAAGAAATGCCGAATCGAGGCGCGCGCGGACGACCCACAAAACTAGCCGATTTCAGAGGGAAATGCAACGGAAAACCCGTGCCGTAAACGGCACCGCGGCAAGCGCTTAGCCCTTGCGCTCGGGAGGTCCCGCACCTCCGCTAGCGGAGCAGTTCCCAGCGGATCCGTTTGATCGGGACGCCGGCCCCCGATTCGTTGATGCGCGCCACCAGCGAACGCTCCATCAACGAGAGTTCCTGCATCCACCCATGCGTCGTCACCCCGACCACCAGCGTGCCATCCTCGGCCACCAGACGCGGCTGGGTCACGCCGGCGATCTGCGTGCCCACCAGTCGCCCCCAGGCCTCCAACACCCAGACGCGCGCGACTTCTTCATCGAGCCCGCGCGCGTGCATCATCTCCGAGAGCGCGTCGGCGATGGGGCGCAACTTGTTGATGCCGGAGCGCTCGTCCTTGCGGCTCATGACGTCCTCACGTGCAGGCGTCCGCGATTCATCGGGCGAACCTCCCCGCGCGCACGCTCCACCGCTCGAGGCGCGTGAAGCGCGCCGGAATCTCGTCCTCGCGCGGCACGCAGAGGACGCACTGCCCCACGCCCTGCTGCTCAAGGAGTTCGAGGATGTGCCCCGTGCGTCGACGGTCGAGTTCGGCGAAGGGATCGTCCAACAGCAACATCGGGATGACGCCCGTCGCTTCGCGGTGCGTGGCGCCCTCCAACATGCGGAGCACGATCGCCGCCGTGCGCTGCTGCCCCGCCGAGCCGACTTGGCGGAGGTCATGCGCGTCGAGCTCCAGCACGAGGTCGTCGCGATGCGGACCAGCCTGCGTGAGCCCGCGGCGGAGATCGTGCTCTCGCTGCTTTTCGAGCTGCGCGAGCAACTCGGTCCGCGGGTCTGCGGCCTCGGCCGTACTCCCCGCGTACCGGAGCGTCGCGGGCGCGGCCTCACCGATGGTCGCGCAGAGCGCGGCGAAGGAGGTGGCATGCGTTTCCGCCCATACCCGACGCTCCCGCACGAGGACGGCGCCCTGTTCCGCCAGCGCGGGCTCCCACGCGGCGACGGCCCCCACTCCTTGCTTGGAGCTCCCCTTCTTGAACGAGTCGCGCAGCGCGGCGTTCCGGCGCAGCAGCGCGGCGCGGTAGCGGCGCAGCGCCCGCAGATAACTCGGCGAGGTCAGGGCGAGCGTGATGTCGAGGTAGCGTCGGCGCTCCGCGGGCGCCCCGGCAATGAGGTCGACGTCGCGCGGGGAGAACGACACGCTGGGCAAGGCATCGAGCGCATCGGTGAGCTTCTCGGGCTCGGCGCCGTCGAGCATCACCTTCTTGCGCCCCGCGCGGTCGACCCCGACGCTCACCTCGCGCGCGTCGAGGTCGCCGAGCTGCGCCGTGAGATTGAACGCGGTGGCGCCAAAGCGGATCAGGTCGCGGTCGCGTGCACCGCGCAGTGAGCGGAGCAGTCGCAAGTAGGCGATCGACTCCACACAGTTGGTCTTCCCCTGCCCATTCTCACCGACGAGCGCGATTCCCTCCGGCGGGAAGGTCAGCTCGGCGTGCGCGATGTTGCGGAAGTCCTTGATCGTGAGCGCGTCGAGGCGCGCCGCACGGGCAACGGGCGGGGCCTCGATCGGCGCGGCCGGCGCGGTCACTCAGGCCCCGTGGAAGGTCGGCGCACGCTTCTCGAGGAAGGCGCGCGTGCCTTCGCGCATGTCGGCCGAGCGACCGAGGTCGCCGAAGTGGCGCGACTCCATGGCGAGTGCGTCATCGAGCGACATCCCGGCGCCCGCCGTCACCGCGGCAATCGCATGCGCGAGCGCCAGCGGACCCTGCGCGGCCATCTCCTTCGCGAGGGCGCGCGCCGCATCCATCAGGTTCTCGAGGTGGTGCACGCTGTTGGCGAGCCCAATGGCGGCGGCGTGCTCGCCATCGATCATGCGGGCACTCAGAATCAGTTCGAGCGCGCGCCCCTGGCCAATCAAGCGCGGCAGGCGCTGCGTGCCGCCGTAGCCGGGAATGAGTCCGAGCTTCACTTCGGGGAGCCCGAACTTCGCGGTCGTGCTCGCAAGGCGGACGTGGCAGGCGAGCGCGAGTTCGCAACCGCCGCCGAGGGCGAACCCGTTGACCGCGGCAATCACAGGCTTGCTGAGCCGTTCAATGCGCGTGAAGACCTTGCCGCCATGCGCGGAGAGCGCCTCGAGTCCGGCCGGGCTGTCGGCCCCTTCATTGACTTCGGCGATGTCGGCGCCGGCCACGAAGGCGCGCCCCGCGCCGGTCAGGATGATCGCGCCGACCTCCTCGCGCGCGGCGAGGTCCGCGAACATGTGGTCGAGCTCGCTGATCACCTGCGCGTTCAGCGCATTGAGCTTGTCCTGGCGATCGATCGTGACCGTCGCCACGCGGTCGGCGACGTCGAGCTTGAGGAAGGTGAAGTCCATGGCGGAGGCTCGGCTGTCCAGGGTCGGCGGGCGTACTTCGGGACCTACGGCTGTCGTGCGGCGTGCGATGAATCTATACATTCGGACGTGTCCTCACCCATCGTTCGGACCGTCCAGTGGGCTCCCGATGGCGCCCTGCGCATCGTGGACCAGCGTCTCCTCCCCGGGGAGTACGTCGAGCGCGACCTGCGCACGATCGCGGAGGTCGCGGAGGCGATTCGCACGCTGGCGGTGCGGGGCGCCCCAGCGATCGGCGTCGCGGCCGCCATGGGATTGGCGAGTGCCCTGCGGTTCTCGGTGCTCGCGGACCCTGCCGCATCCGCGGCCGCATCCGCGGCTGCAGCCGCGGCCGCCATTGCGCGTGAAGGCGCGGCGGCGCTTCGGGCGACGCGGCCCACGGCGGTCAATCTGATGCACGCCATGGATCATGTGATTCTAAGTCATGAAAGCAAGCGGCCCATCATCAAAGATATCGTCCGTCGTGCAGAAGAGGTTTTCGAGCGCGACGTGCAGCTGTGTGATCAACTGGCCACGCGAGGCGAAGCGTTAATAGAAAACTGGGATGGAATTCTTA
>CAYUMN010000273.1:0-3206 GCA_964445835.1 uncultured Gemmatimonas sp.
CGCGCGCTCGCCGGTGCGCGATTCGAACTTCAGAATGAAGTCCGGAAGGCGCTCGGTCGTAAAGCCCGCACGCGCCATCCCGAGCGTGACGATGGCGCGTTCGATCGCCGCCGGTTCCCCTTCGACTTCCACCAAGATGTCCATGTGGGGATATCGCTCGAAGCGCACGATCGCGCCAGCGTACCGGTACTGGGCGATCTCCCGATCGATCTCACGGGTGATCACGTAGCCCATCGCCTCAAGGATCCCGGCGAGTGCGACTGGGTCATCCGCCCCAACGGTGCGCTCCTCGCGGACCTTGAAGCCGTCCACGTGCGTCGTGGGGCCCTTGAAGTCGAGCGACGCCGTGACGCGCTCACCGCGATAGACCCGGAGCCGCAGCACGTGATCCTGGAGCGAGAGCGCGCGCGCCGGAGTGTCGTAGCGCTTGTCTTCGAGTCGCCCCTCGTACTCGAGCTGGGCCCCGGCGGCTTCCAGCCGTGCGCGCGCCTCGGTGAGCGCGGCATCGTTCGTCAGCATGCCCTTGAGTTCCACTTCACGCATGGAGGATCGCCTCCATGACACGGGCGGTGTCTGCGAGATCATCGAACATCGCGTCCGGACCGTGCGACTCGAGTTCCGCGCGACCGAACCCTCCCGTCGCGACCGCAATCGCCCGTGCGCCAACGCCGCGGCCGCAGGTGACGTCGAATGGCGTATCGCCGATAATCACGAGCTGATCGCCTGAGATATCGCGCCCCAAGAGCGCACTCGCGCGTGCACGCGCGATGGGCGGAAGCATCGGGCGCTCCTCGTGGTCGGATCCGTACGCCCCCACGCGGAATCGCCCATGGTCGAGCGACACGGCGCGCAACTTGGCCTTGGCCCCCTCCATGAGATTCCCCGTCAGGAGCCCGAGGACCATGCCGTCGTGCGATTCCACGGCATCGAGCAAGGGCGCTACCCCGGGGAGGGCGCGCGCGGCATGCGTTTCCCCGCCAAGATGCACCTGCAGCTCGCTGAGATAGCGATCGAGCACCATCGGCATCCGCGCATCGATCGTGGCGTCGTCGAAGCCCTCGAGGCGCATCGTCTCGCGTACGATCAGCCGGTCGGTCTTGCCACCATACCGGTAGGAAGAGGGGCCGGCGGCACCGAAGGTCTCGGTGAGCGCGGTCTCCATGGCGGTGCGTCCCGCGCCGTCGGAGGCGAGCAATGTGCCATCGATATCGAACAGGACGATCTTCATCGGCGGGCCAGGTAAAGTCCGCCGATCACGGCCGACGCGCCGAATCCTTGGAAGATGGTTGGGACTTCGCCGAGGACGCCCCACGCCACGAGGACGGCGACGATCGGCTGGAGATTGGCGAACATCGCCGTGCGCGTCGGACCAATCGCACGAACGCCGTGATACCAGACAAGATACGCGATCACCATCGCGAGGACGCCGGAGTAACACACCGCGGCCCACGTCAGCGGCGCGATGGCGAGCCACTCCGTGCGGAGCAGTGCCGGTGTCGCAAGCACCGCGAGCGGGACCACACCGCCGACCAGCGTCCAGGCCGCGACCTGCGCCGGTTCGACATGCTGCGCGAGCGGGACAAGGCCATTCGTATAGAATGCCCATACCACCACGGCGCCTAGAATCAGCAGGTCACCGATCACGTGCCCCGTCCCCTCGGTGCGGATGCTCCCCCCGACCACGAGCATCACGCCGGAGATCGAGAGCACGATTCCCGCGACCGCCTTCCTCGGCAGCTTGTCGTGCCCAAAGAAGCGCGCCACGATGGCGACAACGGCAGGACTCGCCGCGACGACGAGCGAGGCCGTCCCCGCGCGCGTCATCGTGAGTCCACCAACGAACAGCAATTGGTAGATGCAGTGCCCCAGCACGCCCAGGCCGAGGAGTTTGTGGCGCTCCTGCGTCGTCGGACGGCGACCGGGTCGCCAGTGGGCGACCGTCATCAGAATGACCGCGGCCAGCCCCATGCGGAGCGTGTTGAAGGCGATCGCTTCCATCTGCGAGGTGCCGTACTTCACGACCGAGAAGTTCACCCCCCAGATCACGGCCATCGCGATAAGGCTGATTTCGATGGCGCGCGACGGGCGGGCGAGAGCGGTCATATCCGGTGGAATCTAGAGGGTCAGTCCTATGAATGCGGATGCGGACCATTGAGTGCCGCGCTACCTTCCACGGATGCACGTCTCATTCGCTCTCTTCGCCGACGCGGCGAACATCTCCCAAGAGGGGAAGCTCAATATCCTCGGCGTCTTTGACGCCCTCCACGTCCAGCAGTTGCCAGCGGTGCATCCGCGGGCCACGATGGTGGTGCGGATGAAGGCACTCCCGGACGATGTCGGGCGGCACACGCTCGGCTTCTCCTGGATCAGCCCCACCGGTGAGGACCTCTGGTCGACCTCGGGAGAGATGGAAGTCGGCGCCCCTCCGCCGGGTGCGACCGAGCTCGACGTGCCCGTGATCGCGGGAATCGATCTCCCGATTCGCGAGATCGGGACGCACGTGATGCGCGTGGTGCTCGATGGCGATCTCTGTGCGGAGCTGGTGCTCCACGTGCGCGCCGGTGCGCCGACGATTCCCGTCGGCGGCATGGTCAGCTGACCGTCAGGTGATCGGCAGCTAGACGGCGGAGGTCGCGAGGCGGACGGCGCGCTCAATGGCGGCGCCGAGTGCCTGAGCGGCAAGCTGTTCCCCTTGGGCGAGAGGGGCGCGACGCCCTTCCATCGGGGAGAGCGCGAAGACGATGTCCCCGTCCGATGCTGTCCCGGCAGGAGTGATGTGGCGGTGCATGGCGGCCGTCGCGCTGCGGGCGATCGACTGCAACTCGAGCCGCGAGTAGGCCGCGTCGAGTGCCACGACCACGAGCGTGGTGTTGGTGCCGGCGATGAAGCCCCCCGAGGGCAATCCCTTGGCGATCGCGGCGGCCGAGTCGAGAAAGCGACCCTGCGCATCGCGCGCGCCAGCGATGATCGCGCCGGAGGCATCGCGAACGTCGCCGAAGGCATTCACCACGGCGATCGCCGCCGCGGCACACCCGTCGCCTTCGGCCACAGCGATGCCCAGTCCCCCCTTCATGAGCCCCGTGGGACCAGCGAGCTTGCCGACCGTCGCCCCGGTGCCGGCGCCAACGCTGCCCTCCGCGATGTCCTGGCTCGTCGCCGCCTCGCAGGCGGCATACGCCATCTCCGCGGTGGGGCGCGCATCGAAC
>CAYUMN010000274.1:0-3179 GCA_964445835.1 uncultured Gemmatimonas sp.
GTCGGGGCGGCCGCGGGCTGTTGGGACGTCTGGGGCGCCACTGGAGCCTCAGGCTTCGGCTCCGGCGGCGGGGGCGTGATTGCCGGAGTGGGCGTGGGAACGGTCGTTGGCGGCGGAGGGGCCGCCGCCGGAGGCGCCGAAAAGTGCAAGAATCGCACGCGCTCCGGGCGCAACTCGCCCCCGGTCCCGCGGGTGCCTCCCCCGCCGCCGCCGGAGGCGCCGGCTCCCCCGGCACCCTGCTCGTCCGGGGCCGTGAGCTGCCGCACGATCAGCGGCGGCAACACCAGCGCGAGAATGATGAGCGCATGGAGCAAGCTCGAGACGATCACCCCAGCGGGCCCGCGCTTGTCCGGATCCGGAATCCCATGGAGGGGCCGGAGCGGACGCCGAGGCATCTGAGGCGTGGACGGGGACGAATCGGACACTGGGAGGGGACGGAGAGTGGCTACCAAGTAATACGGCGGGCGAGCCTCGAAAGGTTCGCCCGCCGTCTACCAACGTGCAGAACAGTTAGTTCGTGTCCTTCGGCGGGATGCCGATCACTTTGACCCCAGCGCCGCGCGCCTGGTCCATCGCGAAAATCACATCCTGGTACTTCACCTTCGGATCGCCCTTCACGAACATGATCTTGTCGGGACGCCCGTCGTAGATCTCCGTGAGGCGCGCCCTCAGGTTCTCCTTCGTGAGCGGCTCCCGATTGACGGCGTATGTGCCATCCGCGTTCACCTCGAGCACGATCTGGTTGGACGGCGTACTGACCGTCGCGATGCTCGGAGTAGGCTCTGGCAACTGCAGGTCCACGGCCTTCCGCATCAGCGGTTGCATGATCATGAAGATGATCAGCAGCACGAGCATGATGTCGATCATGGGCACGACGTTCGGCTCATTCGTGAGACTCGAACCGCCACTGCCTGCGCTCATTCCCATGGTCGTCTCCTTACGGGGTCTTCGTGGAGCCGGTATTGACCTCGTCGCCAGCGACCGAGGACGCCGTCCCAGGCTGCTGATCCGAGATCGCACCGACCATGCGGACGCCGCTCTTCGAGGCGATATCCATCGCGTCGAGAATGCGGCCGTACTCGAGTTCCTTATCGGCCTTGATGTAGAGGATCTGGTCGATCGTGCGGACCGCGTAGATCCCCTCCAGCGCGGCCGCGAGGTCCTCGTTGCGGAGCGGCTTCTTGTTCAAATAGTAGTTGCCGTACTTGTCGATGCCGAGGACCTGATCCTCATCGGTCTCTGGATGCGACTTCAGGTTGATGCCGTTGGGCGGCGTCGCGGTGAACCCCGACGAGATCGCCGGGGTCACCACCATGAAGATGATCAGGAGCACCAGCATCACGTCGATCATTGGGACGACGTTCGGCTCGGCCTTGACGCCGCCCCCCGTGCTTACCGACATGCCCATCTGGAATTCCTCCTAAGGATGTCGACGGCTTACTGCGAGATCGGCGCCGAACCCTTCTGGGCCGCCGTGTTGAACTCGCGGGTGAAGCGCGACCGGCCAAACTCGCCAGAGACGCCCTTGATCAGGTAATCGATCATCTCCTTGGAGACGTACGTCATCTCGGCGGTGAGATTGTCGATCTTCGTCTGGAAGTAGTTGAACGCCCACACCGCCGGGATGGCGACCATGAGGCCGAAGCCCGTCGCGATGAGCGCTTCAGCGATGCCGACCGCGATCGCCTGGATGCCCGACGAACCCGCGGCGCCCATGCCGGCGAAGGCGTTGATGATGCCGAACACCGTGCCGAGGAGCCCGACGAACGGCGAGGTGGAACCGACCGTCGCGAGAATCGCGAGGCCGCGCTTCAGCGACACGATCTCGACGAGCATGTTGCGCTCAATGGCGCGCTCGGCCGAGTTGATGTCGGACACGGTCACCGAGCCATCCATGATGAGCGGCTTGACTTCGTCAAGCGCGCCGCCGAGGACGCGGGCCACGTGCGACTTCTTGTAGGACTGCGCGAGGTTGATCGCCTCGGTGAGGTTGTCTTCCTCAAGGAACTGCGAGAACTCCGGGGCGAACTTGAGCGTCTCCTTCTGTGCCTTGCGGAGGTTCCACCACTTCCCGAACGCGACGCTGAGCGACCACAGCGACATGATCGCGAGCACGATCCAGATGCCCTTGGCGAACGGCGGGCTGTGCTCCCAGATGAAACCGATAGACATGTCCATTGCTACTATCTCCTGACGGAACGTGGGTGTGGAACGACGTTGAGAAGGACGGTAAGAACGTTTAGCGCTGCAGGGCGAACACGAAGGGCTGCTGGACCAACTGCTTCACCTTACGACCGCCGATCTCGGCGGCGAGGAACCGCATATTCGGCAGGGCACTGCGGACCGCCTGCTCGAACATCGCGTGATCGGAGCGGAGAACGCGGAAGGTGGCGACCTCGACTCGACCGGTGGTGTCAACCACGAACTGCGCGAGCACTTGCCCTTCGACCCCACCGGAGCGGAGAATGTCGGGGTAGCGCGGGCCTTGGCTGCCCGGCATGGCGCCGACCGGCTTCTCGACTTGGAAGTCGAAGTACGGCTGGTCGACGTTGACCGGGCCCGTGCCGCCGACGACACCGGAGGCGAGACCACCGGCGACACCCTTGCCGGAGAAGTCATCCTCGTTGGTCAGGGCCTTGGAGAGGTCAATCTCCGGGATGACGTCGGGAATGTTCACCGGCGCGGCGAGGACTTGGAAGCCCTTCGGCGGCGGTGGCGCGACCACGACGTCGGGCGGCGGCACCGCCTCGTCCGGCGGCGGCGGCTCGTCCTTCTTCACCTCGACGAAGTCCACCTGCTGCACGACTTCCTCTTCCTGCTCCATGCCGGCATTGGCCGTCGCGAAGATCGAGCCGCCGATGACCGCCACGTGGAAGAGGGTCGAGATGACGTTCGCTCCGAACGACTTCTGCTTGACCGGCTTCGACTCGATCAGATTATTGAACACGCAGACACCTCTGGGACGTGAACAATCGTGATGATGGATTCGCGGGGACTCCATCGACCGTGACTGAACGTACGCGCGCCAAATGCAGCCCGTAATCGGGAGAAGATTAAGTTTCTCTTAAGCGACTGTGAACTTTCGTCACGGCGGCGCCGGCCGGAAGACCGGGAGCGATACGGTGAAGGTGCTGCCACGCCCCAGTCGCGATCCCACGGCAATAAAGCCCCCATGCGCG
>CAYUMN010000275.1:0-3168 GCA_964445835.1 uncultured Gemmatimonas sp.
CCATGTCGAGCATGCGGTCCGCTTCGTCGAGCACGAGCACTTCGAGATCGTCGAACACGACGTTCTGCTTCTCGACGTGGTCGATCAAACGTCCCGGTGTCGCGACGATGATATCGACGCCCTCACGGAGCGCCGTGACCTGCGTGTCGTAGCCGACGCCGCCATACACCGAGACGACATCGAGGCCGGTGCCCTGCCCGTACTTCCGCACCGCGGCCTCGACCTGCTGACAGAGTTCGCGCGTCGGCGTGAGAATCAGCGCCCGGGTGCGCTTCGGGCCGCCGATCAAGCGTTCGATAATCGGGATCGTGAACGCCGCGGTCTTGCCCGTGCCCGTCTGCGCGAGGCCCATCAGGTCGCGCCCCTTGAGAGCGAGCGGCACCGCTTGGGCCTGAATCGGCGTCGGGCGCGAATAGCCGGAGTTCACCAGCGAGGCGAGCATCTCCTCGCTGAGTCCGAGATCCCCGAAGGTGATATCGATCGTGGCCGCTTCCGCCTCGGCGAGCGTCGGGGTGGGGGCCTCATCCGTCATCGCATCCAGCTGCTCAGTGATCGGGGCCGGCGCAGAAGCCTTCGCCGTCTTCTCGGTGTTCGCGCGGTTCGGCGCAGCGGTCTTCGCGCGCTTCGGTGCAGCGGTCTTTGCGCTGCTCTTCTTCGTAGTCGTCGTCATGTCCTCGAAACCTAGTCGCGAGCGTGGGCCAACAACATCGCGTTGATCCGCTCGGGGGCCTCTTCCATCACCACATGCCCGCCGTCGGTGATCCAGGTGAGGTTCCCCACCGGGAGCACGCGGGCGAGGCGTTCGGCATGCATCGGCCGGACCGTGCGGTCACGCGTGCCAAAGACCACATGCGTCGGCATCGTGAGTTCCTGCAGCCTCGGCTCGTCCCAGAGTCCCCAGGAGAACTCCTTCAGCATCTGGACCTGCGCCCGCACCACGGCGGGGAACTGCGTGGGCGCCCAATACTCGTCCACGTCGCGTTCGGTGAAGAAGCCGATCTTTCCCCAGACCCGGTGCTGCACGAAGGCGATCACACTCCGCGGAATCATCATCGAGATGAGTTCGCCCGGAGGAATCGGCAACGAGGGCGAGAGCGCGTGCCAGGGGGGGATCAACCCGAATCCGACTGGCCCGTAGAGCGAGAGCGCACGCACGCGCGACGGCGCCGTGAGCGCGACGTGGGTGACCACCTTCCCACCCATGGACTGTCCCGCCAGCACGGCGCGTTCGATGCCAAGCGCATCCATCAGCTCGAGGACGACGGCCGCGAAGCGCTCGGTCGTGTAGCTCCCGGGCGCGTCCGGCGCATCGGAAAGACCATGGCCGGGAAGATCGCACGCGATCACGCGATGCCCCGCCGCCGCGAGCGGGAGAATATTGTGCCGCCAGAGATACGCGGAAACGGCCCATCCGTGCACGAGGAGGATCGGCGCGCCATCCGCGGGACCTGCCTCAAGGACGCGGAGCGTGAGCCCCGACCGCACCGTCACGCGCCGCGTGGTGATCCCCTCGACTCCGGCGGGAAACCACTCCGCCGGAGGAAGCCGCCCGCTCACGCCACGACTCAGCGCAGCGTGACGGGACGTCCCGACAGCCGCGCAATGAGGCCAATGCGGAAGGTGACATCCGCCCAGCGCTCGTCACCGACGTGCGGGACCTCCAGCGGGAACATCGGCCACACATAGGGATCCGCACTCTTCGGCATCGCCGAACCCTTATGCGGGTGCCAGACGCCGTCGCGCCCGCAGTCGTCCATGAAGCGCTCGTACATCTTGGTCCACGTGTCATTGCGACGAAGAAATCCGAGGCGCGCCACGAGTTCAAGCCAGGCGAGCGCCTTCGGCACATCGTCCTCGACCGCGTTGCGGTGCGGGAGATGGTCGCCGAGCACGGCGTGCGGCACGGGGAGCAACTGCGTCCCGATCTGCTGCACCAATTCCTGGCGCGGCAACGGACGCGAGAGATACGCGAAGAGGAGTTCCATCGCCTCATGATGCTCGCTCTGGAACAGCGGCATGTTGGCGATCAGGTCGAGCGCGTAGATCGAGGGCGGGAAGGCCTCGGGATGCAGGACCTGCCGATTCCCGACGCGCATCCACGGCTTCTCCGCGAGCGGCGAGTGCAAGAACTCCTGCAGACGCTCGATGGTGCGACGCGCGAGTCCGCGCAGTCGTGGATCTCCCTCGAAGCCCGCGCGTGCGAGCACGGCCCCTGCCGCCTCACGCAACAACTGGCGCTGGCGCTGCAGGAACTCTTCTTCGACTTTCGCCTTCGACGGGCGCAACTCATACAACTGCGCCGGATCGTTATCCTCGGCCAGCAAGCGAAAGAGCACGCGCTTGGTGTGGACGAGCGGCGCCGCGTCCCGGTCCCATCCGTATTCGAGCAACCGGCGGACGGCGGGAATCGTCCCGACCCCCTCGAAGTGTTCGGCGCGGGAGGAGGGGAGCGACATCATGGACCCGTTCCAAATGCCTTGCACGTCGGCCTGCAGCGCCAGGAGGAGCGCGGGTCGGTGGGCCAAGGGGAGGAAGGCGAGGTTCGGGCTATTCTTGACGTCGAGCTTCGCTACCTCGTTGATGGCGCGATACTGAATCGGTGGTGACGCATGATCCAGAAGCCAGCCAAGGGGGAAGTGCAGCTCCGCCTGCGGGGGCGGGGGCGGCGCGAAGATCGAGGTCGGGATAATAGTTGGGAGAGTCAAGCGAAAACCGTGGCTAACCTGTTGTGGGACAACACGATGAAACCAGATCGGCTCCACATCGAGATTTTGCAGCACATTCCACCTATAAGCATACCATTTTTCCGCGAAAACACCAGATTGCCTTGATGCGCGGTGAGTTCGTGGATGTCGGGGGGATGCGGCTCTATTACTACGCCGCCGGGACGCGAGGAGCCGGCGAGCCGGTCGTCCTCCTGCACGGCTTTCCGACATCGTCGCGTTTATGGCACGCGGTCGCGCGCGATTTCACTCCCGGACACCGGCTCGTCATTGTCGATCTGCCGGGCTACGGCCGCAGCGATCCCCCCACGCCCGCGCGCACCTCGTGCGGGGCTCACGCCGCCGCCGTGCTCGCCCTCCTCGACGACCTCGGTATCGCGCGCGCCGTGATCGTGGGCCACGGGGTCGGTGGCGGGGTGGCCCAGGCCTTCGCCATCCAGTGGCC
>CAYUMN010000276.1:0-3162 GCA_964445835.1 uncultured Gemmatimonas sp.
GAGGCGATGCGGCGCGTATCGCGCAGGAGCTCAAGCGAGTCGAGACAGGCGGTGGGGCCGACATTCCATCCGAACCAGCGCCGCAGACGGCCCGCGCGCTCCGTGTACAGGATCAGCTTCAGATCCAACGTGGCGATCGACTTGTTGCCTGTGATGCGGAGTCCCTCGACCCGCGGGCGACGCGTGGTGCACCCTCGATCCTGCGCATGGACCTCGGTCGCGAGGCTCAGCACCAGAAGTGGCAGGAGCACCGAAAGCGACCGAAAGAGCGACCGAAAGATGGCGCGTAGGCCGTGCGGCTTGCGCGTCTCGGAAAGGAGCATTGCCGAGGGTCGGAGGGCGAATCGGGACACAACGCACCGCAGAACGCGCGCGTGGTCCTAATATTAGTGTACACGCCACACCACCGAGTCGCCTGAGGAGGAAGTCCCGATGCGTTCCGCCGCCGTTGTCGCGCTTGCCCTGTTCGCCGCTGCCTGCGCCGGCGACCCCCCCGCGGTCGCGACCATCACCCCGCCAGACCCCGCCTGCTTTGGCAATCGGGTCCTCTCCTTTCAGGATGTCACGGCCGAGGTCGTGATTCCCGCTGGGGAGAGTTGCGACACCGGCACCTTCCGCATGGTCTTTGCGCGCGGGGCCGATACGCTCGCCTCCCTCGAGGAGACGCGTCGTGGGTCGGTGGGGTTCATTGGGACGTCGGACGTCGATGGCGATGGACGTGGAGAGTTCTTTGTCGCGACCTTCTCCACCGACTCCTCCGCCTCTGGTGTGCTCTACGCGTACTCGGACGCGACCGGGGGTATCGCCAAGTTCCCCTTGGCCTCGCTCGATTCAGTGCAGTTGGAAGGCTACACGGGTCGCGATCGCTTCGGCTTCGGCGGCGGCGACCAGTTGGTACGAGCCTTCCCGCGCGGCGCGGCCGGCGACACCGCCTGGTTCGGCTACTCGCACGGCGAGTCGAAGTGGACCACCATCACGCGCCCGAGCTGGGTGCGGTAAGGGTGCTCGGGTGCGCTAGGTCCCGCGCGGTTTCACGCGCCGCGTCGGGGCCGCCGCCAGCGGATCATCGGGCCAGGGATGCCGCGGGTAGCGTCCCTTGAGGTCCTTGCGAACTTCGAAGTACCCGTTGCGCCAAAAGCTCGCGAGATCGCGCGTGACCTGCACGGGGCGACCCGCGGGTGATAACAGGTGAATCGTGACCGGCACCCGACCGTCGCCAATGCGTGGCGTGTCCGTGAGGCCGAAGAGCTCCTGTAACTTCACCGCGAGCACGGGTTGCGAGGGATCGCTGTAGTCGATCGCGATGCGTGAACCGCTCGGCACTTCCAGATGCGTGGGTGCGAGCTGGTCCAGCCGCGCCCGTGCCCCCCACGCGAGCCGCGCCAACAGCGCGCCGGCCAGATCGATGTGCGCAAGATCCGCGCGCCGCCGGACCGCATGCAGCGCCGGGACGAGCCAGTCATCGAGCGACGCCGTCAACGCGGCATCGGAGACATCGGGATACGCCACGGGATCGATGCGATGCGCGAACGTCAGCCGCGCGCGCAGCGCGCGCGCGCCGTCGCTCCACGTGAGTGCGCCGAGTCCGCGCCTTCGCATCGACTCGGCGAGGGCACGCGCGATCTCGTGCGGATCGACCTCGCGCAGCGGTCGCTCGCGCAGAATGATTGCGCCCACCCGCTCGCGCTCCACGGCGACGAGATCATCGGCGTCATCATCCCAGCCGACCACGCGCTCTGTCACCAAGGCGCTCCCTGCGGCTTCGCGGAGTTCGGTCTCCGTCAACGGCGAGGCGAGCCAGATGCGGCTCTCCGCAGGATCGCCATCAAGATCCGCGATGGCCAGAAAGGGCGCATGACCGAGCGGCTGCGGGAGCGCGAAGCGCGCCCCGCGTCCGTTGCGCAATTGGTAGCGCGGCGCTTCGCCCGCCCGCCGACGGGCGAGCCGGTCGGGATACGCGAGCGCGACGAGTGCGCCGATACGATCGAGCGAGTCCGTGGCATGGTCGGCCGCGATGTCACTCGCCTCAGGAGCCGATCGCGGCAACGCGCGGCGCAAGGCCTGTGCTTCGGCGCGCACGCGGTGCACCCGCGCGGCATCGGCTACCCCGCGCGCATCCCCGCGCGTATCCCCGCGCGCATCCCCGCGCGCATCACCGCGCGCATCACCGCGCGCATCACCGCGCAAGGCCTCGACGCGCGTGCGGAGATCCGCGTCGACCTCCGCCGCATCGCGCCGCAGGATGTCGCGCTCGGCCAGCAAGGCCGCGATCTCACACGCGAGCCTCGCGTCACCACGCGCGGCGCCGATCAACACGAGATGCGCGAGCCGCGGCGCGATTCCCAGTGCGGCCATCGCGCGCCCGTGTGCGGTGACGCGCCCATCGGCGCCGATTGCCCCGAGATCGTGGAGCAGCGCGCGCCCCTGTGCGAGCGCCCCAGCTGGCGGGGCATCGAGCCACCGGAGGTCGGTGGCGTTGGCGATCCCGGCACAGGCGAGCTCGAGCGCGAGCGGCGTGAGATCCGACTCCAGCAACTCGGGGATCGCCCGCGCCGGCAGCGAGGCCTGTGTCCCTTCATCCCAGAGCCGCACGCAGACCCCCGGTGCGGTGCGTCCCGCGCGGCCGCGCCGCTGGTCGGCTGACGCCTGTGAGACGCGCACCGTTTCGAGTCGCGTCATCCCGCTGCGCGGATCGTAGCGCGGCACGCGGGCGAGTCCGGCATCGACCACAATGCGCACGCCAGTGAGCGTCACCGAGGACTCGGCAATCGCGGTCGAAAGCACCACGCGACGCCCCGGTTCGCGCGGGCGGAGCACGGCATCCTGCTCGGCCAGCGTCAACGTGCCGTGCAGCAACTGGACGTGCGCCCCGAGATCGGCGTCCTCAAGCAGTGCGTCGCGCACGCGCGAGAGCTCGGCGATGCCCGGGAGGAAGACGAGCGCATCCCCCGCGGACTCGCTGAGGACGCGGCGCACGGCCTGTGCCACCGCGCGCGCCATCGGTACGCCATCGCGTCCAGCGTCGCGCACGGGGCGAAAGTGTGTCACGACAGGGAACGCACGTCCTTCGCTGACGATGATCGGTGCGTCGCGCACGCGGAGGGCGTGCGCGCCGGTCAGCGTGCCGGTCAGCGCGCCGGTCAGCGCGTCCTCAGCGAGCAA
>CAYUMN010000277.1:0-3096 GCA_964445835.1 uncultured Gemmatimonas sp.
GGGGGGCGTGGGGGGGAGTGCGAACGAGTAGAGGCCGAGGGCGATGCTCGCCCCGGCCGCCAGTTGCATGGGGAGCGCCTGCGCATCGGCCTTCAGCACTTTGCCGACGAGCACCCCGGCGACGATCCACCCGAGTGTGCCGAGCACGCGAATGAGCGGGAACTCCTTCGCCGGATTCTTGATGTGGTGAAAGGAGATGGAGTTGGAGAGCGAGAGGGTCGGCATGTAGCAGAGCGCGTAGACGATGAGGAGCGGATAGAAGGTCCCGAACGCCTGCTGTCCGCTCACGAGCCACATCACGAGCCCGCCGCTCAGGTGGAGGATGCCGAGCAATTTCTCGCTGGCGAAAAAGCGGTCGGCGACCATTCCGATGAAGAGCGGAGAAATCAGCGCCCCGATGGCCGTCGCGCCGTACGCAGCGCCGATCTCGGTGCCGCTGAAGCGGAGTGTTTGTCCGAGGTAGGTCCCCATCGTGACGAACCACGCCCCCCAGACGAAGTACTGCAGAAACATCATGACCGCGAGGCGTGACTTGATCACGGGGCGATCTCGCGAATGCGCATGCGACGGAAGGCAACCGTGTCGCCATGATCCTGCAGGCCGATGTGGCCGCGATCATTCCAGCCGTACGCGGGCCACGCGGTGAACTTCGAGGCCGCGACGAGGGCCTTCCACTCGGGACTCCAGAGTTCGTACTCGACGACCTTCACGCCGTTGAGCCAGTGCTCGACGTGTGGTCCGCGCACCACGAGACGAGCCTGCTGCCATTCCCCGGCGGGGCGGCTCACGTCGCGCGCGGGGCCGTGCAGCGCGAAGTTCGATCCGGCGGAGGTGGTGGCGAGTCGGCCATCAGGATGGGCCGCGTTGTCGAGGACCTGCATCTCGGCCGCGTTCTCGTAGATCGCGCGCGTGCCCTCCGTAGCCCGATAGAACACGCCGCTGTTGCCGGCGGCACTGATGCGCCATTCGAGTTCGAGTTCGAAGTTCCCGAACTGCCGGCGCGTGATGATGTCGCCGCCGGCGCCCGAGAAGGTGAGGACCCCGTCGCGGTCGAAGCGCCACGCCGTGGGGAGCGTGTCGCGACGATAGCCGCGCCACTCGGAGGCGAGCGCGAGATCGATCCAGCTCGGCGCGGCGGGCGCGGGGGACGCGGGGGACGCCGTGCAGGGAGTCTGCGCCGCGAGCGGGGGCACAATCGCCAACACGATCGCGCTCGTGATCGCGAGCGTGATCGCGAGCGTGATCGCGGGCTTGGTCGCGGGCAGGAGGACAATCGTTCGCGTGCGAAGCAAGCGAGCCACAGGCATCTCTGAGAGGGGCTGAGAGGGGCTGAGAGGGGCTGAACGGGGATTACGGTCTGCAGCGTCAACGTACCGGACCCCGGAGCAGACCGCAAAGGAGTGCCGAGGCCGAAAAGCCCCCGAAACACTTCGGTAAAGGTTGCGCTTGCACATTGGGGCCGGATGTACCAAGATTGGGGAAGTCGTCAGCCCGTGATGCATGTCACGGGTGTCAGATCCGGCGTGTTTGGCTCACCGCGGCGAGCCTCTCGCGTCCCCACCCCAGCACCGGTACCGCATGATGCCGAAGCACTCCTCCCGGGCGCCCTGGGGGCGCCGTTCCACCGCGATGATCGCGGTGTCCCTTCTCACCTTGGGTGCCTGCTCGGACTCCGATGGCGGCGTTGGCCCGTCTTCCATCTCGACCGTCGGCATCGTGACGCTGCCGAACAACCAGTCGATCACGAACCTGATTCCAGGCGACAAGCGCAAGATTCTCGGCGTCCCGACGAACGCCAAGGGCAACTTCATCGACCGACCGGTGACGCTCGAGTCGTCGAACCCCGCGGTGTTCACCATTGTTGGTGACTCCGTCGTCGCGCAGCTCGGCGGCGGCACGGCGTACCTCCGCGCCACTGCGGGCGGCAAGACAGACTCGATCGCGATCGGCGTGCGGTACCCCGTTTTCACCATCACGTTGACGCCGAGCGCTTCCACGATCCGTCGTGAAGGCACTCGGGCGATCAGCGCCGTGGTTCGCGATGCAAACCCGGTTCCGGTTGGCGGCGCGATCGTCACAGGCCGCACCATCAATTGGTCCTCGTCGAATCCTGCGGTTGCTACCGTGAGCGCGACGGGCCTCGTGAGCGCGACGGCCGCGGCCGCCGACAACGATACCACGACGATCACCGCGACGGCCCCGAACACGGCTGACGGCGCTGTTGTCCGCACTGGGTCGATGGTTATCACGGTCTTTGACAATGCGGTTGTATCGACGGTGCTCGTCGTCGGTGGCCCTGGCCAAGACGCCATCGGCTTCCGTGGGAACGTCGGCACGGTGCAACTGACCGGCACGCCGCGCTCGGGCCTGTTGAACACGGTCCTTACGCCGCTCACCTGGACTTCGAACGCCGCGGGCGTCGCGACCGTCAATAGCGCCGGCCTCGTGACCTTTGCTGGCGGCACTGGTCCGGTCACCATCACCGCGACGGCGATCGGCGCTGGCAATGCCTCAGCGAATGTGGCTGGCACGGCGGCCTTCACCGTGGCCTCGACCCTGCTCAACGGCGTGGTCCAGACCGGCGCGATGGCGGGGGGCGCTGGCGTTGATTACGCCTTCAGCGCAGACCGCGTGGGCGCCAGCACATTCACGGCAGCATCGACGGGCGGCACCGGCGACGGTGACCTCTACGTCTTCGCGCCGGGCGTCACCAACGGCACCACGACGGACGGCGGTGGTTCGAACTTCGCCTGCCGCTCGTGGAACTCGGGGAACGGCGAAAGCTGCCCGATCGCCACGGTCGTGCCGGGCTGGTATCGCGTGCGCATCTACGCCTGGACCCCGGCTGGTGCGGTGGCTGGTATGCAGGTGACCCTGACCCACCCGTAATACCGACTGGTTGGATGTGCTTCATAGCAGAACGGCGCCTCCCTGAAAGGGGAGGCGCCGTTCTGCTATGAAGTGGTCTTGAATCACTCGGCACAGCGCCACAACGCAGAACGGCCGCCCACGTGGGCGGCCGTTCGTGTCTGCAGAACCGAGAGTTGCCCCTCTAGGGCTCGAACCTAGACTCTCCTCATCCAGAGTGAGGCGTGT
>CAYUMN010000278.1:0-3041 GCA_964445835.1 uncultured Gemmatimonas sp.
ACTCTTTACTGTTTACTTTTACGGCTGGATTTGTGCGCGGTCAGTCGGGCGCAGGCAGTTCGCCGCCGCGTGCGGCGGCACCGCCGCCCGCAGTTCAGCTCACGCCTCCCCCTCCGGATCCCCGCCGCCCGCCACGGGTCCCTACCGCGAGCCTAGGGCGCGCGACTGGTCGGCCAAAGCGATCCGTGAGGGGGGCGAGAGCGTCAGCCCCTCCGAGCATAGGGCGCTACGCCGTAGCAAGAGACTCGGCGCGCAGCGACGAGGCTCGCCGCGTGTAAGGCGTGGCGCCCGACGCCGGAGAGGCTGCCGCGACCGCCCCCGCGCACGCAGTCCAACTCAAACCCAAAAAGCAACGAAATCGAGGGCGGACCCGAAGTGGAACGGCGGGGATTCCGGGCCCCGACGACTCACTACTGATCACGCCCTCGAAAATTCGCTGCTCCTAGTCCTCGACTTCCTCGGCGACCTCGACCTTCGTGATCCCGAGCACCACCTTCACCTTCTCCTCCACCTCGGCCATCACCGCCGGGTTGTCCTTCAGGAAGAGCTTGGCGTTCTCACGCCCCTGCCCGATCCGCTGAGTCCCGTAGCTGTACCAGGCCCCCGACTTCTCAATGATCCCCGCCTCCGCCCCAATGTCCACCAAGAGCGAGGTGTGCGAGATCCCTTCGGCATACATGATGTCGAACTCCGCCTGCTTGAACGGCGGCGCCACCTTGTTCTTCACCACCTTCACTCGGACGTGCGAACCCACCACGTCATCCTTTTCCTTCACCGGGCCAATGCGGCGAATGTCGAGCCGCAACGACGCGTAGAACTTCAAAGCCTTGCCGCCAGTGGTCGTCTCAGGGCTGCCGAACATCACCCCGATCTTCTCACGCAGCTGATTGATGAATATCACCGAGCAGTTCGAACGCGCGATCGCACCGGTCAGCTTGCGCAAGGCCTGACTCATCAGACGGGCCTGCAAACCCATATGCGACTCGCCCATCTCCCCCTCGATCTCGGCCTTCGGCACCAACGCCGCCACCGAGTCGATCACGATCACATCCACCGCCCCGCTCCGCACCAGGATCTCGCAAATCTCCAGCGCCTGCTCCCCAGTGTCCGGCTGCGAGACGAGCAACTTCTCAACATCAACGCCCAACTTCGCGGCGTAATCGGTATCCAACGCATGTTCGGCGTCAATGAAAGCCGCCGTCCCACCCAACCGCTGCGCATTGGCCACGACATGCAAACAGACCGTCGTCTTGCCGCTGCTCTCGGGACCATAGATCTCGGTGACACGCCCCCGAGGAATCCCACCCACGCCAATCGCCGCATCAAGATTGATTGCACCCGTCGGGATCGCGTCGATCTTCACGCGCATCCCCTCCGCACCCAACTTCATGATCGCGCCCTTTCCGAACGCCTTCTCGATCTGCGACACCGCCAAACCCAACGCCTTCTTGCGATCTTCTTGCTGTGCCGCGGTCGTAGCCATCGTTGCCTCGGAGAGGTGAATGTGAATCTACTGGCTGGGGGTCAGCGGGCTACCCCCGAAGGAACGTCGAAGAGAACGGTGCCCCGCCAGACACCGAACAAATGGCGAAACGAACGGGATTACGCAAGGGGCGAATCTTGCTTTCTTCCCCAATAACACTCCCCGCCGAATAAAATCTCGACATGGGAATGTGGAAAACTAATAAATGCTTGCTGTGTAACGACTTAAACAGTATCGACAGCGTGTACTCTCTGTCGATTCCCTGTTGACTGAGACAAGTTATCCACAGTTATCCACACGATTTAGGCCGCTTGGAAGGCGTTCGTCACATGTTTGACCTGGACTCGGCTTTCGGCCACCAGGATGCCCACGACGTCGAATTGATACAGTTCGCCGTCGCGCCCGTGGCGGTCGATCCAGACGCGGGCGCTGCGGGCGAGCTCCCGTTGTTTGCGGTGGTGGACCGCTTCAACTGGATCACCGAACTCGTTTCCTTTGCGCGCTTTCACTTCGACGAATGCGATCGTCGCATCGCGTTGTGCGATGAGATCGATATCGCGCCGACCGTTGCGAAATCGGCGGGCGAGGATGCGATAGCCGTGTTTGACGAGCCATCGTTCGGCGATGCGTTCGCCGAGTGCGCCGAAGCGTTGGTTGTGTGCGGTCATGGGGGAGAAAGTACGGGCGGCCACGAGATGCGCGTGACCGCCCGATTTCGTACCGCATCAATTCAGCGCGGGCGCGTGGATTCAGCGCGGGCGGGTCGAACTCGGACACTCAGCGTCTCCCCGCGTGGCGTGCGGGCGGTGTCAGCCCTCGGCGCGGCGTGCGCGCAGCTTGCGATGGAGCGTGCGCACGTGGATGCCGAGGAGCCGAGCGGCCTGCGTGCGATTTCCTTTGGACTGGGAGAGGGCTTGGGAGATGGCGGTGTGTTCGAGGGTGTCGAGGTCGAGGGTTGGCAGCGGGACCGGTGGCTGCGGTGTGAAGGCCGGTGTGAAGGCCGGTGTGAATGCCGCCGGAATGGTGCGGGCCAGAGTGGCGGAGAGTGGGTCGACTGAGGGCGAATCGACTGAGGGCGAATCGACGGCGCTTGGGTCGGTTGCGCTTGGGTCCGCTGGGCTCGAATCAACTACGGGCGAATCGATCGCGTCACGGATATGGCGGGCGAGGTCCCGCACGTCGATCGCTTTGGGAAGGAATCGCCGAGCGCCGGCGACGGCTGCTTTGAGTTCGTGCTCGACGCCTTCGAGTCCGCTGAGCATGAGCAGCGGGACTTCGGGGGAGATGGCGTGTGCGCGTTCGACGAAGGCGAATCCGTCGAGGCCTGGGAGGTAGACGTCGACGATCACGCAGTCGGGGTGGAGGGTCTCGAAGCGATCGAGGCCTTCTTCCGCGGACATTGCGGTGAGGACTTGGAAGCCGGCGGCGCGGAGGGAGCGCCCGACGACGTTGAGGAGGACGGGGTCGTCGTCGATCACGAGGACGCGTCCGGCGCCGGTGGGCGCGGCGGTGCGCGCGGGGGGCGCAGTGGGGGCCGCGGGAACGGCGCTGCCGCGGG
>CAYUMN010000279.1:0-3030 GCA_964445835.1 uncultured Gemmatimonas sp.
ACTGGTCGCCATGCGGGTGGTACTTACCCAGCACGTCGCCGACGACCGTCGCCGACTTCTTGTGCGGACGCCCCGGCACCAATCCGAGCTCGTTCATCGCGTACAACACCCGCCGGTGCACCGGCTTGAGTCCGTCGCGCACGTCCGGCAGCGCGCGGCTCACGATGACGCTCATCGAGTAGTTGATGAACGATTCCTTGACCTCGTCCTGGATCAGGCGGGGAAGGATGCGTTCCCGGTTGTTCGGTGCCGTCATTGTGGCTCGCTCAGCTGTCGTGGGATGGGTCTGCTGCGACCCCCAAATTTAGCCGTTTTCGCACCGCCAAACAACCTGTTTTTCACTCTGAGAACAGGGAGTGGTTCGGGAGACGCAGCGCTCAGGGCACCGGCGCCGACGGAGACTCTTCATCCTCTTCCTGCGCCAGGCGCGCCGCCTCGCGCTCCGCACGCCAGTTCTCATACGCGCGCCGCGTCACCTCGCCCGCCAGCTCCCGATTCCCCAGCCCGAACGACAGTGCCAACGCCAACGCGATCGCCCCGAAGATGATCGCGAACGCCGTCGTCACGATCCCCGTCGCCACGCCCAGTTCCTGCAGCGACATGAACACGGCGAGGAGCACCACGCCCCCCTTCCCCACGCGTGCCAGGATCGTCGCCCCCGCGATCGCGCTCGCCGAGGCCGCGATCAGTGCCGCCACCAGATCACCGAGCACCAACCCCAGAATCACGATCACCACCGCCGCGATCACACTCGGCACATAGCTCACCAACTCGCTGAACGCCTGACCCAGGTAGTCGATGCCGAGCGTGTCCGCCGCCAGCAGCATCGCCGTGATCAGGATGAACCAGAACACCACATTCGCGATCACGCGCGACGGCGTCACATGCGCGCCATGCGGATCCGTGGTCCCCGTGACGCCGCCGCGGGCCAGCGTCTCGTTGAGATGCACGCGCCGCAACATCCGCTGCACCGTGCGCTGGGCGAGCCGCGCGAGGAAGAAGCCCACCGCCAACACCACCGCCGCTCCGAACAAGGCCGGCACATACTCCCAGAGTCGCAGGAGACTTTCGCGGAGTCGATCGAGGAATGGCATCGGTTGGTCCCGGAGAATCAGTTAGAACGTGAAGCGAACGATCGCGTGCTGCCCCGGCGCACGCGTGGCCGCGGCGAAGGCCGCCATCGGATCCACCTGGAGCCGCGACAGCAGGCCCTCGCCGACTTCCACGCGTCGGCCGCCATCCACCGCCGGCTGTACCGAACGCTCCGTGAGCATGATCCCGCCAATGGCACCGAGCGTCGCGAACGCGAGCGTCGGGGCCGAGGTGCGGTCCGCGTCACCGGAGATCAGGACACCCACGCCGATTCCCATCAACGAGCCCGCTCCAGCGCCAAGGGTGACGAGCGCGCCCTCGGAGCGCGTATGGTCGTAGCGGCGCACGATCCAGCGATCGGCCGCCCACACGCCTGCCAGTCCGCCCACCAGAAGCGCGCCGGCCACCCCCTGATTGCTCGACGACGATTCGGCGATCAGTGTCCACCCGCGAGCCCACCGACACCGGCGCCAAGCCAGAGCAACAGCGCATCACCCGCGGTGACCTCGTAGCGCGCGCGCCCGGCGTAGAGCCGGCCCAGCGCGTAGCCACCCCATCCCGCGATCATCGGGATCGCCACGCGTGCCTGCGAGCTCAAGCCCGTGCCGTCGGCGTCGTTCGCATCCGCGATATACGTGACCGCGATACTCGAGAGCACGGCGAGGTCATGCCCCACCACCGTCGCGACCGCTTCGCCCTCAGTGAGACTGGTGCCGAGCACGAGCCCGATGCCCGACCCACCGAGCCCGCCGATCAACGTCATCGCCCCCGCTTCGCCTGAGGGCACGTTGGACGCCGCCGCAATCGAGAGCCCGCTGATCGCCCCGCGCCACCCCATGCGCGACGACAACACTTCACGCGCCGGCGTGATCTCGATCTGGCGCGTCAGTTCGTTCGCGGCAAAGAAGCTGCCGCCCGCCATCACCATGTACGCGGCGATGCGCGTCGCCGGCTCCGTGCCGATCATGGCGCCGAACGCCGGTCCGTACGCCAAAAGGCCCAGCACCGTCTGGTTGCGCACGAAGACCGTGCGCATGCCAGCGGAGGTCAGACGTGCGGCGCGATCGACGGTATCGCGCACCACGGTATCGCGCGCCGGCGCCGCGGCAGAATCCCGCGAGAAGTCGAGCCGACGCGGCGGCTCCTGCGCCGCAACGGGCGCCGCGAGACAGAGGCCGAACGCGGCCGTCAGAAATGTGCGGTTGGTCATGTGCGGGAAATCTAATGCCCGCGCCGTCGCGCCACCGCTCTCCCGCTCCCTCGCCTTTCGCGATTCCGCCGTTCCGCCGTCCCGCTACTCCACCAGGATGTTCGCCATCATCCCCATGTCCTCGTGCTCGAGGTTGTGGCAATGCAGGAGGAAGAGCCCGCGTTGCTCCGTGAACCGCACGGCCACCTCAACCGTCTCGTTCGGCCAGATCAGGACGGTGTCCTTCCGCCCCGCCTCCCACGGCATCAGGGCAGCGCGTCCTCCCGTGCGCGACACCACCCGGAAGTGCGTCGCATGCACATGCACGGGGTGCGCGAAGTTGCTCTCGTTCACGAAGCGCCAGAGCTCGGTACGTCCGAACGGCACCGTCTCGTCCACGCGCGACATCTCGTAGAGCTTGTCGTTGATCATGTGATCCATCATCCGCGAGTTGAAGCGGAAGGTGCGCGTGTGCGCCGCTTGGGCGGGATCGGGCAGCGCGACCGCGGGGAAACGCGTTGGGATGCGCGTCGTATCGCGCACCGACTTCGCCACCCGGAACTCCACCAAATCCATCGCCTGTCCCTGCAGATTCGCCCCGCCCATAACGCCCATCGCGCCGGGAATCGTGTAGGCCGCCGACTGCAACATCACCCGCTCCCCGACCTTCGCGGTGCGCAGATCGAGCAGTACATCCACGCGCTCTGCCGGCGCGAGATCGATCGACGTCACCGACACAGGCGCCGGCA
>CAYUMN010000280.1:0-2984 GCA_964445835.1 uncultured Gemmatimonas sp.
CGCGGCGCCAGCGGCGCGCGGCGTCTACAAACCCCGACGCCCGCAGGCATCGCCGCTGTTTCGGCTGGTGTCGGATCACCTGCACCGGCTGCAGACCGTGTACGACGAGCGTTTCGACGCAGGTCCCGCGCGAGATACACGGTGGCCATGCCGTCGCGGCTGATCTCGCGATCGATAGCGTACTGGCCAGCGAGGCCGGCGGTGAGGGGGTGTTTCGTTTCCATCGCTACCGAGCGGGCGGCCGCGGTCCGACGAGGCGCGCGACTTCGTCCGCGAAGTTGACGAGCACCGTTACGCGCGGCGCACCACCGACTGGCACGGGGAGTACGAACGCGGCATCTCCGGGGAGCGCATCGAATCCTGCCCGGGCTCTCCCCGTCACGCGGAACAACGTGCGGATCGTCCGCACGGTCGGTGTGGGCGTGAACGTGAGCTCGGCCGCGCGGAGCGTGTCGCGCGCGATGAAAAACAGTTCGCGACCGGTGCGCGACCACACGGGGGTCCCCGCGCCGTCGAACGGGATGCGCCACCGGTCTCCGCCACCGCTCATGCGCGTGAGGAAGATCTCCATACTGGTACCATTGCGTGACCTAGTCGAATGCGCCAGCCACTGTCCATCCGGAGAAACGCGCACCTGGTCGACACGGACGTCCAACGATGTCCTCGGGGGAATAATCGTGGACAGCGTCGAGTCGCCACGCACATCCACCACGATCACACCGCGTTTGAAATCGGAGACGACGAGGCCATCGGTACCGTCGCTTGCGCGGAAGACGGCGAGAACAGGACTGCCGGTGCCGATCGTCCGGCGGGCGACGGTATCCGAGCGGGCACCGTCGCGAGTGGTGCGCAGAAGACACCCGCAGGAATATTCTAACGAATAGATGCTCTGCCCGTCCGGTGCCCAGTGAACATCGCCAGAGATCCGCTCCCCGGTCCTGCCGCGAAACGACGCGATCCGGGTGGCGGGGCCGTTGGGGAGTGCATAGGTGTACACATGCTTCGTCGCTGCGACGTCCCGCACGCCGTACGCAAGCATCGTCCGGTCGGGTGAGACTTGAGGATTCCACATTCGGAGCGCCAGTTCCGTCCCCGGCAGTATGCGCGATGCGCCATCACGTGTGACCACCGCCAGCGCCGACGGAGGTCGGGGCGCGAACACGAGCGTGCCGTTCACGGTGCGAGCGACGAATGGAACTGCCGCCACCGGTGTCGTCGTACCCATGCGGCCACTGCGCCCGTCGAAGGGCGTGGCAAAAATGGCGGCCTGTCCGGAAACCACGCGGGACAGCAGGTAGCCATTGGGCAGCACGCCGCTCACGACATGTCCCTCGGGTAACATTCCCGTGAGCGTGGTTTGGGTGCGACGTGCGAGGTCCACCAGCGACAGTTGCCTTCGACGAAAGGTCGTGTCCACCCGGCCCCTGATGAGCGATTCCAGCAGGAGTTGGCCGCTACCAGGCATCGCAAAGAGACGAACGAATACAACCCGAACGTCCTTCTCGCCGCGCAGGGTGACCACTGACTCCGGACCGGCCGCTCCGGGGCCGAGGCCGATGCGCTGGACGTCGACGCCCGCTCCCCGACGTGCGGCCACGAACAGCGTCGAGTCGTCCTGCCAGGTGCTCTCGCTGCTCCCGATGATTGAATCGGCGACCAGGCGTTCCACGCCACCAGCCGTGGGTCGCACCTTCAGCGTGCTGAATCTGCCGCCGAAAACCCACCATGAGAGCCAAGCGCCATTCGGCGAGATTCGGGGGTTTGCCAAGCCACTGGTGTTGACCGCGGTGAGCGACCGGTCGGATAGTGAGTAGATGAACGACCGTCCGTTGGGGTTGGGCAGGAAGAGGCGATCGCCGGCCGCACCAAAGGGCTGGGGAGAATCGGTGTTGATGCTGTCTGAAAACGTGACGTCAAACGAGAGCAGCGGGCGCGACAGCGCCTGAGCGATGTTGGCATCGCGCCCCATCGGGTTCGTGCGGCGCCCGGCCAGGAAGACACCCACCCCGACAGCGGCCACCAGTACCCCGGCCACCGCGAGGAGCACACTGGACCGCCGTCGCGTGCCGCTCCCGGCGCGCGTGCCCGTCGACACGCGCGTGGTTGCGTGGCCGCGCCCCTCGAGCGCCTCCGCAAACTCCCGCGCCGACGCAAACCGATCGGCTGGCAGCTTCTCGAGCGCGCGCTGTACCGCCGCCTCTACGTGCGCCGGCACCTGCTTGCGCGTCACACGCAGCGCGCGCGGCTCCTCGGTGAGCAAGCGCGCGATCACCGCCTGCGCGGTGCTGCCCGTGTGCGGCGGTTCGCCGCTCAGCATCTCGTACAGCACCGCACCGAGCGAGTAGATGTCGGCGCGCGCATCGATCACGCGATCGCCCGTGGCCTGCTCGGGACTCATGTACTGCGGCGTGCCGAGGCTCAGCCCCGTTTGCGTGACGCGTTGGCCGCCGGCGTTGCTCACCGCGAGCGCGATGCCGAAGTCCGCCACCACCGCCGCGCCATCCTGCAGCAGGATGTTCTCGGGCTTGATGTCACGGTGAATGATCCCCTGCTTGTGCGCGTGCGCGAGCGCGCTCGCCACCTCGCGCCCCAGGCGGGCCGCGTCGTCCACCGGCAGCTGGCGTTCGCGGTCGAGCCGCGCGCGTAGCGTTTCGCCCGTCACGAGCGGCATCACGTAATACAGCAAGCCGTCCGCCGCGCCCGAGTCGAGCAGCGGCAGGATGTGCGGATGCTGCAGCTTCGCGGTGGTCTTGATCTCGCTCAGGAACCGCTCGGCGCCCAGCACCGCGCCCAGGTCCGGGTGCAACACCTTGATCGCGACCTCGCGTTCATGGCGCACGTCGCGCGCGAGATACACGGTGGCCATGCCCCCGCGACCGAGTTCGCGCTGCACCGTGTAGCGATCGGCGAGGGCGCGCGTGACGCGGTCGAGGGCAACGGCGATGGACGTCACGGATTCGTGGTCAGAGGGGCGGGCCATATAC
>CAYUMN010000281.1:0-2974 GCA_964445835.1 uncultured Gemmatimonas sp.
TCGGCATGGAAGGGAGCGAGAAGACGGTCTATTGCGATTCGCTCGTGGGGACCGCTCCCTTCCATGCCGACGAACGCGACTTGGCCGAGGTACTCCAGATTCACCTGATGGCAGATGCCCGTGCCCGGCGGCACGACGCGGAAGTTGCGGAGCGCCGCGCCGCCCCACCGCAGGAACTGATAGCGCTCGGCGTTCCGCTCGTATTCGAGCGTCGTGTTAATGAGCTCCGCCGCTTCGCTGCCGTACTCATCGACCTGCACCGAGTGGTCGATCACGAGATCCACCGGCTGCAGCGGATTGATCTTCGCGGGGTCGCCGCCGAGCTTGGCGATCGCGTCGCGCATCGCCGCGAGGTCCACGACGCAGGGCACGCCGGTGAAGTCCTGCAGGAGGACGCGCGCGGTGCGGAAGGCGATCTCTTGATCAACGGTCGCCTTCACATCCCACGTGGCCATCGTTTCGATGTCCCCCTTCTTCACGAAGCCACCATCCTCGTTGCGGAGGAGGTTCTCAAGGAGGACGCGGAGCGAGAAGGGAAGATGGGCGACGGTCGCGCCCGGAAGGCCGGCGACGGCGTCGAGGCGATAGTAGACGTACGACTGCCCGTCGACCGTGAGCGTGTCGCGGCTGCGAAAGCTGTTCTGCGAGGACATCGGCACCCTGGGGGGAGTGCCCGCCGTGGGATTCCACCCTGTGGCGGGCTGGATGATCACCTGAGCCACTGCCGGTGCGAGACCGCCCCGACAGGCTGAGAGTGAATATATCGCGCGGGGCGCCGCGCGGCTTACGGCCCGGCGCCGTCTTCCATGACCGGCATCTCCATGGTCAGGTGCCGCTCGGCGCCGTTGACGGCGTGCACGTGGATGGCGTTGGTCGGGCAGTGGTGCACGAAGTCCCCCTCCGCCCGCGACCACTCCACTGGGCTCCGCAAGACCTGGGCCTTGCCGTCGCGGTCGATCGTCATCATGTGCGGGGCGAGTGAGGCGCAGAGCGTGCAGCCAGTGCAGGCGGCGCGGTCGACGGTCACCTCGACGACTCGCCGGGGCCAGACGCCGCCCAGCAGGAGCGAGGTGCCGACGCGGTCGAGGGTCTCGACGGCCGACTCGTAGCCAAGCTGGATGATGCGGTCCACGTGCGCGAAGCTGAACCAATGGAAGGACCAGACCGCCGGGCGCACGAGGAGCAGCGGCGGGCCGGCCCAGTGGTCGAGCTGCTGCGCCTGGAGGGCCTTCATCATGATCTGCGCCGACCGCATGTAGATGGCGGCAAAGCCCTTGTCGGCGATGCGGCGGGCGCGCGCGATGTTCGAGCTCCCGACATCGACGGCGATCACGGCGTCCATGCCGTGCGAGGAGGCGAGCGCGGGGACGTTGTCGGCGATGCCGCCATCGGCGCAGGTTCGGCCGCCGAGCTTGCCCGGCGGGAAGAACCCGGGGAGCGCGCACGAGGCGTACACCGCTTCGCGGACACTGACGTCCTCAAGTCCCGGGAGTCCCCAGAGCACCTGCGAGGCCGCCTCGAGGTCAATGGTGTTGACCAGCAGGCGGTGCTCAAAATTGCGAAAGGTGCCGGCCGGGACGATGTCCTCGATCAGTTTCTCGAGGGGGCGCGAGAGATAGAGCGCGGGGGAGAGCATCCGCCGCGTGACCATCCCCACGTGGTTGATGCGGAAGAGGTCCGGCTTGGTGAGGGCGCGGGCACGGCGCTCCATCTCGGCGACTGGCATCCCGCCGGCGTAGGCCGCGGCGATCAGCGCGCCGATGCTGGTGCCTGCCACGACGGTCGGGCGGATGCCGCGCTCCTCGAGGGCCTTGAGGACGCCGATGTGCGCGAAACCCTTGAGGCCCCCTCCGCCGAAGACGAGGGAGATCCGGCCCGGGAGGGACATGTCGCGCGTCGGGAGGGGGAGGCTCACGGATGGGTTGGGTGGCAGCTGTTCGTCACGAGAGACCCGGATTTTGGTGGAACGCAGTGGTACGGCAATCTCAAAGCTTTTCGTGCGGGTCGGTCGCCGCAACCACTCATCCTTGGAAGTCTCGACTGAGCGGGCCGATTCGAAATCTCCCGGCCCCACGTTCTTGGGCTCTTGACCGGGCGACCGTGTGCCGATCGAAGTGCATTCGGTCCCTCAGGCGAAGCCGGTGCAGCGGGCGCAATGGGATACGAGGCGTCTCTCGGGGCAGTTGGAGCGGAACACGAGCACTGGCGCTCGGAATATCTGTATCGTGCTGCGTGCGCGACCAGAGAACGATACTTGATAAGTGCTTATGGGAGTGAACATTAGACAATGTCGTTCGGTGTTCGCGAACAGAGAACGGCACCCTATGCTTCGTCCCGCTGAGGTCGGCGTCATGTTGTTTGAGCTCGTCCGCCCCCGCGCATCGTTCGGGGCGAGTCGCCTTGCCTCCAAAGCGTCCGACCGCGCCGTCGCGATCGCCCGCGCTGCTCTTCCTCGTGCACGGCGTGCCCTTCGCCTTCGCGCCGCGGCTGATTGGCACGGTTCCGCGTCAAGTCATCGCATATGTTCCTCCGTACAATGCGTGTACTGCTCGTAGAAGATGACACCCGCATGGCCGAATCGGCCGACAAGTTCCTGCGCAACGCCGGCTTTGCCGTCGACCTCGCGCCGGACGGAGCGACCGCATTACAGCTGGCGGCGCTGAATCCCTACGACGCGGTTGTGCTCGACCTCGGCCTCCCGGACATGGACGGCCTCGAGGTCTGTCGCCGACTCCGCGCGCGGCACCAGCCCGTGCGAATCCTCATGGCGACCGCGCGGGATGCGGTGGAATCGCGCATCGCTGGACTCGATTCGGGCGCCGACGACTACCTCGTGAAGCCGTACGCTTTGGGCGAGCTGGTCGCGCGGCTGCGCGCGCTGTTACGACGCTCCGGGGAGGTGCTCCCCACCATCCTGCAGGTGGCCGACCTCTCGCTCGATACCGGCACACGGGCCGCGCGCCGCGGCGCGCGG
>CAYUMN010000282.1:0-2955 GCA_964445835.1 uncultured Gemmatimonas sp.
CTCGTCGGTGCGTCCGGTTCGTACACCAGCGATGACACCCTGCAGATCCAGGGCTCGGATCTTGACATCGACACCACGACGCTTGGTGTCGGCAGCTCGACGGTGAGTTCGCTGACGAACGCCCAGACGGCACTCACGGCGCTCGACACCGCGATCGGCAAGGTGAATACCGCCCTCGGCGTCATCGGCGCCGGTCAGTCCCGCGTCGAGAACGCGGTCTCGAATCTGAAGACCACGATTCAGAACTTCACGGCCGCGGAATCGGTCATCCGTGACGTCGACATGGCGGACGAGATGGTGAAGTTCTCGAAGAACCAGATCCTCTCGCAGGCCGGCACCGCGATGCTGGCGCAGGCGAATCAGGCTGGTCAGGGCATCCTCCGCCTCCTGCAGTAGTAGAGGCGAGCGGGACCGCTCTTCTGAAGTAAGGCATCGTCCCCCGGCGCGCACCTGGCGCCGGGGGCGATGTCGTCCCACACCGGGCCTCGGGCCCACCCAATCGCATGACCACGCCTATCGGGAGCTTCAGCGGCATCGCCAGCGGGATCCAATGGCGCGACATGATCGATCAGATCATGAACATCGAAGCCGGTCGTCGGTTCACCCCTGTCGCGAACCGGCAGGGGCAACTGCGTTCGGCCAGCGAGGCCTGGAAGAAGTTCCAGGACATCAGCGTGAAGGTGCGCGATGCGTCGCGAGCGCTGCAGAATGCCACCGCGTTCGATTCCTTCAAGAGTTCGCTCATCAAGCCGGCGAGCGGGCGCGAGCTTGTGAGCGTCAGCGCCGGCACCGGTGCGGCCCCGGGTAGCTATGGCATCGAGGTGATGGCGACCGCACAATCCGAGAAGCTCGGCGGGGCCGTGGCCGCGACCGCCACGACCGCCCTGGGCGTGACCGGCAGCTTTACGCTCAATGGGCGCAGCATCAGCGTGACAGCGACCGATACCCTCAATACGCTCCGCGACAAGATCACCGCCGCGAGTGCGGGGGCCGGCACCGACGGCGTGAGTGCCACGGTACTCGCCGCTTCGGGGGGCGTCCGCTTGGTGCTCACCGCCGCCTCCACCGGTGGCACAGGGATCGAGACCACCGACGACGGCGCGGGTACGCTCACCGCACTCGGATTCACGGACAGCACGACGACCGCGAACCTTGGGGCCGACGGCGCCGCGCGCTCGCAACGCATGTCGAGCTCGACCGCGGCAGTCGCGGCGATGCTTGGCGTGCCGCTCCCGACGCCATCGACCATCAAGATCGGAGGCCAGAGCATTGCGATCAATCTGAGTGCCGATTCGCTTTCGACCATCGCCGAGAAGATCGCCATTGCCACCGGCAACGCGGCTGCGGTCCGCGTGAAGAGTGAGAAGGTCGGTGCGACCACGCGGTACTGGCTTGAGACCGATGCGACGGTCGAGCTCGATTCCGGTGATGCGGTGAACAGCGCGCGCACGTTGTCGGTGCTCGGCTTCACGAAAGCTGGACGGGCTGATGTCGCGCACGTCGCGGCGAGTGCGAATCAGTTCATCGATACGGTCACGGGACTTCCGGCCGCGATGAACGCTTTGGTCTCAGGGCTCCAGGTGAACGGGCAATCGCTCGGCCTCGCGTCCGGCGACTCCTTCATCATCGCGGGGACCCGCGGCGATGGCAGCAGCGTCTCCCGGACCGTGCAGATCACCGGCAGCACCACGCTGGGAGATCTCATTGCCGCCATCAACGAGAACACGACCGGCTTCGGCGCGGGAACGCGGACGGCGGCGGGCGGACTCACTGGTGGCCGCATCACGCTCAGCGACAGTGTGGCCGGCGAATCCGCCCTCAGCATGACCATCTCCGTGCAGCGGTCCGGGGGGAGCGTTGTCTCGCTCGGCGCCTTTGGCACGACGAATGGGACGGTCGGCCGTGATCGGGTGATCACGGCGGGGGCCGATGCCGTGGTGCGCGTCGACGGACAACTCATTCGCCGCTCCACCAATACGATCACCGATGCGATCGCGGGGACGACCATCACCGCGCTCGGCGCCGAGATCGGCGCGACGACCACCGTCAACCTGACGCGGGATTCCGATGCCGCGGCGAAGCTTCTGCAGGATCTCGCCTCGGCCTACAACGCGGCGCGGAGCTATGCGACGACCGCGAGTGCCAAGGGGGCCCCGCTCGCCAACAACGGCGCGCTGCGCTCGATGGCCGCGACGCTCACCGCAAAGATGCTGGAGCCACTGGTCGGTGTCTCCGGGACGTACACGACCGCGGCGCTGGCGGGACTGGAACATGACAAGACTGGCGTGCTCTCACTGAATGCCTCTGTCTTCAAAGCCGCTTTTGCCGCAGACCCGATCGGCATCCAGCGGTTGTTCTCGCAGTACGGCGCGACGACGGACAGCGACGTCACCTTCGTCACGTCGGGCGAGAAGGCGCTCGCCACGGCGACGGGATACGCCGTCGCGATCACGCAGGCGTCCACGCAAGCCACAGTCACGGGATCGATCTTCACGACGTACGCAACGGCTGGGGCGGCCGATACGATGGCCGTGACCGACGTCACCACCGGGCGCACGTCATCGATCACGATGGCCGATGGCGAGTCCATCGCGACCATCGTGCAGCGATTGAACTCCGCCTTCTCGATCGATGGACTGCGGATGACGGCCGAGCGCACGGTCGACAACCGCATCAAGATGGTCTCGACCGAGTTCGGGACCGAAGGCGGGTTCTCGGTGGCGTACACGCCGGGCGTTGGGGGCAACGGCACGGCCGGGCTCGGAATCGCCGCCAGCGCCTTCACCGGACTTGACGTGGCCGGCACGATCAACGGAGCGGTCGCGACGGGGCTGGGACAGATCCTCACGGGCGCGATCGGTGACGCCTCCGAGGGAATCTCCCTGCGCTACGGCGGCACGGGCGCGCGCGCTGCGGGGGTGGTGACGTTGGCCTTGGGGGTGGGGGGCGTATTGT
>CAYUMN010000283.1:0-2952 GCA_964445835.1 uncultured Gemmatimonas sp.
AAACTAGGGTGCGTTTCAGCGCGGACGGAAGGGGACCAATTCCCCGCGGTCTGATACCTGATACCGCGGCCGGATCGCCACGTCGAACGCGACGCCACCCTCCTCGGCCATCAATGCCGACTGCAGGAAGCTCCCCGACACCGTGAACGACTGCGCCGGCGTGGTCGACACCACGTAGCCAAGATCCGCGAGCGACTGAATGGTCATCGCCGAAAAGGGCGTCGTGCCGGCCGTCAGGAAGGGGGTCATCAACTCATTCGTGAACAAGGACTCCCGCCAGTGCGAGTAGCGAGATCCTACCCCGTCGGCGCTATGCACCGGCACGGTCGCCGTGCAGTTCGCGCCACCATTGTGCACATCCGCGCATGCCGCGCGGGCCCGCACGCCGAGGAAGCGCGCGTTGTCCGCCACCGCGGTGTCGAGGACGGCATTGTCCGTCCAGATGGTGCCAAAGCCGAGCACATGCAGCATCTCGTGAAGCACCACCGTCTGCAGGCGACCCAGGGACTGCAGGTTCGCGACATCGGCTTCATCGAGACGCATGACGCCGAGCGCGGGGAGATTGTCTTGCGACGGACCGCGCACCAAGCAGGGACCGGCCGAACCAAGGGTGCCATTCACGCCGTCGATGGCCTGCACCCGAATGTAGATGACCAGCCCCTGGATCGGATCGCGGGTGATATCGGAGAAGCCCGAGAGCGAGGCATCGCACTGGCTGACGTTCGTGAAGCTCCCCGGAATCGAGACGGCACCGAGGGGACCTGTGATCGTACTGCGGATCGTCGCGGCTGCCGCTTCGAACGCGGCGAGCGAAGCCCCCGTGGGCGCGGTGCCAAGGTAGCGGAGCTCGAGCTCGAACTCCGTGCTTCCACCCCCGCCGGGACCGGTGGTGGTCGAGCACGCGGCGAGGGCAAATGTGAGGAGCGACGCGAGTGCAGCGGCGCGGACGTGGCGGAAGCGAATCGGCATGCCCTGAATCTGTCGAAAGAGGGGGGGGTGGCGTGATGACCTACGTCACAGCTGGCGCGGAGCGGATCGAACTAGAACAAGGGCAGCGGACCAAACGTGAGAATAAGCCGACGCGCATCGACCCGCAGCGCCGCCGGCTCGGTCCCCGCCATGAAGGACTCGATATACCGTCGCTCCGGCGGGGTGCTGGGTTCAGTCAAATCCCCGGTCTCGCGATCAATCTCTGCTTGTACGACGTTGGACGGCACGGGCCACGCGGAGGTGGTCGCTCCCCCCCAGCGCCCGAGCATCTGCCCGAAGATCGGTGCCGCCAACACGCCACCCGCGGCGCCCGGCGAAATCGACTTCGGTCGATCGAATCCCAGCCATACCCCGGCAACCAGGTTCGGCGTCATCCCAATGAACCAAACGTCGGAGTTGTTGTCCGTCGTCCCCGTCTTTCCGGCCACCTGCACCGCACCGTTCACGAAGCGTCGGGCCGCGCTCCCGGTTCCGCGCTCGACCGCCTCGCGCATCAGCTGCACGGTGACGTAGGCGACCGCCGAATCCATTGCGACTTCGCGCAGTTCGATACTCTGCCCATACACACTGCGTCCAGCGGGATCCTGCACGCGCATGATGAACCGTGGCACTGCGGCGCGCCCCAGATTCGCGAAGGCGGTGAAGGCCGAGACCATATCGAGCGGGCGGACGACCGCGGCGCCGATAGCGCTCGAGGGGTAGGGCGGAATCGGACCACGGAGCCCCATCCGCCGCGCGAGGGCGATCACCGAATCGGCTCCTGCCTGTTCCCACAGTTGGACCGCCACGGGATTCCGCGACTTCGCGAGCGCCGTGCGGAGCGACATCGGCCCGAGGAACTCGCCATCGGCGTTCTTGGGGCTGTAGCTCTGCCGATCGTACCGTACGGTGATCGCGGTGTCCTGGACAATCGCCGTCGGCGAAATCGAGTCCATGATGGCGCGCGCGTAGACGATCGGCTTGAACGTCGACCCCGGCTGCCGAATGCCGACCACCGCGCGATTGAACGGGGCCAGCGCGTGGTCACGTCCGCCGACCAGCGCGCGCACGTCCCCGGTGGCGGGATCCATCGCGACGATCGCGCCCTGCAGTACGTCCATTGAGCCGCGGGGGCGATCGGCGAGCGTGGCGTGCGGATAGCGCGACCCATTCTCGATCGCCAACGTGCCCTCGAGCAACGACGACTCGGCCGCCCGCTGCAACGCCGGATCGAGCGTGGTCGTGATCCGATAGCCCCCCTCGCCCACCGGGATCCCCGCCCGCTCCACCTGAATGCGCACGACATCCACGAAGTAGGGCGCCGGCGCCGACATCCCGCGGTTCGGCGCCGTCACCACGGGCTCAGCGCGCGCGTTACGCGCCTGCGACGCGGTGATGTACCCCTGCTCTTCCATCAGCCCGAGGATCGCATCGCGCCGATTCTTGTTGCGTGCCGGATTGCGAACTGGGTCGTACGACGAGGGACCCTTTGGCAGCGCCGCCAGCGAGGCGGCCTGCGCAATGGTCAGCTCCGCGGCCGTCGTGCCGAAGTAGTGCCGCGCCGCTGCTTCGATCCCGTACCATCCGCGACCGAAGTGAATCTGATTGAGATATGCCTCGAGGATCTGCGCCTTGGTGTAGCGCCGCTCCATTTCGCGTGCGGCGAGCTGCTCGCGGACCTTGCGGCTCAGCGAGCGATCCCTGCGATCAACAATGTCGGGATGCATGTTGCCGACGAGTTGCTGCGTGATGGTGCTCGCCCCGCGGCTGCCTCCCATGATGTTGTCGCGGATGGCCGAGGCGATCCCGACGACATCGACGCCATCATGTTGATAGAACCGGCGATCCTCCACGGCGACGAAGGCGCTGGGGACATAGCGCGGCAGCGTCCCGATCAGCACGCTGGTGCGCCATTCCTTGCCGATCTCGCCGATCAGGGAGCCATCGCGCGCGAGCACGAGCGACGACTGCGCGGGGCGAATG
>CAYUMN010000284.1:0-2930 GCA_964445835.1 uncultured Gemmatimonas sp.
TCCTCAACATCGACGCCGAGAACAAGCGCATCTCGCTCGGCCTCAAGCAGGCGAGTGAGGACCCGTGGCTCCGTATCGGCGAGACCTATCCGGTCGGCACTGAGCTGCCGGGCACGGTCGCCCGCCTGATGGACAAGGGTGTGGTCGTCGATGTGGGCAACGACATCGAGGGCTTCGTGCCCCTTTCGCACCTCAACATCTCCGGCGCGCAGGTGAACTCGTCGGCGGATGTGGCGTGGGAAGGCATGGCGATGAACGTGCGCATCAACGAGGTGGATCCGATCCACCGCCGGATCGTGCTCGGCGTTGTGGACATCCCGGAAGGTCAGGAGCGTCCGGCGGAGCCGTCCAAGGTGCACACCGAGGACGAGGACAACGCGCCGATCCCTGCGGATCTGGATGCGGCGGTGGACGAGGAGTAAGACGGAAGACGGAAGACGGAAGACGGGAGCGCCCCGGTCGAGCTTTGCTCGGCCGGGGCGCTTCTTTTTGCGGGCGATCCCTAATTGACCACCAGGCGCGCCACGGGTAGGGGACACAGCCCCGCACGTCGCGGGCTTCGGCAGCGCGTCGCCAACACCATGCAGGTGAGTCGAGCATCCGAAAAGGTGGACGGTGGGCCGCGTATTGCCGCCAGATCATGCCGAGCGTCCACAACGGGCCCGGCAAAAGTCGTGGACATGGCGCGCGCGTAGGTGGCACAAAACGGTACTGGTGGCATTAAGCGGAGAACACTAGTCTTTCGTCAGGTGCGGTGATGCGAGGAGAAAGGTCAAGTGCCACACGAAGGTCCACCTCAAGCAGGCCGTATGACATTTCGAGTGAAGCTGATTGCCTTGGTGCTGATAGGTGTAGCGGCGAACCTGGCCGTCGTTCCAAGCGCTACTGCTGCCAACGCGCTCTTCGGAACGTGCGACAACAAGAAGTCTTGCTCCGCGACCTCTGATTGCAGCGCTGGCGGCTCCAGTTGCACGTGTTTCCCCAATCCATTGGGACCCCACTGCTACAGTGTCGCCGTCGAGTAGTGGTTAGAGCGATATAGTTTGCCTTCGCATCATCCACCCACTGGCCCGTGTTGAATGTCGCGCCTTGACCGCCTCCTCCTCGTTAGTGCTCTCCTGCTATTGGTCTCAGCGGGCATGCGCTGGTTGCGGGTGCCGGTTGTTGATCCCTTCCTGGGCGCGGAGCGCATTCTGGTCAACTCGGCGAGCGCTGATCCGTCTAGCCTGCGCGCGGGTCTGCGTCCTCGCCTAGTCATCTTTTCTGACTACGCGTGTTCGTACTGTCGTCAACTGGACTCGCTTCTGGAGTCACACCCACAGGTTACCCGCCGGTTTGAAGTGTCCTGGCGTCATGCTCCGATTATTGGAGAACAGCTCTCGAGGACGGCCGCGAAGATGGTGATCTGTGAGGGGATGGTTCTCGGGACAGCAGGTGCACATTCCGCGCTATTTCGAACGCGACGAACGATCTCCGACGCCATCGACTCGTTGAGATCTGCGTTTCTCGCGTCCGACATTTCGTCCTGCATGGATTCAGAGGAGGCGGCCGAGGTTCTCGCGCGAGACCTTGATGCAGCTAGCGCATTGGGAATTCATGCCACGCCTGCCATCATGGTCGATTCGATGCTGTTCCGCGGGTTGCCGGCCGATATCATTTCCCGACTTGTCAATATTGCCGACGCTAGGCCTAAACCCCGTCACTCCACCACCCAATGACTTTCAGGAATCGTTCATTCGCGACCCTGGCCCTGCTGTTCAGCTTCGGGCTACATCGCGAGCTCGAAGGGCAGGCCATCGCACTCCATATCGAGCCGACGGCGTCGGTCCGGTTGGAGGGGGAGGGAGGAACGGCGTTTGCTCCGTTCGGACGAGTCGCGAGTGCCTCGTTCACGACGCGAGGCCGCCTCGTCATCGCGGATGGCGCCCTTAATCGAATCTCGCTATTTGACCGCGATGGGCGCTGGATGCGGTCAGTCGGCCGAGACGGCAGCGGGCCAGCGGAGTTCACGCGGCTTGAGTGGGTCGGATCGTGTGGAGAGGATGCGACGATCGCATTCGATCTGATGACGCGGCGGTTCACGGTGCTCGACGACGATCTCAAGTATCTCAGTGCCTTCCGCGTCCCAGGAGCACCCACGGCGATAGCATGCTCGCCCGACCGCGTCGTCTGGTACCTTGAGCTTGCCCGTGCGCTGGAACCACCAAACCAAAGGGAATGGCGCGGTGCCGCGAGCTTGTTCGCGCTCTCTCTTTCGTCAGGCGCGCCCCGAGTGATCGATACGGTGCCCCTTGGGGATTTGGTCAACCTGAACGGCGGGTGGATGTCAGATCCTGGGGGCCGTCGAACGACGCTCGCGCCGGGTGCGGGCTTTGCCGCTGTTGCAACCGGTGACGGCCAAGCACTCGCGGTCTACACGGCCGACGGGCGAATCGGGCGTCGACTGACCTTTCCGGCGCGCCCCAGGTCATTGACCGAAGCAGAGCGTCGCGTCGCCGCGGAGGAGTTCATGGCGCGCGTGCCCGACCATACGATGCGCGAGGCGATGGTGACCAATCTCCTCAAAGCCCCGCACTCGCCAGTTGAGGTGCATTACCGGCGCGTCATCGCTGACCCTCACGGCCTGTATTGGATTCAGCGATCGGTCCGCGGCGCCGCTGAGCTCCGTGTTGAGGTCGTGGATGGAACGGGGCGTCAGCTTCTTGCCACAACGATCGGTGCGGATGGTGAACTGCTCGCTGTTGGTTCCGACCACCTTGCGGTGCTTCGCTCCACTGGAGAAGGAGCGGACGTTGTGGACCTCTACCGCATTCGTCGCCCTTAGCGGCCGCACTTGCCTCCTGCATCTCTCCGAGCGACGACGAGGACAACGCGCAGAGCGCGGTCGATGCCTCGCCCGGCAGCAGGATCCCTCCCCGATATGTCTTTGA
>CAYUMN010000285.1:0-2891 GCA_964445835.1 uncultured Gemmatimonas sp.
GCCCGCGGAGGAATGACCGGAGGTGGCGCCAACGGGGTGGGCATCCGTGGGGGCAGCATTGGGGCCGAGACGCGCGGTGCTGGCGTGAATGGCGTGACCGGCCTGGCGGGTGCGACCGGCGCGACCGGCGCGACCGGCGTGACCGCCCTGGCGGGCGGAACGGGCGCGACTGGCGCTGGGCGTGCTGGCCACGCCGGGATCTGCGCGGCGGGGGTTGGTGCGCGTGGCGGGGCAATCGCTGGTGGCGACTCGTAGTACTCGGGCGCCGAAGCCGCATCCGATTCTTGGATGGCCTGCGGGACTTCTGCGACCCACGACTCGCCACTGTCGGTGTTGCCGCCACCGCCGTAACCGGGAGCGGGGTCAGCTGCTGATCCCGCTCCGTTGCCGAGGCCGGCACCGGCGCCGACCATCTTCGCGTGCGCCCCCGCCACCTGCATCACGGCGCCGCAGACCGAGCACCGCGCGCGCACGCCTCCCGCCGGCACTTTCGCCGGGTCCACTCGGAAGACGGACTGACACTCTCCACACGTGACGTTCACTGACCCTCCACGATTCGGGCCGATCGCTGATTCTGCACTGGGGTGTCGCCCGCCCCACCATCCGTACGGCGGTCCACCGCAAACACGGATCCGTGCAGCGACTTCGCATAGCTCTTCATTTCCGTCGCCAGCTCACTCACCTGCCCCGCATGGGTGAACTCGCGCCGTTCGTTCGTGACGACACCCACCGACAAGGTCATGAGCGGCACCTTATGTAACTGGCCGCGACGATCCTTGCCGAAATAGTAGCCGGCGCGGCGATCCTGCTCCGAGTACTGGAATGTGATCAGCGTATCGAACACCTCCACCACCGTGCCACAGGTCGCCGTGATGTTCGCCGTCGGCAGGATGAAGATGAAGTCATCCCCACCGATGTGCCCGACGAACCCCTCCTCTCCGCACAGTCCCTTCACGCAGTCATGCAGAATCCGCGAGAGGATCCGAATCACGCGATCGCCGTCGTAGTAGCTGTAGCGATCGTTGTATTCCTTGAAATGATCGAGATCCGCGTAACAGACCGCGAAGCGTGCATTGGCCTCGATGCGCCGCGTCATCTCGAGTTCGATCTCGATCGTGCCCGGGAGTCGCGTGGACGGATGGACGAACGTGTCACGATCACTGCGCCGGAGCATCGCGTCGAGGCGCAGGTGCATCTCGTGCGGATTGTAGCTGTCGCGCAGGACCTCGTCGGCCCCCGCATCAAACGCCGCAGCGAACGAGGCATCGTCATCGCGTGTGGCGAGGACCACCGGCACGATTCCCGTGTAGGAGTCGAGCTTGAGCCGTCGACACATCTTGATCGCCTCGACCGGGTGCCATCGCGCGTCCACCAGCACGATTCGGGGACGCGCGCGCAACGAGGCGCGCATCACCTCATCCGGATCGGCCACGACCTTCGCAGGCAACCCGTGGAGGTCGAGCCAACCCAAAACGGGTTCCGGCAGCGACGGTCCATCGGGCGCGAAGATGAGAGCGGTGTTCGAGGGCAACGAGTCAGCGCTGAGATGAGCGGGAGAAGGGAGAGCTGCGGGTAGAGCGGGTACACCGGGTAAAGCAGATAACGCTTATAACGCGGGTGAAACGACCGCACCGCAATCTGTTGCCCTCTCGATCAGGAGCACGGGAATGCCCTCCTCGACCGGGAACGCCAGTCCACACGATACGCAAACTAACGCCAAGTCGTCGCTGCGCGCTCCTTTTGGGCCAAGCACGCCATCCTGAAGCGCGCCGCGGCACTTCGGACACGCCAGCACGTCACGGATTCCCTGCGGAATTTGGTCGGCAGCTGAGATCATCGTTTCCCCGATTCGGGCATCCGGTAGCCAAGGCGCGCGAGGGCGTTCAGGTCCTTGCGCCAGTTCTTCAATTCCTTCACCCAGAGATCGAGGTAGACCGGGCGGCCCACGAGCGGCTCGATTTTCGCACGCGCGGCCTGTCCAATGGACTTGATCCGACTGCCACCGGCTCCGATCACGATGCGCTTCTGGCTGTCACGTTCCACATAGAGCACCGCTCGAATGTACACGGGATCGTCCGTTTCGCGAAACTCCTCGATCGCCACGGCGATGCCGTACGGTACCTCGTCCTCTAGCTGCTCGAGCGCCGTCTCGCGGAGAAACTCCGAAACGAAGAAGCGGAGCTGCTGCGTCGATACATCCTCGGGGTCATAGAAGAACGGACTTTCCGGGAGGCGATCGCGAACGGTCGCCAGGAGTTCGTCCAGCCCCTCTCCGGTCGCGGCGGAGATGAACCGGGCGTCGGGAGCCTTGGCACTCAACTCGGCGCGGCGTTCCGGCGAAAGGGAGTCGGACTTGTTGAGCACGACCAGAATCGGCGCCTTCGGCGGGGCCGGAAGATCCGCCAGTTTGGTAAGATCTTCGGGATCGTCCCGCGTTGCATCGACGAGATGCACAATCAGATCGGCATCGGCGATGGCCTGCTGGGACGCGTGCTGCATGCTGCGATGGAGCGCGTAGCGCGGTTCCAGCAATCCTGGCGTGTCGAGAAAGATTAGCTGGGACGACTCATCCGACAGGATCCCGACGACGCGTTCGCGCGTGGACTGCGGTTTCGGCGAAACGATGGCCAGGCGCTCGCCGACGAGTCGGTTGAGCAGGGTGCTTTTCCCGGCATTCGGGCGACCAACGAGGGTGACGAATCCGGTTTTAGGCATCGTGACTGAAGACGAGTGATCACGTGCGCAGGGCACGAAGGGAGAGGATTGCGGGCTGAGGGGCAAAAAGAAAGGCCCCAGTCAGAATCGACTGGGGCCTTCCAGGGGTGCCGGCGACGGCCTACTCTCCCGCGACCTCTCGGTCGGAGTACCATCGGCGCTGTAGGGCTTAACGA
>CAYUMN010000286.1:0-2784 GCA_964445835.1 uncultured Gemmatimonas sp.
CACGAGGTGGTGTGTTCGGCGGCTGAGCTTGCGCTGGCTGGGCCGTCGGCTGCTGAGCCGGCGAAGGCATCGGCGAAGCGTTGGAAATTGCCCCTGGTGGATTCGAACCACCATTCGCCGCTCCAAAGGCGGCTGTCCTGCCATTGGACGAAGGGGCAGCAGGAACTCCATCGAAGCTAACGGTCGCCGTGTGCTACGAGCAACCGTCTGGCTGTAGATGATGAGGAGGTTGTTCCCTAGGGACAATGGCTGCAAGCTGCGGTTGTCGAGGCCGTCACTCTCGACCCTCAGCGGGATAGGAAGTTCAATTGGGGTGTGGGTGGTAGGTCGGGTGTCGGCGTGCGCGTCGAGGGCGTCTGGACCCGGGCGATGGCGGGATTTCCGCGCGCGCGGCGCTCCGGTCCTGCGTGCGGCAGGACCAGAACGAGGAAGGGCCGCCCGGTGCGGGCGGCCCTTCGACTGCATCAACAACTCCGGCTATCGCGCGCCGATCACCGCTTCGGCGTGTGGATCACGATGTTGCCGCCACCCAGCGTAGTACCGAACTCACCGCCCATATTATTGTCGTACACGACGGTGCCGGCACTGTCGCTGATCTTGATGCGGAAGGTGTCCGGTGCACCGTCCTTGGCCCAGAGCATGAACTGGTATCCTGCCACACCGTTCAACGTGCCCGTGCCCTTGAACTGGGCATTGGAGCCGGCCTGGTTCACCACCAGCCAATCGTAGGCAGTGCTGGAGAAGGTGAGTCCTGCAGCGTTGAACTGGAACTCGGTGTTGCCGGTGGGCATCGTCCTCCCCTTCACGTACTTGGAGACGAAGCCGAAGTTAGCCCGGCCGGTGAGCAGCGGATCGGCCAGGAATGCGACTGCGGGCGACGTGAGCCAGCCGCCACCGGTGACGAAGCCGGCAGTCGGGTCATAAACCGCGAGCATCGTGCATTCGGTGCTGCTGGTGTTTCCGCCGGCGTCTTTCGCGGTCACGCAGATGTCGTACACACCAACGGCGAGTGCACCGACGGGCGCGCTGAGACTGACGCTTGCCCCAGACGTGAGCGTGAAGGGAACCGCCACACCGCCTTCGATGGTGTACGACGCCGAGGTGACAGCAGCGTTATCCGTTGCCGTGGCCGTGAGGGTGAACACAGTGCCCACCGGTGCTGGATTCGGCGTCACCGCGACGTTCGTCACGATGGGACCGATGCCACCGACACAGCCGCCATCCAGATCGCTCGTCTCGAGCCACGAGGCGTATGCCACGCGACCGGTCACCAGCAGACCACTCCCCGACGCCACTGCACCCGGGCCCGACGCCGCGTTCCAGAAGTTGCACGTGCCGTTGATGGAGGCGGTGGTGCCGCCGTCGATCATGATCGTGCCGATATCCTGCACGTCGATGCCCGTGACTTGAGCATTTGTCAGAGCTGTCACAGGCTTGAACGAGTTCCGCGAGACTTCGATATTGCCAAAGCTGATCGGCTTGGTACCGGGAAGGCCTGCGTTGCCCGGGGCGTGCAGGTTCAGGACGCGGACGCCGAAACGGTAGGCCGTCATGGCGTTATCAGTGAGCGTCAGGCCACTCATCTCCGTCCCGGTGGCGAGCGGTGCAGCACCACCGCCATTGAATTGCACCGCAGTCGACACGTTGCGGATCGTGTTGCCGCTGACGGTGACGTTGGTGAGGTTGCGCTGGCTGAGGCCAGAAATACCTCTCCATCCGCCGGAGATGGTGTTGCCTCGTATCAGCACGGTGTTCACGGGGCGATCAGACATCGATAGCTGGATGATCCAAGGCGCATCCGTGTTTGCCAGTGAGGGGTTGTCAAAGACCGCCAGGCCCAGTCCGATATCGTTGTCCGTGACCTGCACGTTCGTGTTCCCGTCGAGATTGATGCCGCGCCGTCCGAGGACAAGCGCGTTATCGTGCCGGATGTAGTTGTTGTTGATCACTACACCATCGACGTTGAACATCACGATTGCCGTCGCCGCAGCGGTGGTGATGCCGCTAATCCGGTTGTTGCTCACGGTCCAGTTCGCGCTGCCGATGCCGCCGCCACCGCCGAGTCCGTTATGGATCGGCTGATAGGCCGCCGCAAAGTCGTTGAACCGGATTGTGATGTTGCTGTGTGCTGTATTGCCTGGGCTGGTGATGCCGAAAGAAGTGGCGGATACGATGCGCAACCCTTCGATGGTCACGTTGTCGACACCAGTGGCAATCGTGATTGTGTTCATTACCGCTTCCGCGCCGCGCCCTCCGTACTGCGGGTGAATCGTCTCGTTCGGCCCCTGAAGCGTGAGCGGCTTGCTCACGGTCGGTGATTCGGCGTATGTCCCTGCCGCGACCACCACCGCTCCACCGCTGGAGACCTGCGCGATCGCAGCTTGAATCGTCTTCTTCGCCGTGCCGGGCGTATCACCGCCGAAGGCATCGTCGCCCGTAGTTCCGTTCACGAAGCAGGTCGTGGTGCACGCGGTCGCCGGCTCGAAGTCGTAGGTGGTCGGCGTGCCCCCGGCACCGGCAACGATCGCATCGGCGTAGAACGTGCCGGTCCAGCTGCTGCCAACCTTCAGGATCAGGCCCTTCGCGCCATTGGTGTTGTGAAAGCCAGCGTTCGGATACGCGGCGACGACTTCGGCCCAGGTGCATTTATTGCCTACCTTCGGGCACGGCAGCGCGCCGGCCTGCTGCAGGTTGCTCACGTACGGTGCACGATTCGCGAGGTCCGGATTGGCCGTCTGAAACCAGCAACCGGTGGTGGACTCAGCGAGCGTGTTCCAGGTCTGC
>CAYUMN010000287.1:0-2776 GCA_964445835.1 uncultured Gemmatimonas sp.
GGATGCGACTGAAGCTCGTGCGGATCGTCTCGGCGAGCGTGCGCACCGTCAGCGCTTTTGCGAGCCCGGGGACCCCCTCGAGCAACACATGCCCGCCCGTGAGCAACGCGATGAGCAGTCGCTCGATCATCGCCTGTTGTCCTACCACGCGCTGGGACACCTGCGCAAGGATGTCGTTCGTCAATCGATGTGCGGACATCTACTCCCTCTATTCGTCGTCGTCCTGCGCGCGGACCGGACCGGCCTTCACGAGTGCGTCGAGCATGGTGCGTTCCCTCGGGGTGAGCGCGCGGGCCTCCCCCGGTTCGAGCGAGCCCAGATTGATGGGACCAAAGGAGGTGCGCACGAGGCGCAGCACTTCGAGTCCCACCGCTTCACACAGGCGGCGCACTTCCCGCGTGCGTCCTTCTCGGATCGTGAGCGTCAGTTCCCAGGTCCGCGGGTTCTCCCCCGGCTCCACGCTCACGCCCTCCGGCTGTACGAAACCATCCTCAAGTTCTACCCCCGCCCGGATCTCTGCGGCAGCGGCCTTCACCGACCCACGGACCGTGGCCACGTAGCTCCGCGGCACCTGCGAGCTCGGATGCGTGAGGCGGTGCGCCGCGTCGCCGTCCGTCGTGAGCAGGAGGACGCCCTCGGTCATGTAATCCAGCCGTCCGACGTACGTGAGTCCGGGCTCGTCCGGCACCAGATGAAATACCGTCTGGCGACCTTCGGGATCCGAACGCGTCGTGAGCACGCCTGCCGGCTTGTGGAGCACGATCCAGCGCGGCGGGGGCGGGAGCTTCACCTTCTTTCCATCGACGGTGATCTCGTCCTTCGTGGGATCGACGCTCTGGCCCGTGCGGGCCACCACGCCGTTGACCCGCACGCGCCCCGCGGCCACCAACTCCTCGGCCTTGCGGCGCGAGGCGACGCCCGCTCGCGCGAGGGCACGATGGATACGCATCGCGGCATCGCTCATAAGGTTGGGGCGCTCTCCGTCGCCTCAGTCGCGGCATCCGATGCGCCCATCATCGCAACGGCTGGCTCGCTCCCCGCTGGTTCCGGCTCAATCACATCGGCCGCGAGCACAACGTCATCGCCATTCCGACGCAGCGCGATCGCCAACTCATCCACGCGCGGCAACTCGCCGAGGTGACGAAGGGCGAATTGCTCGAGGAAGAGATTCGTCGTGCCGTAGAGCAGAGGACGGCCCAGTCCTTCCGCGCGCCCCACGACATCAATGAGTCCCCGTTCGTGGAGCGACTTGAGCACGGCGCCCACATCAACGCCACGAATCTCCGCCACGTCGGCGCGGCCAATGGGCTGCCGATACGCGATGATCGCCAGCGTCTCCAGCGCCGCCGGCGAGAGGCGCGTCGGGCGTACGGCCATCTGCGCCCGCTCGATCGCCTCCGTGTATTCGGGACGCGTCAGGACCTGCCAGCCACCACCGACCTCGAGGAGTTCGACGGCGTGGCCATCCACGTTGTAGTGCTCCCGCAGCTCGTCCAACGCGCTCTGGAGCGCAGCGGGCGAGGACTCGGGATCAAGGGCAGCAAGCTCTTCGGTCGCGATGGGGCGCGGGCTCGCGAAGAGCGCGGCCTCAAGCAGCTTCGCCAGCGAGTTCACGGCGGATCTCCACGTCTGCGAAAGGGCGGGGTTGCATCAGATGGACTTCGGAGCGCTTGGCGAGTTCGAGCAGCCCGAGCAGTGCGCTGAGCACTTCCCAGGGTTCGGAATCGTCGCGCAGGAGGTCGCGGAACCGCAGGTGCGCGCGGAGTTGCAGAATCGCGCGCACGGTGGCCATCGCGCCATCGACGTCGAGGGCACGGGGAATGACTTCGTGAATGGTCGGGCGCTTCACGCCGCGGAGCACGCGATCGACCGCGACCAGCAGATCGGTGAGCGACAACGCGAGCGGCGCCGGCGGCGGGGCCGCGGGCTGGCCCATGTAGGTCCGCGCGAACCGGCTGCGCCGATCCTCCCCGAGTCGCTCGAGGACATCCACCACTTCGCGCATCTGTTGATATTCGAGGATGCGGCGCACCAGTTCGGCACGTGGATCCTCCAAGTCGTCGCGCCCTTCCTTCCGGGGAAGGAGCATCTGCGCCTTGATGCGGATCAGTCGCGCCGCCATCTCGAGATACTCGGCAGCCTCGTTGAGCTGCAACTGATGCATGCGGCCGAGGAACTGCTCGCAGATCCGGGCGACCGGGATGTCGTAGATATCGACCTGCTCATCGCGGATCAGCGAGAGCAACAGGTCGAGCGGGCCATTGAAGCCCGTGAGATCGACGATAAAGGTCGAGGGGCCGGGAGCATCACCGGCGGGGGACATAGACAAGGAGATCGGCAGTGGTTGAGGCCCGTCACGGGCAGTCGAAGCGAAAGATACACTTCCGACGGGGAGAGTGAAAGTCGCGGGAGACTTGACCTAACCAGCCGTGGCCACTACACTTCCGTGGCTATGGGATGGTGTTCCGCCGCCCCACGATCACACATTGCAGAGAGACAGGACCTGTGCCGAGAATCGCGTCCGCGAAGAAGAATATGCGTAAGACCCGCACGGCCACCGCGCGGAACCGCGCGCAGCGCTCTACGCTTCGGACGGTGCTGAAGACGGCCAAGGCCGATGCGTCGTCGAGCGAGGAGAAGCTGAAGGCTGTGAAGCTGCTCGACCGTGCCGCCCGCAAGGGGCTGATTCATCCGAACGCCGCCGCCCGTCAGAAGTCGTCGTTGGCGAAAGCGAAGTAAGCAGGGTCGGTCCGCAACGAATGAGCGCCGCGCCCCT
>CAYUMN010000288.1:0-2762 GCA_964445835.1 uncultured Gemmatimonas sp.
CCTCGACACCGCGCTCGCGCGCGATCTGCTCCACCGTCGTGAGGGCCGTGAGGCCATCAAGGGCGGCGAGCACCATGTTGTGCGGGTTCGTCGAACCCAGCGACTTCGTGAGAATGTCGTGGATGCCCGCGCACTCCATGATCGCGCGCACCGCACCACCGGCGATCACACCGGCACCCGGCGCGGCCGGCTTCATGAGGACCTTGCCGGCCCCATGCTTGCCAACGATCTCGTGGGGGATGGTCGCACCCGTCATCGGGATGGAGACCATGGCGCGACGGGCCCCGTCCACGGCCTTACGGACCGCTTCGGAGACTTCGTTCGCCTTGCCGGTCGCGATGCCCACCTTCCCCTGCCCATCGCCGACGGCGACGAGCGCGTTGAAGCTGAAGCGACGACCGCCCTTCACGACCTTTGCGACGCGATTGATCGCGATCACGTTCTCGAGGAGATCGCTCCCCTCGCGCTCCTGCATGGGCGAGCCGCCGCGACCACCGTCGCGACCACCACGTCCGCCGTCACGGCCACCAGGACCGCCCGGGCCACTGCGCCCGCCGGGGCCACCTGGGCCACCGGGACCGCGCGCGCCAGGACCACCGCGCATGCCGCCGCCACCCGGAGCGCCACGCCCACGGCCAGCACCCGGACCGCCAGTGCGTCCACCACGTGCGCCGCCGGCGCCACCACCGAAACCACCAGTCTGTTCAGCCATTAGAACTCCAACCCGCCTTCGCGGGCTCCGTCGGCCACCGCCTTCACGCGGCCGTGATACTGGTATCCACCACGATCGAACACGACCTTCGTGATGCCGGCTGCCTTCGCCTTTTCGGCGACGCGCTTACCGACTTCGACCGACTTCTCCGCCTTCTTCCCCTCGAGCCCGCTGTCCGTCACGGTCATGAGGGTCCTATGCAGCACATCGTCGACCAACTGCACCGTCATGTGCTTCAGCGAGCGGAAGACCACGAGGCGCGGCCGCTCGGCCGTGCCGGACACCTTGGCCCGCACGCGGATGTGACGTCGCGCGCGGAGTCCCGCACGCGTCTTGGGTACACGCTTTCCCGGCATTACTTACCTCCAGCCTTGCCGGCCTTACGCCGGATGACTTCGCCCTGGTACTTGATGCCCTTGCCCTTGTACGGCTCGGGGGGACGGAGCAAACGGATTTCCGCTGCCACCTGACCGACCTTTTCCTTGTCGGCGCCTTCGATCACGACCTGCGTCGGGACCGGCGCACTGATCTTGATGCCAGCCGGTGCCTTGTACTGGATCTGGTGCGAGAAGCCAAGCGCGAGCTGGACGCCGAACGGCTTCAGCTCCGCCTTGAAGCCGACGCCGTTGATCTCCAGCGTCTTCATATAGCCCTTCGAGCAGCCCTCGACCATGTTGGCGACGAGCGTGCGCGACAGACCGTGGAGCGCCTTGTGCTTCTGGTCCTCGGAGGGACGCGTCACCGTGATGACGTTGCCTTCCATCGACAGACCGATCTCGGGATGGATCGCCCGGGAGAGTTCTCCCTTGGGGCCCTTCACCGACACATGGTTGCCATCAAGCTTCACCGTCACACCGGACGGGATAACGACTGGGAGCTTACCGATACGCGACATGAGTGGGCTCCTTACCAGACGTAGGCGAGGAGTTCACCGCCGGTGCGCTCAGCGCGCGCCTGGCGATCCGTCATCAGCCCCTTCGAGGTGCTGAGGATGGCGACGCCCAGGCCGTTGCGCACGCGCGGGATCTCCGCTGCGCCGACATACTGCCGGAGGCCGGGGGTGGACACGCGCTTGAGTGCGCGGATGACCGGCGTGGCGCCGGCGTACTTCAGCGCAACGCGGAGCACCAAGCGGCCCTCGGCGTTCTCGAGTGTCTTGTAATCGGTGATGAAGTGGTTCTCCTTCAGCAGGCGGGCGATCTCCACCTTCATCTTGGACGCCGGCATATCCACGCGCCGATGCTTCGAACCGACAGCATTACGGATTCGCGTGAGCATATCGGCGATCGGGTCAGTCATGCTCATGGTGAGGCTCTCACTGAGTGTGGATGTGGTTCCCGGGGCGTTGTGCTGGCCGGGCCTTCATCCGTTGAACTACTGATGACCGATGGAGGATAACGGGAGCGAGGCCGTACGGCCTCGCCTCTTTCATCCGTCCACGTTCATCATTACCACGAGGCCTTACGCACCCCGGGGATCAGCCCCTGGAGCGCCATCTCGCGGAACGCGATACGGCTCAACCCGAAGTGCTGCAGGTTGCCGCGGCTGCGGCCGGTCATCTGGCAGCGGTTGCGGACGCGGGCCTTGGCGCCGTTGCGCGGGAGCTTCTGCAGCGCGACCTGCGCCGCACGCTTCTCCTCGTCTGAGGCCGTCACCGACTTCACGATGGCGCCCAGCTTGGCGCGCTTCGGCGCCTGCTTGGCGGCCATCACCTTGCGGCGTTCGTTCTTCTCGATCGTGCTCTTCTTGGCCATTCCTCAGCTCCCCTGAACAACGATGGGCTTGTCATCGCCACGGAACGGCATGCCGAGCTCGCGGAGGAGCGCGAATGCCAGATCGTCGCGGTTCGTGGTCGTCACGAACGTGATATCCATTCCGTGGATCGTCTCGACCAGGTCGTAGTTGATCTCCGGGAAGATCAACTGTTCCTTCACGCCGAGGCTGTAGTTGCCACGGCCGTCGAACGAGCGGGTGGAGAGACCGCGGAAGTCGCGGATCCGCGGGATCGCCGTCGACACAAAGCGGTCGAGGAACTCCCACATCCGGGCGC
>CAYUMN010000289.1:0-2743 GCA_964445835.1 uncultured Gemmatimonas sp.
CAGGGCGAGAAACGCGGCGTTATCCGGCCGCTGGCCTTGAGACCAGGTGCACAACCGCGCCGACCACTACAAGGACCGCGGCGAGGACATCAACACGCACCACGGTGCTCAACGCTTCGTTGTAACCACCAACGTTCCGCGCAATCAGCAAGAACGACCCGATACTCACCGACGCCGCGATTAAGCCAACGCCGTGCAGCGCCGGTCGCAGCGCGCAATAGCCCAACACGCCGGCGAGCACGCCGAAAAGCACCGCCCGATGGCGCAGAAGGATCTCGAGGTTCGCATCCCGGACAGCCACGCCGTAGAGCGACGACACATGTGCTGCGCTCAGCACGCCGACGAGCGGAAGCGCGTGAACTGCGGCGACGAGCAGTAGGACTGCTGGGACAATGACGCGCGGCATCGAGTCAGTGGTGTTTATGGGACGCCTTACCAATCTCGACCCCAACTTTAACCATTGGAACGGCGAAAGCATCAACGGTTCTGCCTAACGAGGCTTTAGAAAAAGGTCGGCACTGCGTCCGATTCTTGCAAGGATATTCGGCTGCGCTCTGCCTCGAATCTGTGCTGTGAACCTCTCGCCGTCGAGCCCTGCATGCCCCGGTACAAGTCTATCGATACCACTCCGCAGTTCGTGGCGATTGACCTCGCCCGTCAGCTGATAGCTGGGACGTTCGAGCACGCGCTGGACCATCTGCTCGACCATGCGGTCGACTTGGCGCACTTCGATGCGCGGTTTCGGAACGACACGACCGGCGCGCCGGCCTATCCGCCAGCGATGTTGCTCAAGGTCGTGCTCGTCGCGTATGCGCAGGGGATCGTCCGGAGTCGCGCGAGTGAGCGGGTGTGCCAGGAACACGTGACGGTCATGGCGCTGTGCGGCATGACCGCCCCCCACGTCACCACCATCGCGCACTTTGTGAGCACGTGGCGCGACGACATCGCGCAGGTCTTTGCGGCGGTGCTGGCCGTCTGCGATGGTCAAGGGCTGATCGGGCGGGAGATGTTTGCGATCGATGGCGTGAAGGTGCCGAGCAACGCGTCGAAGCATCGCAGCGGGACCCGCGCCGAGTTCACGCCGCGGGCCGAAAAGCTGGAGGCGGCGGCCAAGACGATGCTGGACCGGCACCGCGCGACGGACGCGCTGGAGACGGAGCCCGATGTCGCGGCCAAGACCACGGCGCGCATCGCGCGCCTCCAGGGCGATGCGCAGCAATTACGCGACTGGCTCGCCACGAATACCACCGACCGACACGGCCCGACGGGCGGGCTGCGGAAGCGCAATCGCACCGACAACGAAAGCGCAAGGATGGCGACGGACAGGGGCGTCATTCAGGGCTACACCGGCGTCGCCGCCGTCGATGCCAGACACCAAATCATCGTCGACGCGCAGGCGCATGGCACTGGCTCCGAGCCGGAACTGCTGCTCCCGGTCGTGGAGGCGCTCGCGGCACTCCGCACACCGCAGACGGTGCTCACGGCGGATGCGGGCTCCCATAGCGAAGCGAATCTCGTGGTCCTCGCCGCCCGCGAGATTTCCGCGCTCATTGCCGACCCCGACATGCGGCAACGCGAGGAGCGGTTCGCCGATCGCGCGCACCACACCACGGCCCCGGACCCGCTGCATGACAAGGCACGCACCGCGACGACCACCTCGTCCGTGTTTCCGCCGAGTGATTTCACGTATGATGCCGAGGCCCGCACCTGTGTGTGTCCGGCGGGGAAGTCGCTGTATCGAACGGGCGGCACCCGCGTGACGAATGGGTATGTCGGCGCGCACGTTCGCGGCACGAAGCGGGACTGTTCCCCGTGTGCGCTGCGCGCGCCGTGCCTTCGCACCCCGGAGTCGACGCCGGTCCGCACCGTCGCCGTCTGTCACGGTCGGGAGCCGACCGCGCCGGCCGCGAGACCGACAGCGACGCACACGAGACGCATGCCGCAGCGCCTCGATACGCCGGTGGGGCGCGCGCAAGATGGACGACGCGTTGCGACCGTCGAGCCGGTGTTTGCGAATGTGCGCTACAACAAGCGGCTCGATCGCTTCACGCTGCGCGGGCGCACCACGGTGCACGGGCAGCGGCTGCGGTATTGCGTGGTGCACAACATCGAAAAACTGACCCACGCGGGGTACGCGGCGTGAAGCACGACCGCACCGCCGCGCGCGCGACGCACATTCGACGGGAATCACTGTGCAAAACGCATCGAGCAGTGGCCGTTCGTGCATGACGTGCGTTTGGCGCGTCGCCCCCTCACGCAGCGGAGCGCGTTGAGGCTTTTTCTACAGCCTCAACGCTGGCTTCTGCTGCGGGCGATCAGAATGAAGCGCGCGCAGCGCGCCACCGAAAGTGCGCCCGACTGCAGCAAGCATCGCTATACCATCATATCCAGCGGGACAGAGCTAGTCCGGCCACACGAAGGCCCGTACCGCGGCGCTGAAGACCTGCGGTGTTTCAATGTACGGAAAATGTCCCACGTCTTTCAACGCGATGAGCCGCGAGCGCGGAATCCGCGCGGCGATCGCTTCGGCGCCCTGCATGGAAATGACGCTGGCTGTCCCGTGCAGAATCAGGGTGGGCGCGATGATCCGGCGCAAGCGCTCATGAATGTCATACTCCCCGATACTTGCCCAGATGGCATCGCCGGTCACCGCGTTCTTCGCGAGCCATTCACGATCGATCCCAAGGACCAATTCTTTGCTCAGCTCGGGATTGAAGAAGAAGGTGCGGAAGAACGTCTGGTA
>CAYUMN010000290.1:0-2723 GCA_964445835.1 uncultured Gemmatimonas sp.
GATGAGCCCCTTGATCCGCCGAACGCATTCGACGCGATCGCCGAGGACGCCGCGCCGAACGCCCGGAACCAGCGGTCCGTCTCGCGTCCGAGCCCGAACGCGATGGCATACGGGAACCAGGCGTCCAATAACTGCGGTCGCTCCTTCCGCAACTCGCGCGAGAAGAAGTCACGCACCGCGCGCAAGCGCTTGCGAACCACGATGCGTTGCGGCGTATCGTGGGTGCGCGCCATCATCGTCACACTGCTCGCGAAGGTCACGGCCCAGAGCGCGACGGCCAAGAACGCCGTCGAGGTCGCACGCAGTGCGTCGTTGAGCAAGACGGCCGCGGTCGCGATCGCGAGAAGAGCACCGAGTGGCAGGAGAAAGCCGAGCGCACTCGCGGCCAGTCCCGACACCCGATTGCGCCACCACGCAGCCCATAGGAGCCCGAACAGATAGACGGGCAGCATCCCGGCGAAGGCGACCCCAAGTACCGCCACGTCGCTGCGACGCTGGATGAGCGCGAGGGTCGAACAGAGCAGCGCCGCGAAGAAGAGCAGGAGCGTGCGGCGCAGTGATGGTCGCTCGGCTTTGCCCAGCTTGGGGGCGTGTTGCGTCGCGATCGACTCGAGCACAGGCTTGATCACGCTCGCCGGATTGAATCCAGTGCTCTTGTACCGCGCGCGCACTTCATCCGTGCTCGTTTCGTCACTCCCGCTCGAAAAGAACGCCTCCACCAGCGCCGCCTCGTGCGGAAGGAGCCGATCGCGTGGTACCGTCAGCCGGAGATGCAACACGTCACGCGAGGCGAACAGCACTTTCGTGTGCTCCACACGGCTCGTCATCTTTCCCTCCTGTACGAGCCGAGCCAGCGTTGCGGCAACTTCCGGCGCCGCGGTACTTGCATCCCACATCGCGCCAATGACTTCCGGCGGATGCGCAAGGAGATGCTCCTCGACGAACCGGGGCGTCACGCTCTCGGGTGCTGGCAACGGCGCGAAGCGTCCCATCGCCCGCTCACGGCGAAATAGGGCCACCAGCATCGCGCTCATGGCGAGCACGAGCGTGAGCGCGAGTCCCTGGCGCAGTGCCATCGAGGCACCACGAAAGACCGCCGAGGGATGACCCGCTCCGCGATACGTCAGCGGCACCGTCACCACATAGCCGCGCCCCGGCGGGAGAGGCGCAAGCTCAAAGCGCGTTGGCTGTCCCTCGGGCACGCCCCAGACTTCATCGAAGGTCAGCGTGAGATCGAAGCGATCAATTGTCCCGACGCGATCGGCGAACGAGAAGTCGTGCGCGAGCCGATACCCCGTCTCGGTCGGGACGAGGATGTTCTCGTACTCCAGCACCATCTCATAGATGAAGACCTGCCCCGCGAAGGGCGCATCGCCGGGTAAGCGGCTCCGCCACCGCAGCGTCGTGCCGTCGCCGCTCCAATCGAAGCCGTCCACCACATCGAGGTCCCCCTCGGTGAGGAGCACCGCACTCTCCGTGAGGGTGTCGATGCGCGAAAAGCTGAGCAGCGAGAGCCGCTGTTGGAATGGAACGTCGAAGCTACGTTCGCCGCCGTTCCAGTCTCCGACGAAGCGCATCTGCTGGCGCTCGCGCACGCGGAGGCGGCCATCGGCATCGAGGTGGGCCTCCACCGAGATCTCCGGCCAGTGGAGGTCGCGCGCTTGGGATGCGAGCGGCAGCGGCGCGAGCCCGAGCCCGAGCCCGAGCGCACCGAGCAGCGCGAGTGTTCCGGGGCGAGTTCTCATGGGGACAACATCGCTCCGGGAGAGGCTTCGCGCGAGTCGCGCACGGGTCGGTGCCCCCGCTACCTTTCCTCAGATGCGACTGTCCCCCAGCTCCCTCTGCCTGATGCTCTCGCTGCCCTGCTCAGCCCTGAGCGCACAGGGCGGCTGGACTTCAATTCAACAGCCCGCGCTCTGGATCAATGCGTTCATCGATCACGCCATCACGCGGCGCACGTCGGTCTGGTTCGATGGCCACTGGCGCCGCATGGACCTGGGGGCGAATCCGCAGCAGCTTCTGCTCAGACCCGGCGTGCAGTTCGAACTTCGCCCCGGACTGCGGGCGGGAGGCGGCTACGCCTACATCGCGACGGCTCCATACGGCGAGTCGCCGAACGCGGCGCCGATTCGCGAACATCGCCTCTGGCAGCAACTCTCGTTGGCCTCCACGCGCGGCCGCACCGCGGTCTCCCAGCGCTTCAGACTCGAACAGCGTTGGAGTGGCAGCATCGACACCGACGGAACGCGTCGCGCCCTGAGCTACCAACAGAGGCTACGCTACCTGGCCCGCGCCCAGCGCGGACTTGGCAGTGGGACACTGATCGGCTTCGTGGCCAATGAGTTCTTCCTCCCCTTCGGCCACTCCGATGGCGCGCAGCATCGGCTGCAGAACCGGGCGCAGATCGGCATGGGGATCCCGATCGATACGAAGCAGCGCATCGAGATCAGCTATCTACACCAGTGGAACCGGATCACGCCGCGCGAGACCAACGAGTTCAACCACACCCTGGTGTTCAGCTGGGTGTGGACCGCGCGGTTCGATCCGACGCGCTGAGCCTTAGGCCCAGACCCACTCGGCGTACACACCCGCACGTACGCGCGAGGCTTCGAGCAGGCCGCGCTTGTAGTCCAACTCCGCAACCTCCTGCTGGGCTTCGGCCACACCTGCCTCGGCGGACTCCACCATTGCGGCGTCCCCGCGCGGCAGAACGTTGCCGAGGC
>CAYUMN010000291.1:0-2694 GCA_964445835.1 uncultured Gemmatimonas sp.
CTCCGCGACCCACGTGTCCCACCAGGCGCGCGCGGCACCGTACTCGGTGTCGCGCACCACGGCGAGCGAGTCCGCGGAGCCGCGTACGCGGGAGGCGCCGAGCGCACTTCGCAGCGCGAAGCGTCGCCCCGTGAAGTCCATGGGGAGCGTCAGCGTCACGAAATCGTCGTAGGGGATCGGAGCCCCTTCGTTCTCGCGCCGCAGCTCCAGCGTGGGATTGACCCACTGTGCATCGGTGCGCGCACGACCGACGGCGACCGCACTGGCACCGGCCGCGGCCTGCGCGGCGGGACCCGCGTTCACGGCCAGCTCTATGGCGCGCTCGAGCGTCAGCGGTTCCTGTGCTCTGCCCTCCGCGAGGGGGAGCGTGAGCAGCAGGAGGGCGAGCGAAAGCAGAGAGAGTGATGGCATCACCCGCGAAGCTAGACCGCGGGGATGAACGCACGATGAACGCACGATGAACGCACGATGACCACTCGATTCCCTCGTCAGCTCAAAGCTTCAAAGACCCCGAGGTCGCGATTCTTCCGGACGTCATCCCACGGGAAACAGTGGCCATTCATCGCGACGTGGACGCCGGCCGGCAGCACCTGCGCAAAGGAGAGCGCACTCCCCAAGTTGAACAGTCCGTCGGAGCTGCCGAAGACATACGGAATCATCGCACCAGTGAGAACGATGGTGCGCCCGAGATCGGCGGCGGCGAGGGCCCGCGCCGACTCGACCATCGTGTCCGTGCCATGCGTGACGACGATCCGTTGCTCGGGAGAGGCCTTCGCGGCCGCGACGATGCGCGCGCGGTCGGCGTCGGTGAGCTCCAGGCTGTCCTTGAGCATCAGGACTTCGATAGTGAGGTCGAGTCGGCACCGCCCGCGCGCCAGCACGTCCTGCACATGTGACTCCCCGAAGGCGAGCGTGCCATTCAGTTCGTCGTAGCGCTTGTCGAAGGTGCCGCCCGTCACGAGCAGCCGGAGTCGTGGTGCAGACATGGTATGCGCGAGTGAAGGTGTGCCTGAGAGAAGGTGCGCGCGAGTGAAGGTGCGCGAGTGAAGGTGCGGTAAGGTACCGCGTCAGGCGCGGGGGAAGTCGACGCTCACCCGCGTCCCCTGCGGCGACACCGACTCGAACTGAATGCGCGCGCCATGCCGTTCGGCCACGGCGGCGGCAATCGGGAGGCCGAGTCCACTGCCATCGGGGGCGCGACGCCGCGCTTCCGCGCCGCGGAAAAAGCGTTCGAAGAGGCGCCCCTGCTCGTCGGGCGGAATCCCGATGCCCGCGTCCTCGACCTCCAGCCGAACGCCGGCGGGGACGCGCGCGACTCGCACGTGGACGACCGCGCAGGCGGGGGAGTACCGAATCGCGTTGTCCACGAGAATGCCGACCAACCGCTCGAGCGAGCGCGGCTCCATCCGGATGGGCGCCTCCTCCGGCATCTCGAGTGCGAGGGAGACACCGAAGCGCCGCGCGAGGGGATCGAAGCGCTGCACCACATCGGCCACGACGTCATCGAGAAAGCCGCGTTCGAGTGGGAGCACGGCACGCGAGGCATCGGCGCGCGCCAGTTCAAGCAGTTCATCGACCAAGCGCGACATCCCTTCGAGTTCACGCTGCGTGCGCGCGAGCGCGTCGCGATCATCGGGACCTTGCGGCTCCGACAGGGCGAGCTCTCCCGCGCCGCGGGCGCGGGCGATCGGCGTCCGCAACTCGTGCGCGGCATCGGCGAGAAAACGGCGCTGATGCTCCATCGCGGCGTCGAGACGATCGAGCAGCGCATTGAAGCGCGCGCCGAGTCGCCCGAGCTCGTCGTCGGGCACGGCGATGGGGAGACGCCCCGTCGCATCGGCGGTGATACGATCCGCGGCATCGGCCATCTGCGCCACCGGACGCAACGTGCGGCCCGTGAGCACCCAGCCCGCGAGGACGGCCGCGAGCAAGGCAAGGGGAATCGCCAGCAACGCCCAGCGATCCACCGAGCGCTGCTGCCGAACCAGCGGTGCGGCAGACGACGAAATGCGCATCGTCCATCTCGGCGCGAGCTCGACGTCGAGTGGGCGCACGATATCGCGCACCGGCGACGCCAACTCCGGCAGGGGCATCACTTTCACATACGATGGCGGCACGAAGTCCTCGCCCCCCGGCCGCACGAAGTGGATATGGCGGTCGGGAATGGCCAACTCGCCCACAATGTGCTCCAGCGTCAGCTCCGTGGCACGGTACTCCAGCACCTCGGCGCGAAAGAATCCGCGAACCAGCGTCGCCGCGGACTCCTGCGACCGCGCGAACTCCTCTTCGAGGGCCTGCCGCACCACGGTGCGCGCCGCACCGGTGGTCAGGAGCAGGAGCAGGAGAATCGAGCCGGCATACCAAGCCGTGAGCCGAAGCCGGATGCTCTGCATGCTCCGCATGCTCATCGACCCGCGCCCGTCTGGCCCGTGACGACCGCAGGGTCGTGGACGATCCGATACCCTGCCCCGCGCAGGGTCTCCATCAGCGGGACCTCGCCCTCGTGATCGATCTTGCGGCGCAACCGCCCGATATACACATCGATCACGTTGCTCAGCGGGTCGTAGTTGTCGTCCCACGCGTGGTGACTGATGTGCTCACGGGTCATCACCGTGCCGGGATGCCGCATGAGCACTTCGAGGACGGCGAACTCCTTGGCGGTGAGCGAAATGCCCCGCGCGCCGCGGCGCGCGG
>CAYUMN010000292.1:0-2668 GCA_964445835.1 uncultured Gemmatimonas sp.
GACTCCCCGCTCGCCCCTAAGCCCCGCCGCTCACGCGTCCGCAAGGACGCCGACGCCGAGGAAACGCCCGCGTTCTTCGCGACCCCGGCGCGCTTGGTCAAGAGCACCAATGGCGATGCAATGCCAGAGCCATCAGAGAAAGAAGCCCGCAAAAGCTTCATCCTCCGCGAAATCTCCGGCATCGCCCTCCTCCTCGGCGCCCTCTTCATCGCCGGCGCCCTGATCTTCGGCCGCACCCCCGCGTATACCGAGTCGTGCACCAACGCCGGCAACGCCTTCGGCCCCGTCGGCGGATGCATCCGCTGGTCCGTCCTCAGCCTCGTCGGCGCGCTCGCGGCAGTCTTCGTCCCGCTCATCCCCGCCGTCCACGCCCTCAGACTCCTCGGCCGCCTCGAAGAAAGCGAAGACCAACGCTTTCTTATCTTCACTATCGGCCTCGCTCTCATCATCCCCGTCGCCGCCGGACTCGCGCGACTCGGCTCCGTCCCTCCCGGCACGCCAGACTTCCTCACCGGACTCTGGGGCTCACTCGCCGCGTACTACCTCTCCGGTGTGCTCGGCTACGCCGGCGCCTGGATCGCCGTCGCCATCCTCCTCTCGGCCCTGGCGGCCGTGACGCTCGGATGGAACCCCGTGCGCGTCCTGCTCAACATCGGCCGCAAGCCAAAGAACGCCGAGTTACCGACCCACGAGCCCGCGAAGGGCATCGCAATCACGACCGCCGAGGCCATGGAGCCCGACGCCGCCGAGATGCCAAAGATCGACCTCTCCCTCATGTCGTTCGACACAAGGCCCGTGAAGGCCGAGGAGCCCGCGCGCCCCGAGGAACCCTTCATCACCCTCGTCGAAGAACTCCCCGAGAACCCGCAGCTCGCACTCAAGGGCAAGGGAAAGAAGCCGGCGAAGAAGCTGGATCTGATCGAGGACGAAGAGCAGGACAGCCTCCATCCTCCATCCTCCATCCCAGAATACGAACTCCCCAGCGCGGCGCTGCTCACCCCAGCCCCCGCCCGCAACGAAGAAGCCAATCGCGCCCAACTCGACGCGATGGGCATCAAGCTCATTGACTCGCTCAAGACCTTTAAGGTCGAAGGCATCCTCACCGGCCGCACCAGCGGCCCCACGGTCACGCAGTACGAAATCGAGCCGGGCCCAGGCGTGAAGGTGCGGCAGTTCGCGAATCTCGCGAACGATCTCGCCCTCGCCATGCGCGCTCCGTCCATTCGCGTTGTCGCACCGATCCCCGGCAAGGGCGCCGTCGGCGTCGAAGTACCCAATCCGACACCGGAGATGGTCGCCTTCCGCGACATGATCGAGTCCAAGGAATACACCGGCAAGCCGATGGCCCTGCCGATCGGACTCGGCAAGGATCTCGAAGGGCGTGCCGTGATCGCTGACCTCGCGAAGATGCCGCACCTCCTGATCGCCGGCGCCACGGGCTCGGGCAAGTCGGTCTGCGTGAACACCATCATCACCTCGCTCATCTACCGGCACACGCCGAAGACGCTGCGATTCCTGATGGTGGACCCGAAGATGGTGGAGCTCAGCGTGTACAACGTGCTGCCGCATCTGCGCCACAAGGTCGTCACGGACAACCGCGATGCCGCCGCGGTGCTCAAGTGGGCGGTGCTGGAGATGCAGGAGCGCTACGCGCTGCTCGCCGAGAATGGCGCACGAAATATTCAAGACTTCAACACCAAGGTTCGCGATGGCGCGCCGCTCAAGAAGCCGCGCGACCCCAACGTGGGCTTCGAGGATCGCACCTACAGTGGCGGGATCCTCCCGTACATCGTGGTGGTGATCGACGAGCTCGCCGACCTGATGATGACCTGCGCCGCCGAGGTGGAGACGCCGCTGGCGATGCTCGCACAGAAGGCCCGCGCGATTGGCATTCACTTGATCCTGGCCACACAGCGGCCGAGCGTGAACGTCATCACGGGCCTCATCAAGGCGAACTTCCCGAGCCGCATCGCCTTCCGCGTGGCCTCGCAGATTGACTCGCGCACGATCCTCGACGGCATGGGCGCGGAGTCGCTACTCGGCAATGGCGACATGCTGTTCATTCCGCCGGGGAAGAGCGAGCCGAACCGGCTGCAGGGCGCGTACCTGTCGAACGACGACACGGAGCGCCTCATGAACTGGTATGTCGAGCGCAAGGAATCGCGAAAGACGGCGATGGAGGCCGAGGGTCTGATCGCCACCGAAGCACTCGGCCGCGAGGCAGATATCCTCGAGGCCGTGCGGGCCCGCGAGGCCGCCGAGGCGGGGGGCGGGGAAGAGTCGAGCGAGGACCATTCGGATCGCGACAAGCTCTTCCGCGAGGCGGCTGAGGTCTGCATTCAGCACCAGGGTGGATCAACGTCGCTGCTGCAGCGGCGGCTCAAGGTCGGCTACGGCCGTGCGGCGCGGATTATCGACCAGCTGCACTTGGCCGGTATCCTCGGGCCGCCGGACGGCTCCAAGCCGCGTGATATCCTGATTGGGCTCGAGGATTTGGATCGAGTCGCCGGGGAGCGCACCGCGGCGTAGGCCGGCGCCGTTCATCTCAGGAGGGTGGCAAGTTGTCACAGGTCGCGGCCGATACTTAAGCCATGATGACACCCGCGACCGCTACCTCCATGCTCCCCACCAACCGGTCGGCTCACGCCGCGCCCACCCCCGCGCTGCG
>CAYUMN010000293.1:0-2636 GCA_964445835.1 uncultured Gemmatimonas sp.
GGCGTGGAGCGGGTGATCTCAGCGTTGTCCGACACGGAACGGAACCGTGTCGCCGCAGTCACCGGCTTGAACTGACGAATTCCCATTGGCTTAACCCTCGAAGATCTCGATCGTGTCGCCGGCCTTCAGCGTCACGATGGCCTTCTTCCACCGCGGGCGCAGCCCGCTGGAAGTCCCGACGCGGCGCGGCTTCCCGCGCTGCTGCGACGTCCACACCCCAGTGACCTTGACCCCGAAGAGCGTCTCGATCGCCGCCTTGATCGAGGTCTTGTTGGCCTGGGGATGAACTTCAAACGTGTACTCGCCGCGGGCCTGGTACGCCGCCGAGGTCTTCTCGGTGACGAGGGGGCGGACGATCGTGCGAAGCATGGTAGCCATTGCTTACTTCTCCTTCTTCTTGGGGGCCGCCTTCTTGGCCGGCGCCTTCTTGGCGGCCGCCTTCGGAGCAGCAGCCTTCTTCGCGGGCGCCTTCTCAGCCGCGGCCTTCGAGGCCGCCTTCGGGGCCGCCTTCTTCGCCGCGGTCTTCTTCTTCGGCGCGGCCGTCGCCTTCTCGGCCTTCACCGGCTTCTTCGAGGCCGGGCGCTTCACCTTCAGCTTCTCGCCTGCCTTCTCCGACATCGGCGCGAGTTCCTGACCGATCGCTCCGGCCTCCACCAGCACCACATCCGACCACAGGATGTCGTACGTCGAGGCGTCGCTGTACGGCTGAACGACGACGTTCGGGAGGTTCCGGCTCGACATGTAGACGTTGTTCTTGACGCCATCAGTGAGGATCAGCGTCTTCTTGTGCGAGACTTCGAGGCGCGCCAGCAGCTGCACGATCTGCGAGGTCTTGATGGTGTCGTACGTGAAGCGATCGATCACGAAGACCGAGTCCTCACGCGCACGGGCATTGAGCGCGGACTTGCGGGCCAGCGCCTTGATCTGGCGCGGCACCTTCTGCTCGTAGCCACGGGGCCGCGGGCCGAACACGGTGCCACCGCCGACGAAGTGCGGGGCGCGGGTCGAGCCCTGACGGGCGCGGCCAGTTCCCTTCTGCTTCCACGGCTTCTGGTTACCACCGACAACAAGGCCACGGGTCTTCGTGGAGTGCGTGCCCTGGCGCATGTTGGCGAGCTGCGCCTTCACGGCCTGATGCATCACCGGCATGTTCACGGTGCCGTCGAAGGTGGCCGCGGGCAGGGCCACCCGCTCACGCGGGGTGCCGAGCGCCGTATAGGCCGCCGCTTCGTAGTTCATGGTCTCTGACATCGGTTATCCCTGCTTGCGGACGAGGACGATCCCGTTGGTCGGGCCGGCGACGGAGCCGCGGATATAGATCAGGTTACGCTCGGCATCGATCTTCTCGACCCGGAGGTTGCTCTGCGTATGACGCTCGGCGCCGTAATGGCCCGGCATCTTCTTGCCCTTGATGACGCGTGAGGGGTCGGTACCAGCTCCGATCGAACCCGGGCGGCGGTGCTTCGTATTGCCGTGCGTGTTCGGACCACCACCAAAGCCCCAGCGCTTCACCACGCCCTGGAAGCCGCGGCCCTTCGTGGTCCCGGTCACCTTGACCATCTCACCTGGGGTGAAGATGTCGACCTTGATCACGTCGCCGACGGTGTACGTCGGCACCTGCGGATCCTTCCCGGGCGCATCGTCCAAACGGAACGAACGGAGCACGGCCGGCGGCGTCTCGAGGCCCGCCTTCTTCGCGTGCCCGACTTCTGCCTTGGTCGCGCGACGCCCCTTCGGGGTGCGCTCGCCCTTCTTGGACTCGCGCGCCAACCGCTGCGCGCCGTAGCCCAGTTCCACCGCGGCGAAGCCTTCCTTCTCCGTCGTGACCACCTTCGTCACCGGATTCGGCGTGGCTTCGACCACCGTGCAGGGGATCTGCATCCCCGCTGCATCGAAGATCTGGGTCATACCCAGCTTCTTCCCAATGATACCGATCATATCTCACTCACTCATTTAGTCACGGCCCGGGCGCACCGATGTGTGCGGTCCGTTGGCAGCCGGAGGACTGTCAGATTCGGGATGAAGGTCGGACCTTCATCCTTCATCCGCCGTTAGGTCACCTTGATCTCGACATCCACACCGGCCGGGAGATCGAGCTTCGTCAGCGCGTCCACCGTGATCGCCTTGGAGTCGAGGATGTCGATCACCCGCTTGTGCGTCTTGAGCTCGAACTGCTCACGCGACTTCTTGTCGACGTGCGGGGAACGGAGGACCGTCCACCGCTGCGTCTTCGTGGGGAGCGGAATGGGGCCGGAGACCAAGGCCCCCGTCTTTTCCGCGGTCCGCACGATGTCCGCCGATGCCTGATCGATCACGGCGTGATCGAATGCCTTCAAACGGATACGAATTCGTCCAGCCATTGATTCTCCACTGGTCGCACCCGGGCGGCGGTCCGCCGCCCGAATGCGCCCGATTGTTGTTAGGCGAGGATCTTGGTCACGACACCTGCGCCGACCGTACGGCCACCCTCACGGATCGCGAAGCGGAGCTGCTCTTCCATCGCGATAGGGATGATGAGTTCGATCGTCATCGAGATGTTGTCGCCCGGCATCACCATCTCCGTGCCGGCGGGAAGCTCGACCGCCCCGGTCACGTCCGTGGTGCGGAAGTAGAACTGCGGACGGTAGCCCTTGAAG
>CAYUMN010000294.1:0-2632 GCA_964445835.1 uncultured Gemmatimonas sp.
ATTCCGCGCAGATCCTCGAACACGAACATGAGGTTCTTGATCTGGTCGGACAGCGCAGGGTCCTGATCGGAGACCTTCTCAAGGATCGTCTTCTCGAGCGTGCCCTGGAGCAGGTTGAGGATCGCCGCCACCGAGGCGGGACCGCCGGCGCTGGCCATGCCGCGTTGAAAGTCGAGGTCGCTGTCGCTGCCCAACGAACGCTCGATCAGCTCGAGCATCTCTGGCGAGACCTTCTCCATGCGCGCCATGCGGAGCGCGATGTCGGCGGAGATCGCTGGCTCGAACTCCTTCATCACCGCGGCGGCCTGCGGGGTCGCGAGGTGCGCAATGACGAGGGCCGTCGTCTGCGGATGCTCGCCACGGAACATCGACGCGATCTGCTTGGGATCCGCGTGACGCAGGCGCTGCAACGCGACCGAGTCCGCGAGATGGCTCGTGATGCGCTTCAGTATGCTCTGCGCCTTCTGCTGAGTGAAGGCCTTCTCGAGAATCTCGCGCGCGTATTCGACACCACCAGTGGAGATTGCCTCAGCGCCCATCGCAAGATCGATCCACTCCATCAGCACGCTCTGTGCCACGTCCGGATCGACGCGATCCATGCGAGCGATCTCGAGCGAGATCATCTCGGCCTCCTCCTGCGACAACCGCGCCGTCACCTTCGCGGCCTGTTCAGCGCCGAGGGCGAGACAGAGGATGGCCGCCTTCTGGCGACCGTTGTAGCCCCCCGGAACGACGAGCGCGCGTGACGTCATTCCTCAGGCTTCCTTGATCCAGCTCTTCACGAGCCGGGCAGCGGAGTCAGGATCCTTCTCGACGGTCTGCACCACACGGTCACGCACCTGCGTGTCGGCTTCCTTGAAGCTGATGCGCGGCGCCGGACGTGCGGGGATGGCCGGCGCACTCGCGCCACCGGCGGACAGCGCGCCGGACGGATAGCTCGCCCCGGCATCGCCGGCGCCGAGCGCCAGCGGGGGGCCACCCGCGCTGAGCGCGGCCATCGTCGTCGCGGTCACCGGCGCCTTCAGCGCACTCAGCGTGAAGAAGGCGAGCATGATCACCGCCAGCATCGCGACGACATTCAGGGCGGGACGCTGGTAGCGCTCCACCATCATCCCGACCTCCATCGGCGCCTCGGGTACGGCGGCCTCTTCCACGACGACGGGACGTTCGAAGGGCGCGCTCACGACCGTGATGCCATCGCCGCGCGTGGAGTCGATGCCGAGCGCGCCACGCACGAGGGACTCCAGTTGGGCCAGCTCAGCCGCACTCCGCGGCGCGGGCGTCGCTTGCCCCTCGGCGTTCGTACGCATCGCGTTCACCAGCACCGCGACCGTGAGGCGATCTACGCCACCACTGGCACTCGAGAAGACCTCGGTGCTGCGCGAGTTCTCATAGGAGTTCGCCGTGGTCGTGGAGGCTGCGCCCCCCTCCGCACCCGGGATGATCTCGGCCTTCTGCTCGGACGCGATCGCTTGGCGCGCTGGATCGACCGACTGCGTCGTGCGCTCAAGGCGGTCGAAGTTCAGTGCGGCGGAGACGCGCACGCGGACGTTCTCCGCCCCCACGACATCGGCGACGATCGCCTCGGCCTTCTGCTCCATGTAGGTCTCGACTTCGCGCTGCAGGCGCATCTGCCGATTGCCGAGCCCGACCACGGTCGTTTCGGAGCCCTCGGACCAGAGCCGTCCGCTGCGGTCGTGCACGCTGACTTGATCGGCCGCGAGACCGTCGACGCTCGACGAGACCATCTGCGCGATGCCGCGTACGACATCCGCGCCTGGAGCCCCGCCGCCCTGCATGGCCAGCACGACCGAGGCCGTGACCGGACGCGCTTCCCGACGGAAGGCGCTGCGCTCCCCGATCGCGATGTGCACGTTCGCGTGCTCGACGCCGGCAATCGCGGAGATCGTCCGCTCAAGTTCGCCCTCGAGCGCCCGACGATAATTGATGCGCTGGGTGAAGTCGTTCCAACCCCAGGTCTGTTGATCGAAGAGTTCGAGGCCCGGGCGGCCGCCGGAGGCGAGGCCATCGCGCGCCAGCGCGACGCGCGCGCGGGCAAGATCTGCTTCGCTCACGAGAATCTCGCTGCCGCCACGCTCGAGCGTGAAAGGGATGCTCGATTCCGTGAGTCGGTCGGTCAGCTTACCGCTCAGTTCGAGCGCGACCTGCGACGCGACCGGCACCATCGCCGGCGCCGTGGCCCACTGGGCCACGCTGGCAATCGCGATGACGAGGGCGATACCCACCCCCGCGAGCAGCACGCGGCGGTCGCTGGCGATACGGGTCAGCATGGGCGTCACCGGGTCAACCCTGCATGGTCGTGAGTGTGCGATACGCTTCGGCGAACTTGTTGCGCACTTCGATCAGCATCTCGAGTGAGAGCTGTGCTTCTTCCGTCGCGGCCATGACGCGATGCAATTCGATGTCGTCGCCGCGCAGGAACGACTGCAGCGTGCTCGCCGCGGTCTCCTGCTGCGCCGACACGCCATTGATGGCGCGCGTGAGTGTATCGGCGAACGGCTCCTTGTTCGGATCCGGGAGCACGGGTAGTTGGCGCACACCGGTGTCCTGGCCGATCTGACCGATCGACAACGAACCCCACGCGCCTCCACTCTGCGTCGCCCGGGCGACG
>CAYUMN010000295.1:0-2605 GCA_964445835.1 uncultured Gemmatimonas sp.
GCGGATCTTGGTGAGCAGGTCGGCGGCGGTCATGAGTGGGAGGTCAGGAGAGCCGAAGCGGCTCAGACCTCCAGGATCTCGGCTTCCTTGGCCTTCAACAGCGAGTCGATCTTGGCGATCTCCTCGTCGTGCAGCTTCTGCAGATCCTTCTCGGCGTGCTTCACGTCATCCTCGGAGACACCGCTGAGCTTCTTGAGGCCGTCGCGGGCGTTCGTGCGCGCGTGACGCACCGCAATGCGGCCATCCTCGGCGAACTTGTGCAGCGTCTTCGCGAGTTCCTTGCGGCGCTGCTCGTTCATGGACGGCAGCGGCACGCGGATCTGATGGCCCTGCGCCGAGGGATCGAGGCCGAGAGTCGACTCGCGGATCGCCTTCTCCACGGCCTTCACCTGCGACTTGTCGAACGGCGTCACAAGCAGGAGACGCGGCTCCGGCGCGGAGACGTTGGCGCACTGGTTCATCGCCATCATCTGCCCGTACATCTCGACCTTGACGGAATCGAGCATCGCGGGCGAGGCCTTGCCGGAGCGCACCGACGCGAACTCGCGCTTGGCAGCCTCGACGGACTTCTCCATCGAGGTGCGGCAATCCTTCAGGATAGTCTGGATAGTCATGAGACGAGGGTCCCCACCGAGTCGCCTTGCAATGCCGCCGCAACGATGCCCGGTGTGTGGATGTTGAGGACGATCAAGGGAAGCTTGTTCTCCTTGCAGAGCGTGATGGCGGTGTGGTCCATCACGCGCAGGTCCTGCTGCACGACCTCAGAATAGGAGATCGTCTGGAACTTTGTGGCATTGGAATCGACCTTCGGGTCGGCGGAGTACACGCCGTCCACGGAGGTCGCCTTGATGATGATGTCGGCTTTCATCTGGATGGCGCGCAGCACGGCCGCGGTGTCGGTCGAGAAGTAGGGATTCCCTGTGCCCGCCGCAAAAATCACGGCGCGGCCCTTCTCAAGGTGGCGCATCGCGCGCCGGCGAATGAACGGCTCGGCGACTTCTTCCATGCGGATCGCCGTCATCACGCGGGTGTCGAGCCCTTCGCGCTCCATGACGTCCTGGAACGCGAGGGCATTGATCACCGTCCCGAGCATCCCCATGTAGTCCGCGGAGACGCGGTCCATTCCCATCTTGGCAATCTGCGAGCCGCGGACGATGTTACCGCCGCCGATCACCATGCCGACCTGTGCGCCCATGCTGGAGATGCGCTTCACCTCTCGGGCGAACTCACGGATCGTATCGAAATCGAAACCAAAGCCTTTGTCTCCGGCGAGCGCCTCGCCGGAGAGCTTCAGGAGGACGCGCGGATACTTCAGCGCCATCGGGGCGACGACGCTCAGGACTCGCCCATCTTGAAGCGCACGAAGCGCTTCACGGCGAGCGGCTGTCCAGCGGCCTTCGCCGTGGACGCCACGAGATCGCCGATCGTCTGTTTGTCGTCGCGGACCCAGGGCTGACCGACGAGCGTGACTTCGCTCAGCAGCTTCGCGATGCGGCCTTCGACCATCTTCTCGGCAATCGCCTGCGGCTTGCCGCTCTCCACCGCCTGCGCCACGAAGATCTCCCGCTCCTTGGCGAGGAACTCCTCCGACACGCCGGTCTTGTCGACCGCGATCGCCACGACCGGCACGCCCGCCGCGATGTGCTCGGAGACATGCTTGCCGAGTTCCTTCGCCGGCTCGCCATTGCCCCCAGCGACTTCGGCAATCACGCCAGCCTTGCCGTTGAAGTGGAGGTACGAGCCAACGACACCGGCGCTGTGGAAGCGCGCGATGCGGCGAAGCTCCACCTTCTCACCCGTCTTGGCCGAGGCGGCCTTGACGATGTCGCCGACCGTCTGCGACTTGTCGAACGCCCACGGCGTGCTGAGGTACGCGCCCTCGGAACCCACCGCCACGAGACCGTCCACCGCGGCGTCCTGCCCGAGGTGCTCGGCGATCTGCTTGGAGAGGGCAACGAACTCGTCATTGCGTCCCACGAAGTCGGTCTCACAGTTGAGCTCGATCATCGCGGACACGGTGGCGTCCGGCGAGGTCCAAATCACGATCTGGCCTTCCGAGGCGGCACGGTCGGCGCGCTTGTCGGCCTTGGCAATGCCCTTCTTGCGGAGGACGTCCACGGCCGCGCTCATGTCGCCATTGGCCTCTTCAAGGGCCTTCTTGCAATCCATCATGCCGGCGCCCGTGCGGGCCCGGAGCTCGCCAACATCCTTCGCGCTGATCTGCGTCGCAGACATTATGACTCTCAGGGGTGATGAAAAGGCAGGTGTGGAATCGCCGCCGGGAGCGTGGTGAGACTCTGCCGGCGGCGATAGAAAGATACGTCGGGGCTTACCCCCGCACTACCGACACACGCCGATTACTCAGCGGCTTCGTCGGACTCGCCTTCGGCCGCTTCGCCCTCAGCCGCTTCGGCGCCGCCCTTGAGGCGGGCCGCAATGGCTTCCGGCTTGGCCCGACGACGGCGCGGGCGACGCTTGGCGTTGCGGTCGCGGTCGTTCTCCTTCTCGGTGCCACGCTCCGACGACCAGGTCGTCGACTCGCCAGACTCTTCGGCCTCGCTGCGGACCGGGGCCTCACGACGGGCCTCGGCAATCGCATCGGCGA
>CAYUMN010000296.1:0-2603 GCA_964445835.1 uncultured Gemmatimonas sp.
TCCGCCTTTCTCACTTCGGCGTGAGGATCATGGTGAGGGCCTTCCCTTCGAGCTTCGCCGACGTCTCGACCTTCGCGACATCGACCAGCGCTTGAGCGACCCGTTCGACCACGGCCATACCGAGCTCCGGATGAGCAATCTGTCGGCCGCGGAACATCAACGTCACCTTCACCTTGTTGCCGTCTTCGATGAACCCACGCGCCTTGTTGGTCTTCGTGTCGAAGTCGTGCTTCTCGATGCCGGGACGGTACTTCACTTCCTTCAGCTGGATCACGTGCTGCTTCTTCTTCGCCTGTCGCGCCATCTTGGCCTGCTCGAACTTGTACTTCCCGAAGTCCATGATACGGACCACCGGCGGACGAGCTAACGGAGCTACCTCGACCAGATCGAGTCCAGCTTCCACTGCCATGGTGAGCGCAACATCCACCTCAAGCACCCCCAACTGCGCGCCATCAGCGCCGATAACGCGGACCGGCGAGATACGAATCTGCCGATTGATGCGGGGGCCTCGCTTTGTGGTATCCTGGATACGACGACTCCTGACGAAGGGAAAAACAGAACGCGGACCCCGCATTCGGAGTCCGCGTCAAGAACAACACCGCCCGGCGCGCGCCGTGCGGAGTGGCTTGTGTCGTGACTCCTGCAGCTCAACGCTCTCATTGACTACACGAGGGCGAGGCCAGAGGGTGGGATGAGCGCCCGCTCGTCCACTTGGCTAGTTGGGCTTAAACCTAGACAGAGTGCGCGGTTGGGTCAAGGGATATCTCCTGGGGATGGAGGATGCCGCACCTCCGACCTTCATCCGCCCTTCGAAAACTCATGTGCCTTGGCCCCAAGCCGGATCCGCCCCCAGTTGTTCGTCGCGTCATGCTCAAAGACCACCAGCCAGTCCCCAGCCACCACGTCCTTCCAGAGGGCTCGCTTGCTCTCCAGGGTCACCAGCGGCTCCACGTCGTAGCCCATGATCCAAGCCAAGGGCACGTGCGCCGCCGTGGGGCACACATCCGCCAAAAAGACCGCCGTCTCCCCCCCACTCTCGATCACGATGCTCTGGTGGTGTGGGGTGTGCCCCGGGGTGTGCCGCATCCGAATCCCCGGCACCAGTTCCCCCCCCTGCTCCACCAACTCCAGCTGGCCCGTGGCCTTCAGCACATCCCAGTTCTTGGGGAAATAGCTGGCCCCGGTGCGCTCGTTCGTGTGCGTCGCGTAATGCATCTCCCCCGCGTGCACCAGATACCGCGCGTTCGGGAAGGCCGGCACCACCACCCCGGCCTCATCGATCGCGGTGTTCCCCCCGGCATGATCGAAATGCAGATGCGTGTTGATCACCACCTTCACGTCCGCCGCGCTGAACCCCGCCGCCGCGAGCGCCGCATCGAGCATGCTGCGGTGCCCCGGAACCTCGGCCTCAATCCCGTAGATCTCGTGGAACTTCGCGTCTTCCTTGTTGCCAATCCCCGTATCAATGAGCACCAGCCCATCGGGATGCTCGATCAACAGGCACCGCATCCCCATCGGGATCCGATTCTTCGCGTCGGCGGGGATGCGACGCTCCCAGAGCGTCTTCGGCACGACGCCGAACATCGCGCCGCCGTCGAGTTGCTGCCCACCGGCCTGCAAGGCGTGAATGCGGAGCGCGCCCAGCAGGCGCGATTCATGGAGCGGAGTCGGAGCGGTCATGCGGGAAATCTAAAGTCGCCGGAGCCGCGCGTGCGCGGTGATTACCTTCTACAATGGCACACGAGACCGCGCTGATCGGCACCATCGCCACCGGACTGGGGCTCGCGTTCCTCCTCGGATTCCTGGCGCAGCGCCTCCGGATTCCTCCCCTCGTTGGCTACCTCGCCGCGGGAATTCTGGCGGGGCCCTTCACGCCGGGGCCGAGCGCCGACGGGTCGATCGCCGCGCAGCTCGCCGAGATCGGCGTGATCCTCCTGATGTTCGGCGTTGGGATTCACTTCTCCTTCGCGCAGCTGATGGCCGTGCGCGCGACCGCCATCCCCGGCGCCCTCGGCCGCCTCGCCATCGTCACGGGCATCGGCGTGGTGCTCGCCAAGCTCTGGGGCTGGCCGCTGATCGGGGGCGCCGTCCTCGGCCTCACGCTCGCCGTCGCCTCCACGGTGGTGTTGCTGCGGACGCTCGAGGAACAGGACGCGCTCGACACCATCGAAGGCCGCGTCGCGGTCGGCTGGCTCATCGTCGAGGACATCGCGATGGTCCTTGTGCTCGTGATGCTCCCCGCGCTCGCGGCCCCGCTCGCGGATGCACCCATCGGCGTCGCGCTCCTCGACGGGAGCATGTGGGCGGCGCTCTTCCTCACGCTGACCAAGGTCGCCGCCTTCCTCGTGCTGATGCTCGTCGTGGGCCGACGTTTCGTGCCCTGGCTCTTGGAGCGAGTCGCGCAGGAGGGCTCACGCGAACTCTTCACCCTCGCGGTCCTCGCCATCGCCCTCGGCGTGGCCGTCGGCGCGGCCGCCATCTTTGGCGTCTCCTTCGCGCTCGGCGCATTTTTTGCCGGCGTCGTGATCAGCGAGTCCGATCTCAGCCATCAGGCCGCCTCCGATGCGCTCCCGCTGCAGGACGCGTTCGCCGTGCTCTTCTTC
>CAYUMN010000297.1:0-381 GCA_964445835.1 uncultured Gemmatimonas sp.
CGTCGTAGGGGAGAAGCGGTTGTTCACCGCACGGATTCGTCGCCTCGTACGCGCCGAGGTGCGGGACCGGGTTGTAGCGGTTCGCTTCGTCGATGAAGAACACGCCGGGCTCACCGGTGCGCCATGCGCCTTCGATCATCTTGTCCCACACTTCCTGGGCGCGGATCTTGCCGACGACCTGCTTGCTGCTCGGCTCGATCAGCTCATACTCGGCGTCGGCCTTCAGGGCCTCCATGAACTTGGAGGTGATGGCGAGGGAGATGTTGAAGTTCGTGATCTTGGTGAGGTCTTCCTTCGACGTGATGAAGTCCATCACATCCGGGTGATCGATGCGCAGGATGCCCATGTTGGCGCCGCGACGCGTGCCGCCCTGCTTCACCG
>CAYUMN010000297.1:391-2598 GCA_964445835.1 uncultured Gemmatimonas sp.
GAGCTGCATGAAGGAGACCGGGCCGCTCGCCACGCCGGTGGTGGAACGGACCATCGCGCCCTTGCCGCGCAAACGCGAGAAGGAGAAGCCGGTGCCGCCGCCCGACTGATGAATGAGCGCCATCGCGCGGAGCGTGTCGTAGATGCCGCTGTGTCCATTGGAGAGCGCGTCCTCGACCGGTAGCACGAAGCAGGCCGAGAGCTGCCCAAGCGGACGGCCCGCATTCATGAGGGTCGGAGAGTTCGGCTCAAAGCGACGCTGCGTCATCAGTTCATAGAACTCATTCGACGTCTTCTCGATCTGCTTATCGGTCGCGCCGTACCGGCGATCCGCCTCGGCGATGGTCGTCGCAACGCGCCAGAACATGTCCTCGGGCGTTTCAACGGACTTTCCCGTCTTGTCCTTGACGAGATAGCGCTTCTCGAGAACCGTGCGTGCGTTCTGGGAGAGCGTCGCCGGCGTGGCGGGCGGGTTGGCGGGCAGAGGCATCAGTACTTCTCCAACGAAGGGTATAGGGCCAAACCTGAGGGACTCCGGAGGTGCCCCGAGGAAAGGGCAATTCGGCTCAGGGGTTGAGGGGGTTCAAGGTACTCTGCACGCGAAACCGCGCAAGCAACTTGTAACACCATCGGGGATAAAGACTTACGGAATAGCAATCACGAATCGGTAACGGGCACCGGATTATCCACGTTACACGAACTGGCGCTAATACCCAGCACTTCAGCGACAGCGATACGACACAGCGACATCTCGCCAGCAAACGCTCACAACTATTGACCAGTCCATCACTTGTGGCACTTTGTCCATGAACCAGAACCGCCGCCCTTCGGGACTTATTCTGGGAGGGGGGAGGAACGTACCCAGCACAGGCCAGCCACGCCAGTCCTTGCCTGGAAGCACGGAGGGACTATACGAATCGCACTCGAATTCCGTTCCCGCCCCCTGACCAACACCGCGTGGATGGCGCGGCACGTTACCGCGACGGCTGGGAACCGCCAACGCGACTACCCGCGCCGATACAACTCCTTGAGCTCCACATACGTCGCGTAACTCTTCGCCACGCGCGCGCGTTGCTCCTCACTCAGCGGACGCAGCACCTTGGCCGGAATCCCCACCACCAAGCTTCCCGGCGGAATCACCATGCCTTCCGCGACCACCGCGCCCGCGGCCACCAGCGAGCCACGTCCTACCACAGCACCATTGAGCACCACCGCACCGATCCCGATCAGTGCACCATCCTCCACCGTGCACCCATGCACCACTGCGCGATGCCCGATCGTCACGCGCGCGCCGATCACACAGGGCATCCCGGGATCGCAGTGCATCACCACCCCATCCTGCACGTTCGACTCGTCCCCAATGGTGATGGCATCGCGATCGGCGCGAATCACGGCCCCTGGCCACACGCTCACGTGCGCGCCAAGCGTGGCGTGTCCGATCACCGTCGCCGTGGGGTGCACCCACGCCGAGCTCGGAATGAGGGGCGAATGCGACAACCCTGGCGCCAAGGGCCGCGTGGACTCCGGCATCAGAACGTGCTCCCAAACGTGAAATAGATGGTCGCGCCGCGGAGGGCGAGGTCGGTCCCCTGCACCGGCGCCGCCACGCCAAGACGCATCCGATACAGCACATCGTACTGCAGCGCGGTGTCGAAGACGAGTTCGCCTCCCGCCGACGCCACCCACCGCTGCGCCGGACGTGCGGCACCGCAAAACGCCGAGCCCGCCACCGTCTCGCTGCACCAAGCACTTCCGGCATCCGTGAATGCCAACACGGAGAGCGAGCGCAGGCTGGCCGGCACCAAGCCAATGCCACGCCCCACCCGCGCGATCGGCGCGCGATACTCGAGGCTCCCCGCCGCGGCGCGGTTCCCGACCATCGTCCCGGGCGCGAATCCGCGCACGAAAAAGGTCCGGCGCGTGCCGCCGATCGCGAGTCCCGGTATCACCTCGAGCGAGCTTCCGCTGACGCCGCCGACGTCAAACAGATTGCTGCTGTGCGGCGACGCGGCCCCCTGCGCCATGCGCCCGGCCAAAACGTGTCGGGCGAATCCCGGCAAGGGAATCGACTTCGCTGCACTCGCGTCGAGAATCGCCTCGTGTGCGGTGCGCCCCCCCGCTGCCCCATTGAAGCGCGTCCGCCACGTGGCCTGCGCCGCCACGCCGTCCTCGACGCTGACGCTCAACCCCGGGCGCTGCATCGAACTC
>CAYUMN010000298.1:0-2571 GCA_964445835.1 uncultured Gemmatimonas sp.
AGCCCGAGCCGCGCGCACACCGTCGCGGTGGCCACGCCATGCTGCCCGGCCCCGGTCTCCGCGATGATGCGTTTCTTCCCCATCCGCTTGGCGAGCAGCCCTTGCGCCATCGCATTGTTGATCTTGTGCGCACCGGTGTGGTTGAGATCCTCGCGCTTGAGCCAGACGGTCGCGCCGATCCGCTTGCTGAACGCCGGCGCCTCGGTCAGCGGCGACGGCCGCCCGACGTAGGTCTCGAGCATGTGCATGAGTTCGCGCTCGTAGGCCGGATCCGCGAGCGCGTCGGCCAGAGCGATTTCTAGAGCATCCAGTGCCGGGATAAGCGTTTCGGGGACGTAGCGTCCACCGAATGCACCGAACCGGTCCGTCGCAACCTGCGTCATCACACCTCGTGCGTGCGGGCCTCGCGTACGAAGGCGCGCATCCGTTCAGGGTCCTTGAGTCCGGGGGACACCTCTACCCCCGACGACACATCCACGACATCCGGCGGCGCGAGCGCGATCGCGCGCGCCACATTCTCCGGTCGCAACCCGCCGGCCAACACCACGCGACCACGCGCGCGAAGGCGGCGCATCTCCGGCGCGAGTGCGGCCCAATCCAGCGCCACCCCCGTGCCACCTAACTGCCCCGCCACCGCTGCGTCCAGCACGACCGCATCAGCTCCGCCGTCAAACCACAACTGCGGATCCGGTGCCGCCGGCGACCCCCGCGGATCGGTGTGCACAACTTGCCACAACGCGCCCGCGAACCGCTCCCGCAATTCTACCCGCCCTGCGGTCGCCACGCTATCAGCGAATTGTAGCACATCGAGTGACAATTCGTCCGCTACGCGCAACGCGTTAATTACCGACTGTGCCCCGAACACACCGACCCGTTTCGTGCGCGTCCCCTGCACCGGCGCGAGGACCTCCTTTGCCCGCGCCAAGGTCAGCAACCGAGGCCCACCGGCGAAGATGACCCCGCAGTATCCCGCACCCAACTCCACGGCGAGGGCCGCGTCCTCCGCGCGCGTCAGCCCGCAGAACTTCACCTCAACCACGTGAACGCCTCGGGACGGCAACCAGTGCGCGCAGCAATGTCAGCGGATCGTCCGACGTCGAGAGGACGGAGCCGATCAACACCGCGTCCGCCCCCGCCGCCGCTGCCACCTGCACCCCGGCGGCATCGGTGATGCCACTCTCGAAAATGGCGATGCGCTCACGGGGCACCATCGGAATGAGACGCCCGCCCGTCTCCGGGTGAATGACCAACGTTTCCAGGTCACGGTTGTTCACTCCAATCACCGCACGAGAGACCCGCAGTCCCCGTTCGAGCTCTCGCTCGTCGCGCACCTCAATCAGAGGCGTGAGTCCAATCGCCACCGCTTCGCTGGCGAGCAACGCCAACTCTTCTGGGGCCAGGGCGCGGGCGATCAACAACGCCGCTGAAGCGCCGTAGGCGCGAGCTTCAAGCAACTGGACAACGTCCGTGATGAAGTCTTTCCGCAGCAGCGGCACCTGCACCGCACGCCGCGCCTCACGAAGATCACTCAGGCTGCCGCCGAAGCGGCTCGGCTCCGTGAGAATGGAAAGGGCGGTCGCCCCCCCTTCTACATAGAGGGCCGTCCGCGCACCCGCGTCCAGCGAAGCGTCCAGTACGCCTTTGCTCGGCGAACTCCGCTTGAGCTCCGCCACGACGCGCAGGTTCGGCCCCCGTAGCGCGGCGGCGAAATCCGGGCCCACGGGCAGCTCGGCGATCATCGCCTCCAGCTCGGCGCGCCCCAGCGCACTCTCCCGGGCCCGGACGCGGGAACGCGCCGTCAGCTCCCCGAGGGGGCCAACTGGCGGGGACCAGGACGAAATGTCTTGTGCTTCGGTCAATGTTCGGCTACCGTTACTTCGGAGTGTGTTCGGGCGTCCTGCCTGATGTAGGGCCTCTCGGCCCGTCCTCACATCTCTACCACCCTCGCAGGGGCGACACCATGGCGCTTACCAAGGTCCAGCGCAGAATCCTCGATTATCTCCAGAGCTACACGTCGGAGCACGGCTACGCGCCGAGCTTTGAGGAGATTGCCGAGGCGTTCAACTATAACTCGCTGGCGACCGTGCATGAGCATCTGTCCAACCTCGATCGCAAGGGCTACATCCGGAAGACGTTCAACGAGTCCCGGGCCATCGAGATCCTGCCGAGCGAGGTCTTCCCACGCGCGATCGAGTTGCCGATCCGCGGTAGCGTTGCCGCCGGCCTCCCGCTCGAGGCCTTTGAAAGCAACGAGACGATTGCCGTCCCGGACGTCTTTGTGCGCCGCGCGGGTGATCACTACGTGCTCCGCGTGAAGGGCAACTCGATGATCGACGACCAGATCAGCGATGGCGATTACGTGGTCGTGCACGATCGCCCGACCGCCGACAATGGCGAGATGGTCATTGCGGTGCTGGAGGATGCAGGCGCCACCGTGAAGCGTTTCTATCGCGAGCGCGACGGACGAATCCGTCTGCAACCGGCGAACGCGTCGATGCAGCCGATGTACGTCCGCCAGGAAGACGTGCAGGTGAAGGGGATCGTGGTCGGTGTCATGCGGCGCTACTGAGC
>CAYUMN010000299.1:0-2562 GCA_964445835.1 uncultured Gemmatimonas sp.
CACCGATCACCAGCGACGGCAGTGCCACGGCAAGCGTGATCAGATCCTGCGCGCGGGCCTGCGCCACCAGCACCGGGGCGTCACGATACAGCCCATCTACGAACACGCCGGCACCTGCGGCGATGGCCAGCAAGATGGAAATCGGGACGGTCAGCCAAAGCCAACCCTGGGTGCTACTCGGAATCCGATGCATCGCGCTCCTCACTGCATGCTAGCACTGGGACCACTTCGGCGTGCGCATGGCCAGAGATCCCAGTCGACCTGAAGCCCCATCCAGAGATCGGCACTCGTGCCCAGCACTTGGGCCAGCCGAAGCGCCGTGTCGGCCGTGACTCCGCGCTTCCCTCGGGTGATCTCGTTCAGCCGCGGAAAGGAGACGCCAAGGCGGATGGCAAATGCCGACTGCGAGATTCGCATGGGCTTGAGGAACTCTCCAGCAGCATCTCGCCGGGATGCGTGGGCGGGCGATCGGTCGGCAGGCGCCGCTGGACCAAGGCGCGGGTTCCTGTTCCGCGCTCAGTGGTAGTCCGTGACTTCGACTTGGTGTGCATGTCCATTCTCCCAGTTAGAACAGACGCGATACTGTCGATTGATTCGGATGCAATGCTGACCGAATCGGTCTCCTTATCGAGCTCGCCTTGCGTCGCGACCGTCGAACAGGTCTTCGGTCGCATGATCCGCGAAGGAGCGTATCACGGCTAGTATTACAATGGGTTCCGTTATACCGCGCTAGTCGATCTGCGCGGACAGAACCATCGAGGAAGCCGGTCGATTCCCGGTCTCGATTTCCTGCGCCCACCAGCATTTTCAATCGGCTTCGTGGCATGAGTTGGGCTTTGCGACAGCCGTGAGCACCGCGATGGCCATTGCACCGACAGAAGAAGCCTTAAGACGCCAACAGGGCCGGCCCGCTTCCGCGGACCGGCCCTGAGTACATCCACAGCGAAGTGCGGGTCATGCCCCACGGATCCTTCATCGGCGAGTTGGCGACATCGAAGAAGTCCGGGGACTTGAGGTGTCCATCGCGCTGCTCGCTGTTGGTGTCGATCGTGCTGGCGTCGATCAGTTGAAGCCTGGTCCGTCCGTTGCGATCTCCAGCAGTTGCCCATCGGGCGCCTCGAAGTAGATCGACTTGAAGTAGAGCCTATCCATCACGGGCGAGACATCGAGCCCGAGTGTCATGAGATGATCGCGCCAGTGCAGCTGTTCGTCGTCGTCCTTGGCCCGGAAGGCGACGTGATGCGTCTGCCCAATGCCGAGTTGGGCGGCGGGATGTCGTGGCGACCATCCGAAAAGCGTCCACGATGATCCCGGCAGCACGCGTGTGCCGTCGTAGTTGGCCCAGAACCAGTGCGGCGTGTTCGGGTCATCCTGATTGATCGTCTTCTTCACCAGCGTGAGACCCAGCGCCTCTTCATAGAAGTCGCTCGAGCGCTGGATATCGTCCGTCATCCCGGTGATGTGATGCAGTCCGGTGAGCGCCATGTCGGCGGTGATCTGCGGGACGGGCTCGGGATGCGTGGTGATGGCGATCGCGCGTTCATCGCGTGTGCCCGGCAACTGCGCCGGCGACTGTCCCATGATGGAGCGGCCGAGTTCCGACATCGGTTCGTCGACGTCATAGCCCGGACCAGCCGTGGCGATCTCCAACACCTGACCATCGGGATCGCGGAAGTAGAGCGAGTTGAAGTAGCCGCGCGGCATGGGGCCGCTCACGGGCACGCCGCGGTCCTGCAGATAGCGCTTCCACTTGAGCAGCGTCTCGTAGGTCGGCGTCGAGAAGGCGAGGTGGTGCACTCCGCCTACTCCATACCGACCCTGCGGCGCGCTCGGCCACTCGAAGAAGGTGACCAAGGTGCCCGGCGCCCCCGCCTGGTTGCCGAAGTAGAGGTGCGCAGAGGTCGGATCGTCGAAGTTCACCGTCTCCTTGACGAGGTCGAAGCCGAGCAGGTCGCGGTAGAACGCGAGCGTGCGGCGCGCGTCCGAGGCGACGAGGGTGATGTGGTGGAAACCGAGTGTGGTGGGTCGTTCCAAGATATCCTATGCCTGTGAATGTCTCATAACTAAGACACCAAGACGACGAATGGGTCCCGTCGATGGGCCTGTGTGCAGCCGGTATGTCAGAGGGGCCGTGCAGCTTGAACTAGGGTAGGCGCCGAGTCAGCGTCCGGCCGGTTCCGGCGCGTGGAGTGGGTCCAGGGCAGCGGCCTCGATCCCGAGGGTCTTGAGGAGCTCGATGGCGGCACGTTGATCGGCCAGTCCGAGGCCGCTCATGGCGCGCCGGATGGCCTCGGCGTGCGACGGGAAGATGCGTTCCATGAGGGTCTGGCCCTGGTCGGTGAGCTCGGCGTACCGAGCGCGCCGGTCGCTATCACAGAGGGCGCGGCGCACGAGTCCGCGCTTCTCGAGTTTGTCGATCAGGAAGGTGATGCCGCCGCTGCTGACGAGGATCTTCTTTTGGACTTCACCGAGGAGCATCCGGCCCTTGTGGTAGAGGGCGTCGAGGATGGCGAATTCGGTTTCGGTGAGGTCGTGGGAAGCGATGTGGGCGCGGGCGTGGGT
>CAYUMN010000300.1:0-2561 GCA_964445835.1 uncultured Gemmatimonas sp.
GCGCGCACCATTTTCCCTAGGCACTAATCGCCGACGAGGCGATATCCTCGTTGGCCTCCTGGTCGGGGCAACCGCCATCGTCACGATGGCCTATAGCGTCGTCGTCGACCCGGGGATCGTCCTCGATTCGCGCGGCATCGTCCTCGCAATCTCCGGGCTCTTCTTCGGCCCCGTGGCCACCATCGTCGCCGTGGTGACCGCCAGCACCTACCGCGTGGTCGTGGTTGGCGGCCCCGCCTGGCCCACGGGCGTCGCTTTCATTGCCGCGGCCGCACTCATTGGCCATCTCTGGCGCCTCGCGCGCGGCCGAGATCGCGACCGGCTCGGCTGGCCCGATTTCCTCGGACTGGGGCTGACGGTCGCGCTTGTGCAGATCGCCCTCGTCGCGCGGCTCTTCGATCCCGCTGGTGCGCACCAGCCCGGTGAAGTTGCCCCTGCCGTCGTGCTCACGAGCGTTGGCGCGACCCTCGCGCTGGGGCTCATGCTGCAGGCCCGCCGCCGACGCACTCGCCTCGCCAGAGACCTCGCCGAACGCGAGGCCTCGTTTCGCACGCTGACCGAGCAGATCCCTGTCGTTGTCTACCGCGCCGCGCTCGACGAAAAGAGCTCCACGCTCTACGTCAGCCCCGCTGTCAGCATCCTCGGTTACTCGAACGCCGAATGGACCGCCGATCCCGAGATGTGGTCCAAGCGCCTGCACCCGGACGACACCGAGCGCGTGTTGCGAACGTTCGCCGGGGACCGCGCCGCGGGGAGGCGCAGCGAAGTCATTTACCGACTGTAGCACCGTGCCGGTTCGTGGCGCGTCATCGTCGACGCCGCGCAGATCGTCCACGACCCGCAGGGAAATCCGCTCTACCTCCAAGGCGTCCTCACCGATATCACCGACCAGCAGCGCATGCTCTCGGCGGCCGCGTTGCAATCCGCCGCGCTCGATGCCGCGGCTGATGCGATCGCCATTATGGACCCGCAGGGGAATATCGAGTGGGTGAATCGGGCCTTCACCACCCACACCGGCTACGAACGCGACGAGGCGATCGGCAAGAATCCGCGCGACCTGGTGAGATCGGGGACCCAAGATCGCGCTTTTTACGAGCGGATGTGGACCACGCTCGTTTCGGGAAACGTCTGGCATGGCGAGTTGGTGAATCGGCGGAAGGATGGCACGCTCCACGAAGAAGAACAGACCATCACCCCCGTTGTGGCCGCGGACGGGACGGTCTCGCACTTCATCGCCATCAAACGCGACATCACCGCACGCCGCGAACTGGAGATGCAATACCTGCAAGCGCAGAAGATGGAAGGCATCGGGCGCCTCGCCGGCGGGATCGCGCACGACCTCAACAATCTTCTCACCGTCATCAATGGCACCGTGGAACTCCTGCTGCCGCGACTCGACAGCACCCCCGCGGAAGTGGCCGACCTGCTGCAGATCCGGCGCGCCGCGGACCGTGCCGCCGCGCTCACGCGACAACTGCTCGCCTTCTCGCGGCAACAGGTCCTGCGCATCGAAGTCCTCGACGTCAACACCGTTGTCAGCAACATGATCAAGATGCTGACGCGTGTGATTGGTGAAGACGTGCGCATCGCAACGGAGTTGGACGCGCTCCCGTGCACCATCCGCGCCGACGTGACGCAGCTCGACCAAGTGCTGATGAACCTCGCCATCAACGCCCGCGATGCCATGCCGCGGGGCGGGACGCTGAGCATCAGGACGAGTCTCGTTGATCTCGATGAAGCGTTCGTCGCGCGGCACGTGACGGTGGCGCCGGGCCCGCATGTGCGCCTCGTGGTCGCCGACACCGGTACCGGCATGGACGACGCGACCCGCGCCCGTGTCTTCGAGCCCTTCTTCACCACAAAAGAGTTGGGCAAAGGCACCGGGCTCGGCCTCTCGACCGTCTATGGCATCGTGAAGCAGAGCGGGGGTAGCATCTCGGTCGAGAGCGAGCTCGGCCACGGAACAACGTTCGAACTCTACTTTCCGGTCGTGCAGGAGCGCGTAGCGGAACGGACCTCTGGCCCTTCTCGTCTGCTGGACGCGGCGGGGGGCCATGGTGAGACGATTCTCCTCGTCGAGGATGAGGGCGCGATCCGGCAGGTCGCCGCGCGCGTGCTCACGATGCAGGGATATGCGGTGGTCGAGGCAGAGTCCGGCGAGGATGCGATTGCGAAAGTCGCCGCACTCGGTTGCCCCATTGATCTCCTGCTCACCGACATGGTGATGCCGGGCCTCACGGGTCCCGAGCTCGCGACGCAACTTCGGGCGTCGCAGCCGAACCTCCGCGTGCTCTTCACCTCTGGCTACTCCGCCGATGCAGTCGCCCGGCAGTTCGGCCTCACCGATAACTGGTCCTTTATCGCAAAGCCCTACGCCCTCTCAGATCTCTCGGCCGAGGTGCGCCGGGTGCTGCACGAGCCGCAGGCGGACGAGCCACACGCGGATTAGCCGCGGGCGAATCGCCGCGCGATGTCCGCCGAGAGCCCCATAGCGAAGCCACGACGTACCAGGAAGCCATACAGCCGGCGTTGCCGTACCTCGGGGGCCAATGTGCTCATCC
>CAYUMN010000301.1:0-2542 GCA_964445835.1 uncultured Gemmatimonas sp.
GCCCCGCACGCGCCCCCACCCCATGGCCGCGCGGTTCGCCGCGCGTGAGGTCATACGCGACAATCAACGATTGCTTGTCGAGCAGTGCGGACTGCCAGCGCCCGTAGGGACAGGCCACCAAGCAGGTCTGTTCGCGAAACCACGTGAAGTCGAGAAAGACCGCCATGGTCGTCACCGCCATCACGAGGAACGGCGTCGGATGCAGGAACGGCGACTGCGTCATCCAGGTGAGCACCGCGTCGGCGCCCACGAAGTACGCGAGAAACGTGTTGCCGAGTATCGTCGCCAGCGCAGCGTAGATGGCGTACTTCATCAACCGACGCGGGGCGAAGTGCCGCTTGTCGCGATCCAGCACGCGCGAGGCGTTCGGCCCCCCTTCCACCAAGCGCTCGATCGGACGGAAGAGGAACTCCATCCACACCGTCTGCGGGCAGGCCCATCCGCACCACACGCGCCCGAACAGCGCCGTGAGCAGGAACACGCCAACGAGAACGCTCACGAACAGGAGCATCAACAGCAGCGTGTCTGTCGGCAGGAAGGTCGTGCCGAAGAAGGTGAACTCGCGCCGCGGGAGGTTGAGCTGCATCCACGGCTTGTCGTTCCATCGGAGATGCGGGATCGCCAGATACAACGCCATCAACCCATACGCCACGGCCTGACGCCGGATCAGCCACTTGCCCGAGGAGGGCTTGGGGCGGATCCAGCGACGCGAACCATCCTCGTTCAGCGTCGCAAGGACTCGGCCGGAGGCAACGGGGGCAATCACGGGGCGCGCGCCCCCTCGTCATCGTCCGGGGCCACGATGCCTTCCGGCGCCTTCGCATCCTTCGGGTGCGTGTCATGCAGCGAGATCACGTACGCCGTCACCGCATTCACCTGCTCCGGCTTCAGCAAGCGATCCCACGCCGGCATGCCCTTTGCGAGCACCCCCTGCGCAACCGAAAGATGAATTTGCGACGGGCGCCCCCCGTGAATCCAGGCATCATCCGTGAGGTTCGGACCGATCAAGCCCCCGCCATCGGGACGATGACACGCCTGACAGTTCGCATTGTACACCACCTTTCCCGCCGCGAGCTGTGCGGCATCCTCGGACATCTCTTCCAGCTCGTCGTCGGAGATCGTCGCCATCACCGGCTCCGGCTGCGACGCCTTGAACTCCGCGACCGCCGCTTCGTATTCCGCGACATTCCCCGGCCCCTCGCCGAAGGGCGCGGGGAGGAAATAGTACGCGACCGCAAAGACGATCGACGCATAGAACAGCCAGAGCCACCAGCGCGGCATCGGATTGTCGTACTCTTGAATGCCGTCGTACGAATGATCGAGGAGGCGATCCTCGTCGTTCTTGTTCTCACTCATGGCTGCTCCGGAGCCCTGCCGACTGCGGGGCGTCGTCTTCGAGAGGGAGCCGCGAGGCCTGCGCATGTCGTGCCGCGGCCCCCGGCGCGAGGATCATCAGCAACACACCGCAGAACGCGGCCACGAACAGCACCAACGCGACGATGGCGTACATCGACAGCCCCGAGGCGCTCATCACATCGACGAGCTTCATGGCGTCACACCCGCCGCAGTTGCCACCGGCGCCTGCTTGATGTCCTTGCCCAAGCGCTGCAGGTACGCGATCAGCGCCACCACTTCACGGTCTCCCATCCCGGCCGGACCGCCAGCGGACTCGATGCTCGCCCCGATCGACTGCGCCTGTACACGCGCCATCGCGGGGGCATTGTTGACCGCCTCACCGTACGGCACGCCGAGCATCACCATGGCATCGACTCGCGCTTGGATGCCTTCGAAATCGAGCCCATTGCGTTGCAGGTGCCCGTACGACGGCATGATCGAGTTCTGCACGATCACCCGCGGCTCGGCGAAGTGTCGCAAGTGCCAGAGGTCGGGGAACTTCCCGCCCACGCGGGCGAGATCCGGCCCGATCCGACGCGAGCCCCAAAGGAAGGGATGGTCGTACACGAACTCGCCCGGCTTCGAGTACTCGCCCCACCGCTCCGTCTCGTGACGCAACGGGCGCACCATCTGCGAGTGGCAGTTGAAGCAGCCTTCGCGAATGTAGAGATCGCGCCCCGCTAGCTCGAGCGGCGTGTACGGCTTCACGCTCGCGATCGTCGGAACGTTCGAGCGGATCAAGAAGGTCGGGATGATCTCGGCGAGCGACGCCACCACCACCGCGATCACGACCATGATCGTGAAGGTCAGCGGGAGCGCTTCCCACCGACGATGCCAACGCGCCGACTGGAAGCGCGCCACGAGGCCCTCGCCCGCGGGAGCTGTGTACGGGGCAGACGCCGCCGCCGCCAGCCTCGCCGCGGAGACCACAGGCACTTCGTACGTGGCCGGACGGGCCTGCCACGTCTTGAAGATGTTGTAGATGAAGATCAGTGTCCCGACGATATACAGCGAGCCGCCCGCCACGCGCACCCAGTACATCGGCATCAGCTTCATCACCGTCTCGACGAAATCAGGATACGCCAACCGCCCCGTTTCGTCGAAGGCGCGCCACATCAGCCCCTGCGTGATGCCGGCCGAGTAGATC
>CAYUMN010000302.1:0-2534 GCA_964445835.1 uncultured Gemmatimonas sp.
CACTTTGCGCAGCAGCACCGCGCCGACACCGTCGCCAGCACGATGGACGATCTCTGGGTGGACATCGGCGCCTCATCTCCCGTGGACGTGGCGCGCGCCGGCGTCGCCCTGCTCGATCCACTGGCGATCGACCGTCCGGCGTGGACCTTCGAGGGTTACGCGGCCGGCGCTGCCGCGGGAGCGCGCGCCGGGTGCGCCGCCGTCGCGACCGCTGCGAACGGCCGAGTGCTCACCGGCGAGACGATCTTCGTCGTGAGCTCCGGCCGGAGCTACGGCTGGCTCGGCCTCTCGCGCCTCCTCGCGTCGTTAGGGCGGGTGGCGTCGCTGACAATTGTGGATGACGGGCGAGCCGGTCTGCCGAGTGCGTTCTCGTCCGCCACTCGACTCGGACCTCGGGAGGGATCGCTGGCGCGCGTGGCGCAAGTTGACTTCGTGCTCGTTCTGGCGCCGCGCGTGCGATTCGCGCGCAGCATGGTCGAGAGTGTCAGGTCGGACGACGCGCGCGCCCTGCTCGACGCGGTCGTCCGATCCGCCGGAGTGCGTGTGGAACCGGCTGCTCGGTGGGTGGCTCCATCGCTCGACTCGGCGCGTGTGCTGTCGAATCGCGCCGGCGTGCTTGGTCAGATCGAACGACAGTGGATGGCGCTGGCCGACCTTCCCGGCGTCGCGGGCCATGAGGGGGCGGTGCGCGACGCGGTGCTCGCCGCCCTTCCCCAGTGGGCCCGCGCGCGTGCTGTTGTCGACTCGATAGGCAACATCGTCGTGGCGATGGGACCAGATCGGGACTCGGTGGCCTTCATCGCGCACATGGACGAAGTGGGTTTCGAGGTGGCCAGCATCCTCGCTGACGGCCAGCTGACGCTGCGGACTCGGGGCGGCGTGGTCATTCCCTCGTGGGAAGGAGTTCCGGCGTACCTCCACTTCGATGCGACAGGGAGCGCGCCCACGCCACCGCCGCTACGAGGTGTCTTTGTCCCCCGAGATTCCGGACGCACCCGCTCGCCTAACGCGCTGACCGCCTGGTTCGGCATGGACTCCGTGCAGCTCGCGGCGCGAGGCGTGCGCCCGGGACTCAGCCTCACCGCGTACAAGCGCGCGGACCGGCTGGTCGGGTCGCGTGTGACCGGTCGCGCCAGCGACGATCGCACGGGGACGACCGCGCTCCTCTTCGCGATCCAGCGCATCAATCCTGACTCGCTCTCGCACAAGGTTCTCTTCGTCTGGTCGGTACAGGAAGAGGGTGGCCTGAACGGCGCACGCTACTTCGGGGAGCAGCACCGGGCCAACCTGCGTCGGGTGTATAGCATCGACACCTTCGTGTCGAGCGAGACACCCAAGGAGTCGCCGCATTTTGCCTTCACGCCGTTAGGCAGCGGGGCCGTCCTGCGAGGCTTGGACAACGGGAGCCTGGTCCCGCGCGCCGAGCGCGAACGCATCATCCAGCTGGCGAAGGCGAAATCGATTCCGCTGCAGGTGGGGACCACGTTCGGCGGGACCGACGGATCGGCGATCCAGCAGTGGGGAGCACCCAACATCGGGCTGTCGTGGCCGGGGCGTTACTCGCATGGGCCGGCCGAGGTGCTGGATCTGCGTGATGTGGAGTCGCTGGTGCGGTTGATCGTGGGGGTGGCGAAGGCGCGGTAGCGCGCAGCAGTGCCTTACGCCACCTCGTGCCCCGCCCCCGCTTCCCAGACGCGATACCATTCCTCCGCCGAGAGCGAAACGCCAAGCGCGGCCACCGCTTCGCGCACGCCGTCAAGGCGCTGAGATCCCGTGATGGGCAGTGGGCTCGACGGATGGCGCATGATCCACGCGTAGGCGATAGTCGCCGTGGACGTGCCGTGCCCCTCGGCAAGCGTGGTGAGCGCGGCACGCACGCGCTGTGCACGCGCGTCGCTCCCGCCGAAGATCCGCCCTCCGCCTAACGGCGACCAGATCATCGGACGAAGTCCAAGATCGAGGCACTGGTCGAGTGTCCCATCGGCAAGCGCCCCCAGCTCGAGGGGTGAGAACTCCACCTGATTGGTGCACAGCCTGGCTCGATGATGAAGGAGCGCGAGCTGCGACGGCGAATGAGTCGAGACACCGAAGTGCAACACCTTTCCCGCCGAGCGCAGCGCCGCAAACGTCTCGGCCACTTCGTCCGGGTTCATCAGCGCATCGGGGCGATGGATGAGGAGGAGGTCGAGTCGATCGGTGCGCAGCGCCGTCAACGAGCGCTCCACCGAGGAGACGATGTGCGCGCGCGACGTGTCGTACGACTTGATGGCGTGCGACGGACGAGCCGCCGAGATGAGCTTGATGCCGCACTTCGATACGAGTTGCATTCGCTGGCGCAGCGAAGAGGAGCGCGCCAATGACTCGCCGAACAGCGCCTCAACCTCGTAGTCACCGTAGATGTCGGCGAGGTCGAAGCTCGTTACCCCCGCTTCCATGCACCCTTCGATCCAGCGCAAGCGCGCGGAAACGTCGAGCTTCCAGTCGCTCATACGCCAGATCCCGGCCACGACGCGGGAGAGGGTCGCGCCGTCTGC
>CAYUMN010000303.1:0-2529 GCA_964445835.1 uncultured Gemmatimonas sp.
TCAGGTATCCACGAAACCGGGGCAAGTTCAGAGGGCCACCGGCGCAGCCGGAGATGCCGGACAGACCGAAGGTGCCGAGACTTAGGCACAGGACCCGCGTTGCGAGGGTAGCACCTTGAGGCCCCTGCCAACGCTGAAACTTCAGGTGATGCTGGCTCGTCCAGCCACTATACCCACTCCGGAGCCGTGCAATGCTTGATCGCATGCGTGCAATCTATCCCGCCTTCTCCGCCACCTTCGCCGCCGCCTGGGTGCCGCTGACGGTCGGTCTCGTGGCGGTCATCGTGCTCTTCGGATTGGACGGGCGCGCCTGATCAGTTTGGCGCCGCGCGGCTCAGGCCCGTCCGCTGGAGCGGCCGGCGCGTTCTGAAGGCGTTAGCTTACGGCTGAGTGTGCGCCGCGGAGGACCCGGCTTGGGTCTTTCGCGGCGCACCGACTACGCACCCCGTTCGCTCGACAGGAGATACTCTGTGGCCCCGCAGTTCATCTATGTGATGAAGGCGCTCAAGAAGGTGATTCCACCTTCGCGCATCATTCTCGACGATATCTGGCTCTCGTTCTATCCCGGCGCGAAGATCGGCGTCCTTGGCCCCAACGGCGCCGGTAAGTCGTCGCTGCTCAAGATCATGGCCGGTGTCGATCAGGATTTCCAAGGGGAAGCTTGGGCCCACAAGGGCACGAAGATCGGCTACCTCCCGCAGGAGCCGCATCTCGACGAGACGCTCGACGTCCGCGGCAATGTGGAGCTCGCGGTCAAGCAGCAGCGCGACCTTATGAATCGCTTTGAAGCGATCTCGGCGAAGTTCGCCGAACCGATGACCGATGACGAGATGAACGCGTTGATCGAAGAGCAGGGAAAGGTGCAGGAGCGCATCGATGCGATGGATCTCTGGAATCTCGATAACAAGATCGAAGTCGCGATGGACGCGCTGCGTCTGCCGCCGGGCGATGCTGCGGTGACGCATCTCTCGGGCGGCGAGCGCCGTCGCGTGGCGCTCTGTCGCGTGTTGCTTGAGCAGCCGGACATGTTGCTGCTCGACGAACCGACCAATCACCTGGACGCCGAATCGGTGGCGTGGCTCGAGCACTTCCTCGAGTCGTTCCCGGGCACGGTTGTGGCGATCACGCACGATCGCTACTTCCTCGACAACGTCGCGAAGTGGATTCTCGAACTCGACCGCGGGCGTGGCGTGCCGTACGAAGGCAACTACTCCGGTTGGCTTGAGCAGAAGAGCACGCGCCTGCAGCAGGAAGAGAAGATCGCCTCGGCGCGGCAGCGGTCGCTCGCGCGCGAGCTCGAGTGGGTGCGCATGGCACCCCGCGCGCGTCAGGCGAAGAGCAAGGCGCGTTTGCAGAACTATGAGGAGCTGGCGAGCGAAGCGCAGCAGGAGAAGATCGCCTCCAATGAAATCGTCATTCCGCCGGCGCCGCGCCTTGGTAACGATGTGGTGATCGCCAAGAAGCTCCGAAAGGGCTTTGGCGACAAGCTGTTGATCGACGGACTCGACTTCTCGCTCCCGCGCGGCGGTATTGTGGGTGTGATCGGGCCGAACGGTGCAGGGAAGTCGACGCTCTTCAAGATGATCACGGCCCAGGAAGAGCCCGATGGCGGCTCGCTCAAGGTCGGCGAGACCGTGAAGCTGGCGTACGTCGATCAGTCACGCACACTCGACGGCAAGAAGACCGTCTGGGAAGAGATCAGTGGCGGGAACGAGCTGCTGATGGTCGGGAAGAAGGAGATGAACACGCGCGCCTATCTCTCGACGTTCAACTTCAAGGGCACCGACCAGCAGAAGAAGGTCGCGGTGCTCTCGGGTGGTGAGCGGAATCGGTTGCATCTCGCGAAAACGGTGCTCAGCGCCGGCAATCTCCTGTTGCTCGACGAACCGACGAACGATCTCGATGTTGACACGCTGCGGGCGCTGGAGGAAGCGCTCGTGGATTACTCTGGCTGCGCGGTGGTGATCACGCACGATCGGTGGTTCCTCGATCGCCTGGCCACGCACATCCTCGCCTTCGAGGGCGACTCCGAAGTGGTCTGGTTCGAAGGCAACTACGGCGCGTACATCGAGGATCTACGGCGACGGAAGGGACCGGATGCGGATCAGCCGCACCGGATCAAGTTCAAGCCGCTGGTGAGGTAACGATGGTCCGGATGATGTTCGTGAATCTCGCCGTGGAAGATCTGCCGCGCGCGAAGGAGTTCTGGAGCGCACTCGGCTTCACGTTCAACGACCAGTTCACGGACGAGCACGCGGCGTGCATGGTGGTGAGCGAGGCGGTCAGCGTCATGTTGCTCACGCAACCGACGTTCGCCGGCTTCACGACGCGCCCCATTGCCGACACGACCGCGGTGACGGAGGGGCTCTTCGCGATGACCTGCGACAATCGTGACGCGGTCGACGCGATGGTCGGGAGTGCGCTCGCCCATGGTGGGCGTCCCGCGATGCCGCCGCAGGACCACGGGTTCATGTATGGCTGGAGCTTCTACTGCCCAGACGGCCATCACTGGGAGCCGTTCTGGATGGA
>CAYUMN010000304.1:0-2514 GCA_964445835.1 uncultured Gemmatimonas sp.
CCGAGCAACTTCCCATACGCAGCCGCATCCATGAGCCCCGCGAGTGCAGCCGGCGAGACCTTGAGCTTGATCATCCAACCATCGCCGTAGGGATCGTTGTTCACGAGCGCCGGCTCACCATCGAGCTTCGGGTTCACGTCGACCACTTCGCCGGCGAGCGGCGCGTAGAGTTCGGAGACCGCCTTCACCGCCTCGATCGTGCCGAAGACCTCGTGATCGCCGATCTTCTTTCCCTTCGCCGGGAGGTCGAGGAAGACGATGTCGCCCAGCTCGCCCTGCGCGTAGTCGGTGATGCCGACAATGACGACCGCGGCGTCGGCGGTCTTCTTCACGTACTCATGGTCCTTCGTGTAGAGAAGGTCCTGGGGGATCGACGACACGTAAAGCTCCGGGCGGGGGACTTGGGCGTGATGGATGGCGCACCTGCAACTGGAACGAAGGCTACCCGCACCGAGCGCGAGGGTCAAGCGCGTGCGGCTTCGGCGCTGAGGGTATTCCAGAGCGCATCCACGCGGACTTTCAGTGCGGCGAGCGTGCCACTGTTGTCCACCACGTGCGACGCGCGGGCCCGCTTCTGCTCGCTCGGCATCTGGGCGCCAATCATCGCATCGGCGTCCGCGGGCGAAAGCCCACGGCTGTGCACCAGCCGCTCGCGCCGGAGGGCGACCGGCGCCTCCACGAGTACGATGCAATCGATCGTGCTCTCCAGGCCCGTCTCGAACAGCAACGGGATGTCACAGACCACGATCTTCGCGCCGGCGGCCTGGGCGGCCGAGACGGCCGACTCGCGCCGACGCGCAACCTCGGGGTGCACGATGGCGTCGAGCGCGGCGCGCTCCGCCGGGTCGCCGAACACGATGCGCCGGAGCGCGGAGCGGTCGAGCGAGCCATCGGGGGCGATCATCGCGGGGCCCCATCGCGCGACGATCGCGGCGAGGCCCGGGCTGCCCGGGGCCACCGCCTCGCGCGCCAGGACATCGGCGTCCACGAGATGCGCCCCCAGTGCCACCATACGCTTGGCCACCGCGGACTTCCCTGCGCCGATATTGCCCGTGAGCCCGATAATCAGCATGTCCGAATCGTACCCTCTGCGGATAGATTCCGCATCGTGCCCCGCCGCCGCCGCGCCTTCTCGCTGATCGAAGTGCTCATGGTCATGGCCCTGATCGGTATCGTCGCCGGCTGGGCCATCTCGCGGCTCAGCGCCAGTAGTTACAAGATGGACTCGAACATCCGGATGCTCCAGAACGTGCTCATTGGCGCGCAGCAGACCGCCATCACGCGTAACGTGAATGTGCAGGTGATGTTCGATGCCGTGAACGAGCGGGTGCGCCTCCTGCTCGATACCGACAACGACGGGACCGCGTCGTCCGGCGAGACGGTGACGTATCGCGGGCTCGATGGCGCGCAGTTTCTCACACCAACGACGTCGATTGACGGGGCCGCCGAGTTCTATCTGACCGGGCCTGGGGTGATTGAGACCGGCAACCCGTTGCAGCGCGCCATCCGTATTGGGCCGAATGGGGCGCTCTCGGGGGACGTGGTGCTGTACATCGGCACGGTCGCCGGCCGCGACATGGACCTGCGTGCACTGGCGATCACTGGAGCCACGGCTCGCACGGCGTTCTGGAGTCGGCTCACCGGCGCGTGGCGCCGACGGGACTACTAGGCGCGCATTCGTGACGGGCACGACTCGCGACGCATCGTTGCAACGCCTGCGCCCCTAGAGATCGCTCTCGGTCTCTTCGTTCGTGCCCAACTCCAAGACAAAGCGGCTCGCCACCCAGCTCGCCCCGCCTTTTGAGCGAATCTCCTGCGGGGTCGCGCCCACATAGCGCTGGCAGGTGTTGCGGAAGGCGGAGCCCGACGGGAAGTCGAGCAGTCGGGCGATGCCGTCGGCGGTGCGCTTCTCGTCCTCAAGCATCTGCGCCGCGACGATCAGCCGTCCCCAGGTGATGAGCTTTTGCGGGGGCGGGCACTTTGCGTCCGCGAGCGAGGCCACGAGGGCCCGCTTTGAGACCCGGAGGATCTCCGAGAGGCGCTGTCCCGTGAGTCGCAGATGGGCGCGGGTGACGGCGACCATGATGGCGTCGCGCACGGCGCCCGGGAAGTGCGCCACTTGGGGCCGGAGCATCTGGGCGACGCCGCGCGCCTCGGCGCGTTCCAAGACGGCGCGGAAGGCGGCTGGCGTGTCATCTTGGCCAGCGATGAGCAAGCCGTCGAGTCCCGCGCGTCCGGCGTCGAACAGGTCGCGGGAGTTGCCAGGGGTCACCGTCACATAGGCGACGAGCGTCAGGCGCTCCGCGCGGAGCTTCAAGCGGCGGATGACGTCGAAGTGGGCCTTTCCCTCGGCGAAGAGGTCGAGGATGGCCAAGGTGACCGCTTCGTCGCGACAGGCGGCCTCAAGGGACTCCCAGCTATCACAATGGAGGACAGTGTGCTCCTCGTGAACGGCGGAGGCCAGGCGCTGGAGCGCTTTGGGGTCGGTGAGCATCGCGGCGAGGGTGGCCATGC
>CAYUMN010000305.1:0-2497 GCA_964445835.1 uncultured Gemmatimonas sp.
GTCCCACCAAAGAGATGCGGATGCTTGCGAATCGCCGCGGCAGTGCGCGCCGGAAGATCCTCACCGGCATGAATCGCGCGTCCCCACCGCGCGTAGGCCAACGCCATGCGATCGAGCGGCAGGGCCATCACCGCCACACCACAGCCATCGACGCCGAGGGGCATGTCGTCCAACGGCACGCCCGTCCAGGCAGAGACTTCACCCAGACACGCACGTTGCACGAGATGATCGGCTTCCTCGTACCCACGCGTCGCCCATCCCGCGGTCTTCGCGCGACCGAGCATCGCCGCGTGCTTGCCGGAGCAGTTGTTGTGCAGCCGCGTGGGCGCCGCGCCACTCTCGCGCAGCAGTCGCGCTCCGCGCGTCGAGAGGGGCTCATGCGGACCGCAGGCGAGATCGCCTTCTTCGAGGCCCATTGATTCGAGCATCCGCTGGGCCACGGTCACGTGCTCGGGTTCGCCCCCGTGCGAGGCGCAGGCGAGTGCGAGCTCCTCGTGCTTCCAGCCGAGTTGATCGAAGCCGCCGCTCGCGAGCAGCGGCAACACCTGAAAGGGCTTCGCGCAGGAACGCCACATCGTCACCAGCGCGGAGTCCCGCGCCGCGGCCACGAGCACATCGTCGGCACCGATCACCGCCGCGTGCACGCGATGTCGCGATTCCACGACATCTCCACGGGTGACTTCGACGTCGAGGTTGAGGGCGTGCATAGGGAGAAGCTAATCTGGCGCCGCGTGCACATGGAGGGTGCACCCCCTACGCGCCGCTCCGCCCGGCGCGTGGGTCAGCACGCGCGCAGGATCTCCGCCGTACGGGAGGCCGCCCGCCCCCACGTGAACGGCGCCGCATGCGCCTGCCCTGCGGCAATGCGCGCGGTTCGGACCTCCGCATCCCCTCGAATCCGACGGACCGCATCTGCCATGGCCGCGTCGTCGTCGTACGGCACGAGCACGCCCGCAGTGCCCACGACTTCAGGAAGTGGTGACCGATCGACCGCGACGACCGGCGTTCCACAGGCCATCGCTTCGAGTACGACCATCCCGAAGCCTTCGTCGCGCGACGGCACGAGCAACGCCGTCGCGCCGGCATACCGCGCGGCGAGGGCTTCGTCGCTGAGGCCAGATTCGTCGTCCACGCGCGACGCGACCCCGAGCGACTCAGCCAGCGTCTGCAAGTCGGCGGAGTGCGCGAATCGCTCGCCGACCATGACGAGCCGCAACGTCGGATCCGTGGCGGCGATCCGAGCGAAGGCGCGGATGGCCGTCTCGAGGCGTTTGTGCGGCTTCTTGTTTGCGACCGTCAGCAGGTATGGCGATCCATCGGCTCGAGAACCGCGCGCCGGCGCGTCTGCGGCCGCGCCCGCGGCAAAGAACACCGCCGCCACGCCATGCGGCACGACGTGCAGTTTAGGAATCACCGAGGGAAACGCCGTGGATATTCTCGCGGCCGACGCCTGCGATGCCGTCAGCACCGCCGCACTCCCGTCAACCATCCGCGTCATCCACGACCGCGCAATCGCACGGCGCGCGAAGCCGCGCGGACCGGCGCCGTCGAGTGCGATCAAGTCATGCAGCGTCATCACCCTGGGCGCGGCGCGCCACGCACCGTCCCAGTGCGGAAACCACGTCAGGTGCGGCACGCCGACCGCGCGTGCGACGGCGTCCCACTGCATCGGCACACGAACACTGTACCGACCACCCCGCATGCGCAGCACGCGGACCGGCGCATCGAGCGTACGAACGAATGCTTCGAGTTCATCAGGGTCACCAGCCAGCACGACCTCCGGAAACTCGCGCTGCGCGACAAAGGCCCGGACCATCTCACGAAAGTACCGCCCCAGTCCCGACCCATACGGCGCGCGCGCATCCACCAACAGCACGCGTTCACCCACGAGCGCGCACCTCGGCGAGCAGCGCGTCACGCGTGTTGCGCGAGGGATTCACGAGCACCACGTCGAGCAACTGCTGCAGCATCTCGCCCATCGGTTTCCCGGGCGGCACCCCCGCTGAGCGCAAGTCGTCGCCATCCACGGCAAGATCCCCCAACGTCAGCGGGTCAGTGAATGCCGAGCGCAGCGCGCGACGATACAGCGCCATGCCCGCGCGCCCCTCGGCAGCCCCGACGCCCTCCGCCTTGGCGCGAGCCCAAAGGAGCCGGGAGAGCCCGGGCACCATCAGTCGCCCAACCTTGGAAATCGTCCGTCGCAGCCCCTCGGCATCGGCACGCGCCGCGTCGACGCTGAACTCTGCAGCGCCCTTGGCAAGGGTGACTGTTGCCCTCGCCTCATCATTCGAGAACTTGAGTGTCTTGAGGTCCCGCTCAAGCGTGCGCGCCGGCGCCTGCCCAGGCTCCACAAAGAGCGCCGCGAGCCGCAGCATCCGCCGGTCCGGCCGACGCGCCAACGCGGGGCGTGCGAGATGGTCAATCGCCGCGAAGCGCGCCGGAGGCGCATCGGCGAGCAACGGGACGAGCGCCGCGAAGATTCCCGCCTCGCGATACC
>CAYUMN010000306.1:0-2465 GCA_964445835.1 uncultured Gemmatimonas sp.
CCCTCATCCCTCCCGTCCTCACTCTCGGTCCTCGCTCTTCACCTCTCGGCTACGGCACAAATCCCGTCGGGATCGGCCGAACCCCATCCCCGAACGTCGTCGCCAGCAACAGCGTCAACTTCGTCCCCAGCAACGCGCTCGGCCAATCCGCCCACTCACCAAGCGTGTGCTGATTCCCTCCATACGCCCGCCCAATGGAAATACTCGGAATCCCCACCACCACCCCGAGATTCGCATCCGTGCTACCCGTCGCGAGCGCCTCCGAAGCCCCAGGCATCCCCACACTCACACCAAGCTGCCGCTGAATGTCTATGGCCGTCTGCACCAGCGGATGCCGCCGCGCCCCCGCCAGCATCGCCTCGGTCCCACCCGCGCCATTCTTCTGCTCGATCTCCACCACCAGCTCCACGCGCTCGCGCGCCGCCGCCTCTCGCGTGACACGCGTGATCTCCCGATCAAGCGAGTCGAGCAGGATGGGATTGGGCGAGCGCAGGTCGACCGTGAAGTAGAGATCCTGCGGAATGCCGTTGAAGATCACGCCGCCATGGACCTGGCCGACGTTGATCACCGCGCCATTGGGCAGCGGCGGCGGCTCAATGGCGTAGATGTGCTGAATGGCATCGGCGAGCGCGCGCACCGGCGTGGGGCGGCCACGTGAGTTGAGCGTATGTGCGCCCGCAGACTTGAAGCGATAGCGCGTCCAGTAGATGCCGAGCGCGCCGTAGCTGATGGGGCCGAGCCCGCCGTCCATGGCAATGAGCAGATCGGGCTTGGCGTTGTGCCGTAGCCAATGGTCCATGCCGCGGAGCCCGAGCTCTTCCTGCACCGTGCCAATGAAAACGAGGTCGCCCTTCGTGACCACCCGCGCGGCATTGAGCGCGCGAATGGTCGCCAGCATGTTGGCGACCGAGGCGCTGTTATCAAAGATGCCCGGCGCATGAAGCGTGTCGCCGGCGCGGCGCACGCGGGTGTTGGTCCCGAGCGGGTGCACGATGTCCATGTGCGCGGCAAAGACAATGGTCGGACCGCCGCCGGTGCCGCGGCGCACGCCGGTGACATTGCCAATCGAGTCCACGCTCACGCGCAGTCCCGCCTTCTCCATCTCGGATCTCACATAGGCGCCGCGCTGCTGCTCGAAGCCAGACTGGCCGGGCAGCTGCGCAATGTAGATCCACTCGTCGACTTGCTTCGGGAAGCCGGCCTCGAGATGCGCGAGTGCGGATCGCACGTCAGGGCGGTTGAGATGCGCGGAATCCCAAGCGGTGGGGAACGACTGCTGGGCGGCGAGCGGGGTCGCGGCGAGGGCGGCGAGCGGGGTCGCGGCGAGGGCCGCGAGCATGGCGATACGGCGCAGATGGCGAAGATGGCGAAGATGGCGCATGGGCGGAATCTGGCGCATCGTGGCCATTCCGCCAACGCTACCCGCGCCTGACCATGAGATACGTCGCCACGACCAGCGGCACGGTGGCGATGACCCCCCAGACGATCCACCGCCGGGCCAGACGACGATACTCGGCGGGCAGTTCGCGCAGATCCGCGGGAAAGGCGCGTACGATGCGTTGCTGCTCGGCTTGGATCGGCACGAGAATGCCGAGCCAGATCGAACCGGCCACAGCAAAGAGCCCCTGGCTCCAGACGAGCCACGGGGCCCCGAAGACCGGTATGCTGGCGACGGTCGTCATGCCGTATCCGCCGATCGCCAGCAGTGCGACGCCGCCGAGTGTGAGGAACCAGTCGGTCACGATCACCATCCGCGTGGCAAACGCGACGATGGCCGGTTTCCCGGTTCTGTCGGCGAACACCTTCCAGACCGACGTGACGGTGACGTTCCCGAGGAGCAGGACGAGACCCACGATATGCAGCACTTTGAAGATTGCGTACGTCACGAAGATCGGCGATTGGAGAGGAAGAGAAGCCCTCGTAACCAAGACACACGACCGCCTTGAGGCAATGGCACACGCCACATACAGGGTCGCCACATTTCGCTGGCATCGCGCGCTGGCGTTCGCGCTGGCGTCCGCGCTCGCGCCAGGGTGTGCCTCGTGCCATTTTCTATCCGATGACAAGCACCCTCGACCGCCTGAGCGCCGCCCTCGCCGATCGCTACCGCATCGAGCGCGAGCTTGGACAGGGCGGAACGGCCACCGTGTATCTCGCCCACGATCTCCGCCACGAGCGAGACGTCGCCATCAAGGTCCTGCATCCGGACCTCGGTGCCGCACTCGGAGGCGAGCGATTCCTCACCGAGATCCGCACCACCGCGCGCCTGCAGCATCCGCATATCCTCCCGCTGCTCGACAGCGGCGAGGCCGACGGCCTGCTCTTCTACGTGATGCCCCTCGTCACCGGCGAGACGCTGCGCGCACGTCTCGAGCGCGAGCAACAGTTGCCAGTCGCCGACGCGGTACAGATCGCACGAGAAGTCGCCGACGCACTCGGCCACGCGCACGCGATCGGCGTCATCC
>CAYUMN010000307.1:0-1097 GCA_964445835.1 uncultured Gemmatimonas sp.
CGATCGCGACCACGATTGTCTTATCCATCTTGTCGCTCACCACCAATCCCTGGCGCACCTTGCGCGCGGAACGGGTCGCAGCGTCGGTCTTCACGGTCTCAGCCATTCTGGTTTCCTCTCGCACGCGTTAGCGCACGGCCTCCATCTTGTCCGACTTCTCGCGGAGCACAGTCTGAAGCCGCGCGATGTCGCGGCGGATGAAACGCAACCGAAGCGGATTGCTCAGCGGCTCGGTCGCCCCACGGAAGCGAAGACGGAATCGCTCCTCTTCCAACTCAGCGAGCCGCGCGGTGATCTCATCCACGCTCAGCTCTCGGATCTGATCAGCCTTCATTTGCTTGCGCCTCCTCGCGCGCCACGAACTTCGTCTTCACGCCGATCTTGGCTGCGGCGAGACCCAGCGCCTTCTCGGCCATTTCCTTTGTCACGCCTTCGATCTCGAACAGCATGCGGCCAGGCTTGACCACCGCCACCCAGTGTTCCGGCGAGCCCTTGCCCTTCCCCATTCGCGTTTCGGCCGGCTTCTTCGTCACTGGCTTGTCCGGGAAGATACGGATCCAGACCTTGCCACCACGCTTGATGTGGCGCGTCAGCGCCACGCGAGCCGCTTCGATCTGGCGCGCCGTCACCCACCCCGGCTCCTGCGCCTGAAGGCCGAACGTACCGAACGCGATGGTCGCACCACGACGGGCGAGGCCCGTCGTACGACCCTTGAACTGCTTGCGGAACTTGACCCGCTTTGGTGCCAGCATTCGTCAGCGCTCCTTAGGCGTCGGAGGAGTACGTGGATGCTCCACGACGCCCCTCGATGACTTCGCCCTTGAAGATCCACACCTTCACACCGATCGTGCCAAAGGTGGTCTTCGCCGTCGACGTCGCATAGTTGATGTCCGCGCGCAGCGTGTGCAGGGGCACACGACCCTCGTGATAGCCTTCGACGCGCGCGATTTCGGCACCGCCGAGACGGCCCGAGCACTTCACCTTGATGCCTTCTGCGCCCATCCGCATCGCGCTCTGCACCGCACGCTTCATGGCGCGACGGAACGAGATGCGCTGCGCCAGCTGGGCGGCGATGTTGTCGGCGACGAGCTGCGCTT
>CAYUMN010000307.1:1107-2085 GCA_964445835.1 uncultured Gemmatimonas sp.
CGACGTTCACACCGACTTCCTTGCCCGTCAGTTGCTGGAGCTCGGTCTTGAGCTCCTCGACCGCCTGGCCCTTCTTGCCGATCACCACGCCCGGGCGGCCTGTGTGGATGGTCACCACGACCTTCCCCGGCTTGCGCTCGATGGTGATGTCCGCGATCGCCGCACCCGCCAGACGCGCGCGGAGGTACTTGCGCAGCAGCGCATCCTCCTTCAGCAGCGCCGGGAAGTCCTTCTTCGCGAACCACTTGCTCCGCCACTGCGTCGAAACGCCAAGGCGAAAGCCGATTGGATGAGTCTTCTGTCCCATTATCGCCCTTCCTTCTCGGCCACGATGATTTCCACGTGGCTGGTTCGCTTGATCATCGGGGTCGCCCGGCCCATGGCCGCCGGCGTCCAACGCTTGAGCTTCGGTCCTTCGTTGACGATCGCGAGCTTCACGTACAGCGCGTCCACGTCGAGCGCGGTGTTCGCCGAACGCGCCGCCTGCTCGGCATTCGCCACCGCCGAGTTGAGCACCTTCGAGATCTGCACCGCCGCATGCTTCTTGCTGAACTTCAGCATCGAGAGCGCATCGTTCACCGCAAGACCGCGGATCTGGTCAATGACCAGGCGCATCTTGTACGGGGACTGACGCGTCGTCCGCTGAATGGCTCGGGCTTCGGTCATGGGTTACTTGCCTCCCCGGGCCGGAGCCGACGACTGCGCCGGCGCCGCCTTCTTGTCGATCTTGTTGTTGCCCGTGTGCCCACGGAACAACCGCGTCGGAGAGAACTCGCCGAGCTTGTGCCCGACCATGTTCTCCGTCACGTAGACCGGGATGAACTTGTTGCCGTTGTGGACCATCAGGTTGGCGCCGACGAACGTCGGCAAGATGGTCGAGCGTCGCGACCAGGTCTTGATCGCGCGACGCTGCTTCTCTCCAGCGGTCGCTTCCACCTTCGTGATGAGGTGGTCGTCGACGAACGGGCCTTTGCGTAC
>CAYUMN010000307.1:2095-2460 GCA_964445835.1 uncultured Gemmatimonas sp.
GTGCCCGACCATGTTCTCCGTCACGTAGACCGGGATGAACTTGTTGCCGTTGTGCACGGCAATGGTGTGCCCCACGAACTCGGGAATCACCGTGCTGGAGCGCGACCAGGTCTTGACGACCTTCTTCTCGCTTTTCGCGTTCATGCCGATGATGCGCTTCAGCAGCGCGTCCTGGATGAACGGACCCTTCTTGATTGAGCGTGACATTTAAGTGGTTTCCTTGATCAGCTCTGGGTGGCCTTGCCGCGCTTCCGGCCACGGACGATCAGACGCTGCGACGCCTTCTTCTTGTTGCGCGTCTTCACACCCTCCTTCTTGCCCCACGGACTCACCACGTTATGACCGCCGCGTGTGCGGCCACCGTG
>CAYUMN010000308.1:0-2449 GCA_964445835.1 uncultured Gemmatimonas sp.
CTCCTGAAATCACAGAAGCCACCAAGGGTGCCCTCGAAGAGCGCGCGGCCGTCAAGCGCCGCGAGTTCCTCAAGGTCCTCGGCGTCTCGACCGTTGCCACTGCCGCGGTGGGCTGCGGCACGGGCGAAGTCGAAAAGCTGATCCCTTATCTCGTCTCGCCGGACAACACCGTTCCCGGCGTCTCGAACCACTACGCCACCACCTGCCGCGAGTGCGTCGCGGGCTGCGGACTGATCGTCGAAGTCCGCGATGGTCGCGCCATCAAGGCCGAGGGCAATCCGAATCACCCCGTGAACAGGGGCGCGCTCTGCGCCCGCGGTCAGTCGGGGCTGCAGGGGCTCTTCAATCCCGATCGCTTCCGCGGTCCGATGAAGCGTGACGGCGACAAGCTCGTCGCGACCACGTGGGAAGACGCGATGGGTATCCTCGCCCAGAAGCTCGGCGAGGTGAAGTCCACGAACGCCGGCGCCAAGGTCGCCTTCATCAATCAGCACGAGCAGGGCTCGTTCCCTGCGCTGCTCGATCAGATCCTTGGCGGCTACGGCATTCCGGCGCACATCAGCTATGACGCCGAGGCCCCGGTGGCCACGGCGCAGGCGAATCGTGCGGCGTACGGCTCATCCTGGCCGATGGTCGACTTCAGCGCCTCGGACCTGATCGTCTCGTTCAGCGCGGACTTCCTGGATGGCTGGGGTCTCCCGGTTCCGCAGCAGCTCGCCTTCGCCGATGCACGTGGCAAGGTGGAGGGGGCGCCGCGCTTCATCTACGTTGGTGCCCGTCGCTCGCTGACCGGTCTCAATGCGGATCATTGGATTCCGGCGCGCGTCGGCTCTGAGCTGGCGATCGTCAACGCGATGCTGGGGAAGGGATCACTCGCCGCGGCCGCTGAGGAAGCGGGGGTGGCCGTGGAGCTCTTGCAGGGGTTGCAGAAGGAAGTGCGCGAAGCGAGTGCGAGTGCGCTCGTCGCCGGCGGTCACGCCGCGAACTCGGGTGAGCTCGCGACGGCCGTGGCTGAGCTGAACAAGTCGCGCGGCAATATCGGCAAGACCATCAAGCCGGCGCAGGGCTTCAATGCCTTCAATGGCGTGGCCTCGCAGTCTGAGATTCGTGCGCTGGTCGAGAAGATGAACGGGCGCGGGCTGGAGATGATCCTCGTGCGTGGCGCCAACCCGGCCTACACGACTCCGCTCGGACTCGGCTTCGCCACCGCGATGGCCAGCGTGGCCTTCAAGGTGTCGTTCTCGAGCATCCCAGACGAAACGACGGCGCTCTGCGACCTCGTGCTTCCCGATCATCATGCGCTGGAGAGCTGGGGCGATGCCGAGCCGATCGATGGCACCGTGTCGCTGCAGCAGCCGACAATGGACGCGGTGTTCGACTCGCGCTCCACGGCCGACGTGTTGCTTGCGCTCGCCAAGGGCGATCCGGCGCAGGCGTCGCGCTATCCGGCCGCCGACTATCGCGGGTGGTTGGCGAATCGGCTCGGCGGGAACGCCGCCCTGCGCGCCGCGCTCCCGACGGCGCTCATGAGCGGTTCCTCGGCGACGCGCACGGTGAACGCGACCCGTGCCGCAGCACTGCCGGCGGTGCAGGGAGCGGGTGACTACCAACTCATCACCTACGTCTCGCCGACGATCGGCGACGGTCGCGGCGCGAACAAGCCGTGGCTGCAGGAACTGCCGGACCCGGTGACCAAGATCTGCTGGCAGACGGTCGTCGAGATGCATGGCGAGACCGCGCTGGCCATTGGCATCGAGGACGGCGATCTGGTGACCGTGGAGACGGGGGCGGGGACGCTCACCGCGCCGGCGCTCATCTACATCGGCATCCGTCCCGATACGATCGCCGTCGCCCTCGGGCGCGGCCAGGCAGAGTCGGCCGGACGCTATGCCGTTGCCGGCGAGAATGCCTATGGCATTCTCACGCAGGCTGAGGACGCGCGCTCGGGTGGGATCGTCTATGGTGCGACGCGCGCCAAGGTCGCGAAGGCCAGCGGCAACCAGCGCCTCGTCACCACCGAAGGCTCCGGCCGTCAGCATGGGCGCAACATCGCCCAGGCGACGACGGTCGCGGAGCTTATTGCGAATACGAACAGCGTCGAGCACCACCACTTCGACGGCCAGGCGAGCGTCGAGTTCCTCCCGGGGCTCCGGTCGCCGGTGGCGAACGATGCGCAGGGCGACTTTGGGGTCGCCGATTCGAAGGACAAGGGCCAGTACGATCCGAATCACTGGTCTGGCGCCGCGAAGCGTCGCTGGGCGATGACGATCGATCTCGCCAAGTGCACCGGCTGCTCGGCCTGCGTGACGGCCTGCTACGCCGAGAACAACATCCCGACGGTCGGCGCGGCGTGGCAGGGCCCGGTGTTGCTGCCGGACCGCACTGGCTTCGGCGCCAACATCACGCGCTCGCGCGAGATGGCGTGGATTCGCCTGGAACGGTACTGGGA
>CAYUMN010000309.1:0-2434 GCA_964445835.1 uncultured Gemmatimonas sp.
GCCAAGACGTCGTCGTTGCGCCGATCGAACTCGAGGACTTTCTCGTACCAGCCGGTTGCCGTCGGGACATCTCCCGCGAGTCGCGCGATATCCCCGAGCTGTCGCAGCGCGATCAGGTTCTCGGGGTCGACCTTGAGCGCACGCTCGAAGGGATCACGCGCCTCCTCCGTGCGCCCCGCCTCGAACAGCGTTTGCCCGTAGACGACCAGCCCATTCATGTTCTCGGCTTGGTCGGCGAGGTGTTTTTCGCAGAGGAGGATGGCGCGGTCGAGAAAGCCCGATTTGCGATACTCGTTGGCCAGCGGCGCAAAAAAGCGTCGCGGGTTTTCGTGATACCGCTTTCGGAGATCTTCAATACGGGCTGAGTCAGCCATCCGGCCTGGTCGCTTTGGAAAGAAAAAGAGGGACGGCCCCGACATGGTGATGATACCACCCCGTCGGAGCCAGCGTCAATCGAGAGAAGTGCGCGTGTCGCTTGATTTTAGGCCTACGTGGCGGGTAGGTTTGGAGGTTCTGGTGCTTCTCCCGTGAGCCCTCGCCGAGGCGAGTCTCGCGGCCCGCCTCCGGCGAGTTCTGCCGGCTTTCCACTACCGTTTTTTCGAAGGGTCGTCCGTCGTGCTCCAACAGATGCGGGGCGTTGCCAAGTATATCTGGGTCTTTCTGTTCATCGCCTTCGTCGGCGGGTTCTTGCTGGCCGACATGTCGGGCCTCATCGGGCAGGGGGCGGTCACGACCTCGACCGTCGTGGCGAAGGTGAATGGTGATGAGATTCCCTACCTGAGCTGGGAGAACCTGACCCGGCAGCTGGTCCAGCAGCAGGAACAGCAGGCGGGGCGGTCGATCACCGCGGACGAGCGCCTGCAGATCGAGCAGCAGGCGTTCGACCAACTCGTGACCGACGTCCTCCTCCAACAGGAATACGAGAGGCGGGGCATCCGCGTCACGGATGAGGAGATCATCGGGGCGGCCCAGACGAACCCCCCGCCGCAGTTCCTGCAGGCGCCGGAGCTCCAGACCGAGGGGCGGTTCGATGTCGCCAAGTACCAGCGCTTCCTGCAGTCGCCGATGGCGCGGCAGCAGGGTCTCCTCGCGCAGCTCGAGGAGTACTACCGCTCCGAACTGCCACGCACGAAGCTCTTCGCCCAACTCGTGACCGAGACCTGGGTCAGCGACGATGCCCTCTTCTCCGTCTTCAAGGACGAGCGGGATTCGGCACGCGTCAGCTACGTGGCCTTCCGTCCGTCGCCGGCGCAGATCGCGGCCGCCAACGTGACCGATGCCGAAGCGCGGAAGTACTTTCAGCAGTACACCGGACGCTGGACGCGTCCGGCTCGCGCGGTGGTCTCGATGGTCTCGGTGAACCGCACGCCGACGGCCGCCGACACCGCGGCCACGGTGGCCAAGCTCGCGGCGCTGCGCGCCGAAATCACGAGCGGCAGGGCTACCTTCGCCGCGGTCGCCACGCGTGAATCGCAGGACTCGGTCTCTGCCACCCAGGGCGGCGACCTCGGCCGTGGCCCGCGGGGTCGGTTCGTGCCGGCCTTCGAGAACGCCGCGTTCGCCCTGCGCGTGAATGAAGTCTCGCCACCGATCCGCACCGATTTCGGGTACCACCTGATTCAGGTGACCGAGCGAAAGGGTGACACGCTCGCGGTGCGCCACATCCTGTTCCGTCCCACACAGAGCGATTCGACGGCGACGGCATCCGACCGCGCGGCGGACCGGATGGCGGGGATCGCAGCCGGTGCCAGCGATCCCAAGAAGTTCGACGAAGCCGCTCAGGCGATGGGCCTCCTCGTCACGGAGGTGGCGTTGCAGGACGGCCAGACGGCGACCTATCAGGGCCGCCCGGTGCGCGGCGTCGCAGGCTGGGCGTTCTCCGGCGTGGCGGTGGGAGATATCTCCGATCTCCTCGACGACGAGAACGGCTACTACCTCATGCGCCTCGACTCCGTCACGGCGGGGGGCGAGCAGGCGTTCGAGGTCGTGAAGGAGGACATCCTGCAGGCCCTCCGTGAGCGTCGCTCGGTGGAAGGCTTGGTGGCGCAGGCCGAGATCTTCGCGGCCGATGCGAAGAACTCGACCCTCGAAGCCGCCGCGACGAAGTCGGCACTCCCGGTCGACACCTCGCGCGCCTTCACGCGCCTCAGCTTCGTGGATGGCCTCGGCTATTCGAACGAGTCAGTCGGTGCGGCCTTCGGGCTCCCCGTTGGCGAGACCGCGATGGTGCGCACGATCGATGCGATCTTCGTCATGCGCGTGAACTTCCGGACCGAGGCCGCGCGTGAGGCCTTCGAGGCCCAGAAGGCCACGCAGCGCCGCCAACTGATGGGCGCCGCGCGCGAAGAGAAGATCCGTCAGTGGCTCGACAATCTCCGCCGCGAGGCGAAGGTGGATGACCGCCGCAAGGAGATCAACTCGGCGCTGCGTCGGC
>CAYUMN010000310.1:0-2424 GCA_964445835.1 uncultured Gemmatimonas sp.
CACTCACCCGAGCCTCTCCAGCCACTCCTGCAACGACTGCACCGCCGGCGGCGTGGTCCGCATCGACTCGATCGCCGAGCACGCCGCACTCGCCGCCGACAACGTCGTCGTGTACGGAATCCGATTCGCGATCGCCGCCTGACGCAGCGAGTGGTCGTCCTTCTGCGCGCGCTTGCCCAACGGCGTATTCACCAGCAACTGCAGGTCGCCATTCACCATCAGGTCGATCCCGTGCGGGCGCCCCCCACTCACCTTGTGCACGCGCTCCGCCGGCACGCCCTGCGCCGCGAAGTAGCGCGCGGTCCCTTCCGTGGCCACGACCGTGAAGCCAAGCGCGTGAAAGCGCTTCGCCAGCGCCGCCGCGGCCGGCTTGTCGCGATCGTTGACCGTCATCATCACGCGCCCCTTCTGCGGCAGCGCATTCCCCGCGGCGATCTGCGCCTTCGCGAACGCCGTGCCGAACGTGTCGCTGATGCCCATGACCTCGCCCGTCGACCGCATCTCCGGACCGAGGATCGGATCGAACTCGCGGAACTTGTTGAACGGGAACACCGCTTCCTTCACGCTCACGAAGGGCGCAATGATCTCCTGCGTGTAGCCGAGCTGCTCGAGCGTCTCGCCTAGCATCACGCGCGCCGCCAGCGACGCCAGCGGCACCCCGATGGTCTTCGACACGAACGGCACCGTGCGCGAAGCACGCGGATTCACCTCGAGCACATACACCACGTCATCCTTCACCGCGTACTGCACGTTGATCAGTCCGACCACCCCGAGCGCCTTCGCGAACGCCACCGTGTGCGCACGCATCTCGTCCTGCGCAGCCTGCGGGATGAGCTGCGGTGGCAACACACAGGCGGAGTCGCCCGAGTGGATGCCCGCATCCTCGATGTGCTGCATCACGCCGCCAATGACCACGGTCGTCCCGTCGGAGATGGCGTCGACATCCGCCTCATACGCATCCTCAAGGAAGGCGTCCACCAGCACCGGCCGATCCTCGCTCACGCGCACCGCACGCTCGAAGTAGTCACGCAACGAGGGCTCGTCGTACACGGTCTCCATCGCCCGCCCGCCCAGCACGTAGCTCGGACGGAGCAGCACGGGATACCCGATGCGCTCGGCAATCACCACGGCTTCTTCGATGCTCGTCGCCGTGCCATTGGGCGGCTGCTTCACCCCAAGAGTCGTTGCGAGCGTACCAAACCGCTTGCGGTCCTCAGCGGTATCAATCGCCTCGGGTGAGGTGCCAAGGATCTTCACGCCAGCGGCCTCGAGCGGCTTCACGAGCTTGAGTGGCGTCTGTCCGCCAAGCTGGACGATCACCCCCAACGGCTGCTCGCGCTCCACGATCTCCAGCACGTCCTCGAAGGTCAGCGGCTCGAAGTAGAGCTTGTCCGAGGTGTCATAGTCGGTCGACACCGTTTCCGGATTCGAGTTGACCATGATCGTCTCGTAGCCCGCCTCGCGCAACGCGATCGCCGCCCGCACACAGCAGTAGTCGAACTCGACGCCCTGCCCGATGCGATTCGGGCCGCTGCCCAGGATGATGACCGACTTCTTCCCCGTGCGCGGCGCCTCGCTCTCCTCGTCGTACGAGGAGTACAGATACGGCGTGTTCGACGGGAACTCGCCGGCGCAGGTGTCGACCATCTTGTACGAGGGCCGGATACCGAAGCGCCAGCGGCGCTCACGCGCCTGCTGCTCGGTCTCCTTGCGCATCACGGCGAGCTGACGATCGGAGAAGCCCATCCGCTTCATGCGACGCACGGCACGGGCATCGACGCTCGGCATCGCGGTGAAGGCCTGCTCCGCCGCGAGCAGCTCCTCGAACTGATGCAAGAACCAGGGATCCATCCCCGTGCGCTGCTGGATCTCCTCGACCGACATCCCGAGGAGCATCGCGCGCTTCACCTGGAACATCCGCTCGGGCACCGGCACCGGCAACGCGGCGCGCACGGCGTCGAGCGACTCGTCCGCCACGCGATCATCCGACGGACGCTCGCCCACCACCCAGCCCGAACGCCCGGTCTCGAGCGCGCGCAGCCCCTTCTGGAAGGCCTCCTTGAAGGTGCGCCCGATTGCCATCGACTCCCCCACCGACTTCATCTGCGTCGTGAGCGTGGTGTCGGCGGCGGGGAACTTCTCGAACGCAAAGCGCGGCACCTTCACCACCACGTAATCGAGCACGGGCTCGAAGCTCGCCGGCGTCGTCTTCGTGATGTCGTTCGAGATCTCATCGAGCGAGTACCCGACCGCCAGCTTGGTTCCGATGCGTGCGATCGCAAAGCCCGTCGCCTTCGATGCCAGCGCCGACGAGCGCGACACGCGCGGGTTCATCTCGACCACGACCATGTCACCGTTCAGCGGATTCACCGCGAACTGGATGTTGCAGCCACCGGCCGCGACGCCGATCTCGCGGATCACGAG
>CAYUMN010000311.1:0-2422 GCA_964445835.1 uncultured Gemmatimonas sp.
GCGAGTGGAGCATATGCGCGGCGCTCCCCGGTCCCGGAGCGTGCATGCCCGACGCAGTGGCGGCGCCGAGTGGCGTCTACAAACCCCTGCGAGATTGTCATTTCACGGCTATATGTTAAGCTGTTGTCATAAAAGGAGTTATAGTTATCCTGTACTAGATAATTATCAGGTACTTGTTAATTATCCAGTATGTGATATCTTTGTCGAACTCCTATAGAGCATCATGAATAACCATTCAAACCTCGCCCCCTCAGCACCAAACGCCGCCGACCTCGTTCGGCGGGCGTTCGAGCACGACGCATGGCAGATCAAGGAGCAGGTGAAAATCAGAGGACGCCGCCCTGACTTCATCATCAGCGACGGCAACCTGAGCTACGCGGTAGAGGTGAAGGCCGTTCCGAGGGGGAGCAGTTCACCGATCGAAGACGCGTGGTCGAGAGCCTGTCTGCAGGCGCGCTTCTACGCCAATGAAGCAAACAGCGATCTCCGGCCCCTGGCAGTCGTAGTTGCCCCGCGCGTCTCTCACGCCGCGCTCGAGCGGTTGGCTCAGTTTGCGTCGGACTACGCACCCGATGTGGCGATGGGAGTGATCGACCATCGTGGTCTTCAGTCGTTCATTGGAAAGGGCTTGGAGTCGCTCAACCAAGAAGCCGCATCCGACTCGATTGCGGGACCGCGTCAGCCCCGCTCGAGAAGAAACCTCTTCTCAGATCTGAATCAGTGGCTGCTGAAGGTCCTCTTCTCGCCCGACGTACCGGAAAGCATGCTCAGCGCGCCCCGCGCGAGGCATCGGAACGCGTCCGAACTCGCGGCGGCCGCCGGCTGCTCTGTGATGAGCGCCCATCGCTTCGTCGAGCAACTGTCGTTGGAGGGATTTCTCGATGAAGCCAGCCCGCATTTGCGCCTCGTCCGCCGAGGAGAACTACTGAGGCGTTGGAAGATCTCGCAGCACAGGCGCGGCCCGGAGATTCGCTACCGAATGGCAGTGTCGCGGCCAGTGCGAGATTCGATTGCACGATGGTTTCCGAACTATCGAGCCTGCCTGGGATACTTTGCCGCCGCAGAGGAACTCGGCGCGGGATTCGTGCGCGGCGTTCCTCCGCACGTGTTGCTCGAAAGCTCAGCCGCACTCCCGCGCGGAATGCAGGCTGCCGAAGCCGCCCGAGAGTTGATCGAAGCAAAGGAGAGCGAGTCGTACGACCTCGTCGTTCAACTTCCCAAGGCAAAGCGCTCCATCTTCAACGGTGTCGTACGGCCGAACGGCGTCCCATGCTCCGACATCATTCAGGTCTGGCTCGACGTGTCGGAGCACCCCTCGCGCGGGAAGGAACAAGCCGCGTTGATCTTTGAGAAGTACTTCGCAGAAATAGTGGCAGGCGACAGATGAAAGACGAGGTCGCGATGGCGAACGCCATCGATGCCCTGGCGCCTTGGCTCAACCAACTCGTGCTCATCGGCGGTTGGGCACACCGACTTCATCGGCATCACCCCCATGCATCCGTTCCGACCTATAGAGCACTCGCGACTCGGGACGTCGACGTGGGCGTTGATCCGAAGCGAGAGCTGCACGGTAGAATCGACGTTGCGCTCGCGGACGCGAGATTTGACCGGGACTTGTCGGGCGAGCATAGGCCTCCGATCTCGCGCTTTCACCATCGAGAAGATCGCGCCTTCTATCTAGAGTTCCTCTCCCCTTTGAGGGGCAGTGGAAGGCGCCGCGACGGCAGCGAGGATGCAACGATTGAGATCGCTGGGGCAACAGCGCAGAAGCTCCGCCACTTGGACGTGCTTTTCGTGGACCCCTGGCAGTTGGACCTCGAGCCGAGTGCATATCTACCGTTGAGCAAGTCCGCGCGCGCTCAAGTGGCGAACCCCGTCAGCTTCGTCGTTCAGAAGCTTCTGATCCACGAATCCCGCCTCGATGATAAGCGCGCCCAGGACCTGCTCTACATCCACGACACGATCGAACTCTTTGGTGCACAGCTCGCGTCGTTGAATCGCCTCTGGCTCGAGGAGGTGAAGCCAACGCTCACCCGAAAAGAACTTGCGACGGTGAATCGTCAGTCCGTTGATCTGTTCAAGTCTGTAACGGACACGATTCGGGAGGCGGTGCTGATCCCGGCGGATCGTTCGCTAGGAGCCGAGGAACTCCGTGTTCGCTGTAGCGTTGGACTGAGGGAGCTTCTCGCGCCAGAGTAGTCGTCGAGCGCATCAATAATGGGTTTCGGCTCATAGCCATCCCCGTGGTGGGAGTGCAATTTCAGGGGTCCCCACCCCGTCATGCGCCTCACCGCCCTGCTCCGCCCCGCCGCCCTCGCGGCCCTTCTGATCGCGCCCGTCCAAGACGCCACCGCCCAACGCACCGAGCGCCCGCAGCTCCACGGCCGCCATTGGATCGCCGTCACCGGCAAGCCCCCCGCCG
>CAYUMN010000312.1:0-2359 GCA_964445835.1 uncultured Gemmatimonas sp.
GTGTTGGCGCGCTCGGACGGGTGCTGCTCCTCACGGCGCTGCTCGCGCCGCGCGCGGCGCTCGGGCAGGAGCGCGGCGCGGCCGCGTTGGACCAGATGCTGCGTGCCGTGACGGTGAGTGGGCGCGTGCTCATGGTCGCTGCGCATCCCGACGACGAGGACACGAACCTGCTCGCGCAGTTGGTGCGCGGGCATCAGGTGCATGCGGCGTATCTCTCGCTGACGCGGGGCGATGGCGGACAGAATCTCATTGGCAATGAATTGGGCGAGGCGCTCGGCGCGATTCGCACGGAGGAGTTGCTCGCGGCGCGGCGGGTGGATGGCGCGCAGCAGTTCTTCTCGCGCGCCTACGACTTCGGATTCTCAAAGACCGCCGATGAGACGTTCACGCAGTGGAATCGCGAGGCCCTGACCGGCGACGTGGTGCGGGTGATTCGCGCGTTTCGTCCGCAGGTGATGGTCGCGGTGTTCTCCGGCACGCCACTCGACGGGCACGGACATCATCAGGCGTCGGGACTTCTCGCGCGTGAGGGCTACGACGCGGCGATGGACACGGTGCGCTTTCCTGTGCAGACACATGGTCGCCCCTGGCAGCCGTCGAAGTTCTATCGCGGGGCGTGGGCGCGGAATCGTCCCTTCACGCTGGCCATGGAAGTGGGCGCGTACGATGCGGTGCTCGGTCGGAGCCCTGCGGAGATTGCCGGCGAGAGTCGCTCGCAGCATCGCTCGCAGGGCTTCGGGGTGGTGCAACGTCGCGGCGCGGCGCAGACACGGCTCACGCGTGAAGCGACGCGGGTGAATGAGAGCACGGCTGCCGACCAAGAGGGCTCGATCTTTGACGGTGTGGACACGAGTTTCGCTCGACTGACGCGCCTGAGCGGCGGGCGGGGCGCGGCGCTGGCTGGGATCGCGCCACTCATGGATTCGGTGCAGCGCGTGGCAGATCTGCGTCGGCCGAGCGATCTGGCGCCGGCGTTAGCGCGCGTGGTGGCAATGGCGCAGACGGCGCGGGCGAATATCGAACGCTGTGGGCTCGTGCCGCTGACGGACTATCCGACCATCACGGGCCCACCGGCGGTCTGTGATCTTGAGGACGTCGAGCTTGAGACGGCGGTCGATCGGCTGCTGGACCGCGCGAAGCACGCCATGCTCCAGGCCTCGGGCCTGTTGATCGAGGCAACGGCATCATCGGAGATCGTCGCGTTCGGCGAGCCGCTGATGGTGCGGGTGAGTGTCTACAACCGCGGTGCGCAGACGGTGCGAGTGCAGGGCATTGCGATGTCGGGGATGCGGCCGGCTCAGCTCGCCGCGGCCATTGCGCTCGCTCCTGGCCGGGACACGGTTCTTCTGTATTCGACGCTGGCGCTTGTCGATCACCGCCCGTACTGGGTGGGAACGCGCGAGAAGGCGATGTTCCGCGACATGGTCTCGCCAGCCGATGGCATTGCGCGCGTATCGTCCGGGGTGACGGTGGAGCAGGTGCCGCGCGTCTCCGTTCCCGACGACGTGCGGCGCTTGAGTGCGGTCACCGCGACGCTGGAGATCGCTGGCGTCACCGCTGAAGTCGATGCGGGGACGATCGTGTATCGCTTTGCGGATCCGGTGCTGGGCGAGCAGAATCGTCCGGCGGCGGGAGTGCCACCGATCACCATCGCCTTGGACCGCACGTTGGAATACGTGCGCGCCAACGTGCCGCTGGATCGTCGCATTCGCCTCACCGTGCGCTCGTACCAGACCCTGCCACGCACGATTCGCTTTCGCACATTGATTCCCGCAGGTGTGCGCGGCAGCGGACTCCCCGATTCGCTGGTACTCGCACCGGGGGCGACGCAGGAGCTGTATCTGACGCTGACGGGCCGACTCGCGGCGGGGAAGCACGATTTCGGCGTCGGCGTGGAGTCGGAAGGGACGGTGTTCGTTGAGGGCTTCTCGACGATCGAGTATCCGCACATCCGGCCCATCCGCATCTATCGGCAATCCTCGGCGTACCTGCTCGCGGTCCCCGTGAATGTCCCACGGGCGTTGCGCGTGGCGTACATCCTTGGTGTCTCCGATGCGATCTCGCCGGTGCTCTCGCAGTTGGAGATCCCGACGACGGTGCTGAGCGCGGACCAACTGCCATTCCTCGACCTCGGGCTCTACACCACGGTCGTGATCGGGCCGCGGGCCTACGAGACGAGCGCGGATCTGCGTGCGGCGAATCCGCGGCTCTTCGCGTGGGTACGCAATGGTGGGACGCTCGTGGTGCAGTACGGGCAGTTCGAGATGCAGTTGCCGGGGATGATGCCTCAGCCGATCGCCTTCTCGCGGCCGGCCGCGCGCGTGACCATGGAGAATGCCGAGGTGCGCGTGCTCGATGC
>CAYUMN010000313.1:0-2358 GCA_964445835.1 uncultured Gemmatimonas sp.
CGATGCTCACCGAAAGCGAAAGGTCCATGAGGGCAGAGAGCGGCACTTGCTCGTGGCCGGCGGAGGCGGTGGGCGCGGTCATAGTTCGGGGGTGAAGGCAGCGGGTGGATGCGCGGCGGACGAAGCGTCGCCGTGCGCGAGGGCGGCGGTGACCTGGATCGCGACGCGCTGGCCGATCCGGCCGGGCGATCCGATGAAGCGCGGACGACCGCCGATCATCACTTGAATCGGCGTGTCGGTAGAGATGCCGGTGGCGAGGACGCCGCCCTCGCCGACGTTCATCAGCTCGCGGAGCGTGACATCGAATGACGGCAACCGCGCCGAGACGTCGACGGGTACGTTCCGCAACGAGGCTTCGGTGATCTGGCGCGTGGCCTCACGTTCGGCGAGTGAGCCGGTCATCTGTTTGACGCGACGTCCATCGCCCTCGGCGAAGAACTTCTCGAGCACGCTGAGTGGGAGACAGATGATCATCAGCGAGCGAAGTCCCTCACCCGCGACCTCGATGTTCGCCACGAGCACTGGGTCCTCGCGGTTCCCCCCCTGCACCATCTCGGGGAAGGATTCGAACGAGGTCATCTCGAGCTGTAACGGCACGTGGTCCTGCCAGATCTCCATCAGCAGCGCGCTGACGCGTTCAATGAGCACCCGCACCGTCATGCGTTCGATCGGCGTGAGGCTGCGCTGCAGGGAGATCGGTTGTGCGTCGCCGCCAAAGAAGCGATCGACGACCAAGAACGCGAGTTCGTGGCCGATATCGATGACGCCCTGTTGTCCCTCGAAGTTCTTGATATCGAATCCGAACGCGGCACAGGGCGTCGACAGCGAGAGCGTGAACTCTCCGAAGCTGTACTGTTCGACGCTCTGCAGGCGGAGCTCGATCTGTCGACGCAGGCGGCTGAGCAGCCAGGCCTCCAGTGACTTCGCGAGGCGTTCGTACATCGCTTCGATGGTCCGGAGCCGGTCCTTGGAGATCCGGTGCGGACGACGGAAGTCATAGATGACGTGCTCGGGATCGCGATGTGCCACCGCCGGCGCGGCGGCGGCCGCGGCGCCGCGCCCGAGGAGCGCGTCGATCTCGTTCTGGGACAGGGTATCGGATGCCATGATCGCTTACTGGATCACGAACTGCGGAAAGAACACGCGGCGGACCTTGATGCCCGCGAGGAGCGAATCGAGCGCGGCCACGATCTCCGCGCGATAGCCTTCGCGCCGGGTGTAGTCGACAAGATCGTCAACCGTCTTCGTGCTCAGCACGCCGATCACGCGGTCCCGGATCTCCGTTTCGCGCAGCGCGAATTCCTCCGCGCTCATCGCCGGGTTGAACTCGAAGCCAACGCTCACCAGCAAGAAGCGCGTGCCGCGCGAGCCGGCGGGGTTCATCACGAGATTGCTGAGGACAATGGGTGCGGTGCTCGAGGCGGAGTCGGGCGTAGCCCCCTCGCCACCCTCCGCGCTATGTGCCGCGCTGTCCGCCGTGGCGGCGGCAGGGGCCGCCATCGCGGGACCGATCGCCACGACCCCCGCGCCGAGGCCGGCGAGTGAGCCAATCGCGACCGCCCCGATTACGAGCATGCGCTTGGGTTTGGCCGCAGGTGCGGCGGCGTTCTCCGTGGCGGGGGTCTCTTCGCTCATCGACTCGGGCTCCGTGCAAAGGGGATCAGTGACAGCTCCCTAAAAAGCACGGGTCGTGCCAGCCTGCATAAAAGTCGTATCGCGTTATGCTGTAGGCACTTACAAATTCAATCGTTGTCCGGCACCGGCCATTCCACGGCACTTCGTGCCCACCGCTCGGGAGCGAACGGCACTTTTTACCCCATTGCACAACGGGGACCGCGCTCCGATGAGCGCGGTCCCCGCCTACCCCCGCGATGCAGCATGCAATCCCTGAGGGACCGAGTGACGCGGCGCCCGGGGACGCCGCCTCACCGGTCGTTGCCAGAACTAACGCTTCAGATTCACCAGTTCGGCGAGCATTTCGTCTGACGTGGTGATGACCTTGCTGTTCGCTTGGAAGCCGCGCTGCGCGACGATCATCGAGGTGAACTCCTGCGCGAGGTCGACGTTCGACATCTCGAGTGCGCCACTCGTCAGCGTCGACTGCGAGCCTTCAAGCGCGTAGCCGAGCACCGGACCGCCGGAGTTGCTGGACTCCCGATACATGTTGTCCCCGATGCGCAGGAGGCCGGCCGGGTTGTTGAAGTCGGCGAGGACGATGTGACCGAGCGAGACGCTGACGCCGTTCGTGAAGGAACCGGTAATCAGGCCCTGTCGGTCAATCGAGAAGTTCTGCAGCGTGCCGGACGTGTACCCGTTCTGGTCGCGGAGCACGCAGGTGCTCGTGGAGGCGTACTGCGT
>CAYUMN010000314.1:0-503 GCA_964445835.1 uncultured Gemmatimonas sp.
ATGCGCTGCACTACGCGCACGAGCAGGGGGTGATCCACCGCGACATCAAGCCGGAGAACATCCTGTTGGCGAATGGCCGGCCGATGGTAGCGGACTTTGGCATCGCCCTCGCCTTGAGCGCGGCGGCGGGCGGGCGGATGACCGAGACGGGCCTAAGCCTCGGCACGCCGCACTACATGTCGCCGGAGCAGGCCACGGCCGAAAAAGAGATCACGCGCCGTAGTGATGTGTACTCGCTCGCCAGCGTGCTCTACGAGATGCTGAGCGGAAGCCCGCCGCACGTGGGCTCGAGTGCGCAGCAAATCATCATGAAGATCATCACGGAGCAGCCGGCAGATGTCACCGCGCTCCGGAAGTCGGTGCCGCCGCACGTGGCGGCGGCGGTGGCGCAGGCGTTGGAGAAGCTGCCGGCGGATCGGTTCGAGAGCGCGGCGAAGTTCGCCGAGGCGTTGGCGAATCCAGGGTTCGGAACGACCACCGTGTCGGGAGCGAGACGCAGCCAC
>CAYUMN010000314.1:513-2348 GCA_964445835.1 uncultured Gemmatimonas sp.
GCCACGGATCGGCGGCGGCGTGGCACCGGGATTCACGCACCGTTCTCCTTGCGATGGTGGCAGGCGGCGCGCTGAGCGCGGCGCTCTGGATGTTCGCGCGTCCGGCCGCCGTCACCGGACCACGCGAGTACGATGTTGCGCTCCCCGACAGCGCGCGCTTCACGGGCGACACGTTGGTAGGATTCGCCGTCGCGCCACAGGGCGACTTCGTGATTTATGAATCGTCGAGCCGCGGGCGCGCGGAGCTGTGGTATCGCTCGCTGCGGGACGGCACCACGCGCCCGATTCCTGGCGCAGAAGGCGGATCCCTTCCGGCCATCTCCCCCGATGGTGGTCGGGTCGCGTTCGTGCGTAGTGCCGCCGGGGCGATGACGGTCGCCGTGCTCCCCGTGGAAGGGGGCGCCGCGGTGACGCTCTCTCCGGCATTCGCCGACACCCAGTTGCTCTGGCGGGATGACGGCCGGCTTTGGGTGGTGGACGGAGATGGAACGCTCCGCCGGTCGATCGATCCCGCAGGGCGCGCGACGGTACAGGATACGATTCAGTACTGCATCGCCCCGTCGATCATCAGCGGCGACGATGCGTTGTTGTGTGGCGGCGGCGGAGCGAAGTACGCGCAGCGCGGGGGGATGCCACTCGCGAGCGGTGAGCTGCCGCAGTCGTTCTCAGGCCCGGATTCCGGCCGCGTCCTCGGTTCGCAGTTTCAGATCATCGACGACCGCTACCTCGTCTACCTCTCGAACACCGGCGACCTGATGGCCGCGTCCATCGATCGCAAGACGTGGAAGGTGGGGCGCTCGATGCGAATGCTCAGCGGTCTCGGTCGGCGGTCGTACTCGGGCGCCGGGACATTCGCGCTCTCGCGGTCGGGTACGCTGGTGTACGCCACTGGAGAGAATCGGTCCGTTGGGCACCTGGTCGTCGGACGCCCAGGACGGCTCGACACGCTGCCGATAGGACGCGAGGCCTTCCTTCGCTACGCCATCACACCGGACGGACGGCGTCTGGCCGCGGTCGTCGAGACGTTGGACGGCGAGGAGTTGCGCATCTACGACCTGCGGACGGGACGATTCACTCCGTGGGTGAAAGCCTTCGAGATCCGTCAGCCGGTGTGGAATGAACGTGCGGACAGCCTCGCATTCACGATTGACGACTCCCTGTTCATCGGATCGCCGGACGAGACGCGCGCGCCGCGCGGCGTGCGGCTTGTCGGCTTGGACTTCGAGGGCTTCGCCTGGCGATCCGGCGGTCGCCTCATTGGCACCGGTTGGGCGCGCAACAACGCCGTCGTCGTGCGGATCAATGCACGTCCATTCACCGTCGATACGCTGATTCCCAGCGTGGCGTTTCCCTTGCTCTCACCCGATGAGCGCTGGATGGCGTACAGTGACCGCGCGTTCTCGACGGCTTGGCTCGAGCCCTTTCCTGCCGACGGCCGCCGCTATCAGCTGAAGTCCGGCGGAGTAGGCGAAGCGCACTGGCTGTCATCGACCGACTTGCTGGTGACCTACTTGGACAGCGCGGGCTGGCAGGCGGACCGCATACGAGTCACGTCGTCACCGGCTGATGGCATGGCGCGCACGCCTTGGATCCGGATGGCCCGCTTCCTCGATGCCCCCGGCCTCTCATCCGCCGTGACGCCCGACGGTGGGCTGATGTACGTGCAGGGGGCGCCGGCAAAGCCCGTGTCGCACTTCCGCGTGGTGCCCGACTGGGTGACCGCGATGAAGCGCGCGGTGGATGAGGTCGCCGCCACGCCCTGACGGGGCAGCTTTACGCCGCCCTCATCGCGTCGCGCGGCCAAGGTTCACGACCCAGACGTCACCGCGGTAGTC
>CAYUMN010000315.1:0-2334 GCA_964445835.1 uncultured Gemmatimonas sp.
CGATTGACGCGCGCAGCGATATCTACGCGCTCGGTGCCGTGACGTATGAGATGCTCGCGGGCGAGGCGCCCTTCACCGGGCCGAGCGTGCAGGCGATCGTCGCACGGCTGCTCTCGGAAGCCCCGCGCGCACTCGGCGCGCAGCGCAAGTCCGTGCCCGAGTACGTCGAGGCCGCCGTGCTTCAGGCGCTCGAGAAGCTTCCGGCCGACCGCTTCGCCACGGCCGCAGAGTTCTCGGCCGCGCTCACGAACCCCGCGGGCACACGCCAGTTCACGCGAGCGAGCGCCGCATCCGGCCCGATGGGGCTGTCGCGACGCGCGACGGGGGGGATCATCGCCGCGTTGGCTGCGGTGACTCTTGGAGCGCTGGCATTCGCCGTGAGCAGTCGCTCGCAGCAATCACCGCCACGCGTGACCCGAGTCGAACTGGTGGCGCGCGAGGGACAGCAGTTAGTCTCGCCAGGTGGGACGCGGTTTGCGTGGTCCCCTGACGGCGCGGAGTACGTGTACACGGGAACCGGCAACGGCGCGACGCTGCTCTGGGCGCGGCGACTCGACGCGCTCGCCGCAGAGCCGATCCGCGGCTCAGAGAATGCCACGAGTCCGACCTACTCGCCGGATGGTCGTCAGATTGCCTTCCTCACGGTCACCCCCTTTTCGGTGTCGGTTGTGCCGCGTGGCGGAGGCCAGGTACGAGCCATTGTGACGGACAGCATCGCCGCAGGGGGCGGCGTGGCGTGGGCGGAGGACGGGTTCCTCTACTTCGATGCCGGCCGCGGGTTGGCCCGTGTCAGTCCGGATGGCGCGAACTACGAGATGGTGATGCCGCTCGATACCGCCGAGGGGGAGGTCGGTCTCGCGTGGCCGCGCGCACTCCCGAAGGGACGCGGCATCCTGATGCGCGTCCGCCGCGCCGCTGACGGGCTGCCCGACTGGTCGATCGTGGCGCTGGACCTCCGCGACCGCTCACGCAAGTCGCTCGTGCGGGGCGTGTTCGCCATCTACAGCCCGAGTACCGAGCACCTCCTCTGGGTCACCTCCGATGGCTCGCTGATGGCGCAGCGTTTCGACGTGGATCGTCTTGCACTTCGCGGCGAGCCCGTGCGGCTGGAGGATGGCATCGAACTCGGCGGTTTCGGCGCGGTGGATCTCGCGCTCTCCGCGGCCGGCGACCTTTTCCACGTGTCTGGTACGAGAAGGAGAACGGATGGCCGACTGAGTTGGGTGAACCGTCGCGGGATCATTTCGGGCGCCGACACCGCGGTCGTGTCTGGGCTCGTCCGCTCACTCGCACTCTCTCCCGATGGATCGACTGTCGCACTGGTGCTGGAAAGTCAGCTGGATGTGTCGGGGCTCTCCCGCATCTGGACTGGCTCAGTGGAGGGCGGACCACGGCAGCTCGTCACAACGGAGAACGAGAGTGCCCGCACGCCCGCGTGGAGCGCCGACGGTCGCTCGATCATCTACACGTCCGAGCGGGGCACCAAGATCCTCCGTCGCCGGACCGATGGTGGCGGCGGCGCGGAACTCCTCGCGACCGTGCCGCGCGGAGTGAACGGACTGAGCGCCCACCCCTCCGGAGAATCGTTCGTTCTCCTTGGCGAGGGTTCGGGGGAGCGACGTCGCGAACTGCTCGATCTCCAACTCGACGGTGACCGCATTCCAACGTCGCTCGGGATCTCCGCTGGCGTGAACGTCGAACCCCCATTCCTTTCGCCGGACGGACGGTGGCTGGCATACGTCTCCACACTGAGTGGACGGGATGAGGTCTATGTGAGTCCGTACCCCGACGTGAGTGCGGCGCGCGCACAGATCTCGGCGAATGGTTTCCGTCTGCTCGGGACTGAGCAGCTCTTCACGCCGCTGGGATTCCAAAGGAGTGGCAGCCGGGTCAGCCGGCTCCTCTACGATCCCGCCCCCGATGGCCAGCGTTTCGTGATGCTGGATATCGGCTACGGGAGTAGTGAGGCGCGATCGGTGCTGGTGCAGAACTTCACCACCGAGTTGCGGGCGCGGGTGCCGTGATGAGCTCCGCAATGGAACGTCTCACCGCCGCGTTGGCTGAGCGCTACCGCATTGAGCGCGAACTCGGCCAAGGGGGGATGGCGACGGTGTATCTGGCCGAAGACCTCAAGCACGGCCGTAAGGTCGCGCTCAAGGTGCTCAAGCCCGAGCTCGCCGCCGTGCTCGGCGCCGACCGCTTCGTCGTCGAGATCAAGACGACCGCCGCCCTTCAGCATCCGCACATCCTGCCGCTGTTCGATTCCGGCACGGCGGATGGCTTCCTCTTCTACGTGATGCCGTTCATCGACGGCGAGACGCTGCGCGACAAGCT
>CAYUMN010000316.1:0-2312 GCA_964445835.1 uncultured Gemmatimonas sp.
GCCGCTCGGTCAAGCCGGACCTCCTTGTGCCGGGTGGGCGCCTCCAGTTCGACCGCCCCATCCAGAACCAGGAGACGCGGCTGGGTGTAGGAGTTCCAAGCGCATGACCGAGCCGTCGGTGAGGGACGCAATCAGCTCGCGCAGCCCGCCGCAATGCCGACAGGTCAACACGTCGATCGAAAAGGGTACGGTCCCAGGGCCAACCACGACGGCTTTCCGCGTGAGATCCGCGGCCGGACGAATGAACCGTCGCGGTTGTCCCTCGTGGCAGCGCACTCCGAGATCGAAACAGCGCGCGATCCGGTGCGCCCGCCCGGTTCGCGTGAGCTTCCGCCCGCAACCCGTTTCTCCCGCTCGGCGGTGCGCTCGCCGAGGCGCGCCAAGCTCTCGCGGAGCAGGCGACGAAAGGAGACGCACGTGGTGCGCCGGTATCGCGCGTTGCCGTCGCCGCTCGTGCACGACAGCTGGCGGGATTGGCGCACGGGTCGGTTGGAGCAGATGTCGGGTGGGGATTTCGACCTGCTCGAGTCCTGAAACAAGCGCTTCGCCTCGAGAAGTCTCGTGCCTGGCTCGGTACTTTGCGGGCATGCACCGCAAGGGGAAGATGCGGTGCGCACTCCATCCGAGACTCCAGCGCGCGCGTGCAGCCCGGTACGCGCTGTAGTCTGCACGCCTGATGGAACGCGAAATCTGGCTCCAGTTCGGCACCGCGCTCGGCATCGGGCTCCTGGTCGGCATCGAGCGCGAGCGTCGCAAGGGCGAAGGCCCACGGCGGCGCGCGGCTGGGATCCGCACGTTCGCCGTGAGCGCGCTCGTCGGCGCCGTGAGCCAGTACCTGGGCGGACCGCCGGTCCTCGCCGCGGCGGCGCTCGGAGTCGCGGCGATCGAGGCGGTCGCGTACTGGCGCCGGCAGGAGCAGGATCCGGGGCTGACGACGGAAGTCGCGCTCCTCCTCACGCTGCTCCTCGGCGGCCTGGCGATGCGCGAACCCGGAGTCGCCGCGGGACTCGGCGTGACGCTCACCGCGCTGCTCCTCGCGCGCGAACGGATCCACCATTTCGCGCGCTCCGTGCTGACCGAGCGCGAGCTCCACGACGGGCTCGTGCTTGCCGCGGCGGCGCTGGTGATCTTGCCGCTGATGCCCGACCGCCACCTCGGTCCGTTCCAGGCCCTCAACCCGCGCCTCTTGTGGATGTTCGTGCTGCTCGTCATGACGACGGGAGCGATCGGTCACGCCGCGCAGCGCCTGCTCGGTCCGCGCCTTGGGCTTCCAGTGAGCGGTCTAGCCGGCGGATTCGTGTCGAGCGTGGCGACGATCGCCTCGATGGGCCGGCTCGCGCAGGCCGAGCCGCGCTGGATGACATCCGCGGTCGCCGGCGCGGCGCTCTCGAGCCTCTCGACCGTGGTGCAGATGGCTCTCGTGCTGGCCATCACGAGTCCGGCGACGCTCGCGGCTCTCGCGTGGCCGCTCGCGTTCGCGGGGGTGGTGGCATTCGTCTACGGCGCCGCCTTCACGCTGCGTGGATTGCGCGCCGAACTGCCTCCGCAGCAGGAATCGGGACGCGCATTCAGTCTGGTCACCGCGCTCGTGCTCGCGGCTACCGTGAGCTTCATCCTGATTCTCGTCGGCGCGATGCAGGCGTGGCTCGGCGATCGCGGCCTGCTCGTCGGGACGGCGCTGGCCGGCTTCGCAGACTCGCACTCGTCCGCGGTCTCGGTCGCGTCGCTCGTGCATGCCGATAAACTCGCAGCCGTCGACGCGGTCGTCCCGATCCTCGCCGTGTTGACCACGAACGCGATCACCAAGTCGATCGTGGCGATGATGAGCAACCGTCGCTTCGCGTGGCAGGTCGTCCCCGGCCTCGTGGCGATGATCGCGGCGGCGTGGGGCGGGTGGTGGATGACGCGGGTGAGTTGAGGTCGAGTCGATGCGACGATGTTCTGCACGGCGAGCACGTTCCACCTGACGCATGGTCTCACCGTCGTGTCGGCGCTGTAGTGGCGACGGGTCGAGCACGATCGGTTCTCGCGAGGGTCGAGCGGTGAGTTCGACCTCGTTCGTTCCTGGGCGAAGAGAACTCTGTTCAGATCGGCAACGGTGGCCAGCGGAAAATGCCGCCGAGTTCGGGCTCACGATGCCAGCGGATGAACTCTGTCGCGACCGGCTCGCAGCTGGGCAACGGATCTCGGAGCGGCTTAGCGTGGTGCGGTCGTAAGACCGCGATCGCCGCGTCGGAGCCTGAGAACTCCCGGGACACGGCTCGGAGTACCCGGTGCAGGTCGGCAACCAGGATTTCGCGCTCGACCTGCTG
>CAYUMN010000317.1:0-2308 GCA_964445835.1 uncultured Gemmatimonas sp.
AAAGTGTGACCTGTGTTCTTGCGCCCCTCCGCCCCTACGGCGCACTTTCTTATCCTATGATAAAGACGCGCGCGGGGCTCATCCGCCGCCTGCTTGTCCTCACCGCCCTCGTGGGCGCCGGACTGAGCTGCGGCCGCGAAATCACTGGGCCCGACGGACGGCTCGTCGCGCGCGGGTTCAGCTTCATCGCCCGCTTCGGGCCCAACGGACAAGCCAACAGCGTCGCCAGCGAACTCGCGCCCTTTGATCGCGTGCGCGTCGTGATTCGCAACAGCGCGAACGTCATCGTGGTCGATCGCATTGTCAGCTTCCCTGCCAGCAGCAACGAAGTCTCGCTGGCTATTGATGTGCCTCTTTCCGCGAACACCCCGCCGACCGGCGAGCCCATGGCGCTCGCGCTGTCGTACATCAACACCGCCGGCGATACGGTGTGGCAGGGGACATCCCCCGTGACGGTGCTACCCAGCACCGCGGGCGGCCAAACACAGCCGCCAGTGCAGGTCCCGCTCGGCTACACGGGCCCTGGAAGTAACGCCGCCGGCGTGCGCATCACCATCAACGCCGACACGGTTGTCGCGGGCGAAGCCTTTGCGTTCACCGCCGAGGCGCTCGATTCGCAGCTGGGCGTGATCACGGCGCCCATTCAGTGGATCGCCCTCAACCCCACTATTGCCCCACTCAGCTCGGGGACCGCCGGGAGCGGCACCTCGCTCCCGAGTCGGGGCACGGCGCGCTTTGTCGCCCGTTTGCTCACTGGGCAGGCCGATACCGTCTCGCTGCTGGTGCTGCCGAAGCCGAGCACGCTGCAGCTTGTCTCGGGCGACGCGCAGACGGGTTTGCCAGGCCAAGAGCTCGACAGCCCGATCGTCGTGCGCGTACGGGCCACCGACAATCTCCCCGTCGAGGGGATCACGGTCAATTTTGAGATCACCGATGGCGGGAGTCTTAGCGGCGACGTGGTCGAGGCCAACGCGGCGCTCGTTGACCAAATCATCTCGGACGCGACCGGGCTCGCCACCGTGCGCTGGGCGCTCGGCAACGGCCTTGGGCCGCGCTCGATGACTGTCACCTCGGTGGGACTCACGGGCAGCCCGCTCTCGGTCAGTGCCACGACACCGAACGTGCTGCTCGATCATCACGTCCCCTTCGAGACCGACGCGAACGATGCCGTGGGCGGTGTGAACGGGCTGCTCGTTGGTGGCGCGGCTATCGCGGGTGGCGTGCTCCTCCTTGATGGGTTCACGGGCAGCGTGCAGTACCCTGAGCAGCTCGTGCCGTCCACAGGCGCGTTCTCGATCTCGTTCTTTGCCCGCGTTCTTGGGGCGCAGGCGGACTCGGTCGCGTATCTCGTGCAGGGCGTTGATGGCGGGGCGATGCTGCGCATTGGCTCCAACGCGCTTGGCAAGTTCACGATCGCGTCGTCGGGATTCACTGCGAATACCAACGCGATTTCCGCAGATGGCAACTATCACCATGTTGCCTTGGTGGTGGATTCCGCGGCGGGCTCCACACAGCTCTTCGTCGATGGCATACTGCGCGAATCCTTCCCGAGTGCGCTGACCTTGCCCGCCATCAGCGCTGGCACGCTGATCGGCCGGAGCTACAGCGGCAATGATTTCTTTGCCGGCGAGATGGACGATCTCAAGATCTACCGTGGCGCGCTGACCGCCGCGCAGGTGACGGGGATTTTCAATACCGGCATCACCGCTCCGGGCTCACTCGCCTTCGATACACAGCCGTCATCCGTAACGGTCGGCGCGACTATTGCCCCGCCCATCACTGTGCGCGTGCGGAACGCGCTCGGGTTCCTGCGCACGGATTTCAATGGCTCGGTGACGCTGTCGTTGGAACAGAACCCGGGGGGCGCAACGCTCGGCGGCACATTGACCGTCAACGCCGTGGCCGGCATCGCCACGTTCAACAGCGTGACGCTTGACGCAGTCGCGAGCGGCTACCGATTGCGGGCCACGTCGAGCGGATCCCTTCTCGGCGTGAGTTCTACCTTCGCGGTGGTGTCCGCACCGGCCACGCAACTGGCGTTCGCCGTCTCGCCAAGCAGTGTGGTCGCTGGCACGGCGATCAGTCCGGCGGTCCTGGTCGAAGCGAGAAACGCGCAGAATGTCTTGGTGCCGTCGTTCACTGGCCCCGTGACGATTGCGATCGGGACGAATCCTGGCGCCAGCACGCTGGGTGGGACGCTCACGGTGAACGCCGTGGGCGGCGTCGCGACGTTCAGTGATCTCACACTCAGCGTCGCTGGTGTGGGCTACACGCTCAACTCCAGCACGGCTGGGCTCACCGGCGCGAC
>CAYUMN010000318.1:0-2297 GCA_964445835.1 uncultured Gemmatimonas sp.
GTCGCGGTCTAGTCGCGGTCTAGTCGCGACTCGTCCACCGCTTCGGACACACGCTCCACATCGCGCGAGAGCGCGCGCATCTCGGACGTCAGCAACGCGTCATCGGCGAGACGTGCCGACACCCCGGAGCTGCGCAACTTCATGAGATCGAGCTTCATGGAGCCCAACAGCAGCACCGCCTGATCCATCTGTTGGGCGAGTGTGGCGCGGCGTTCCGCAAGGTCCAGCAGCGTCTCCCGCTGCCGCAGCAAGAGCTCGAGGCGCCGCCCGCGCTCGGGAGCCTCCGCCGGCATCGCTTCGGCCGCGGTGATCCGTGTTTCCAGCTTCACGATCGCATCGGGCGACGCGTCGACATCGAGCGCGTGCAGGGCGATCGCCAAGGTGCGCACGCGTTCCACCAGCGCCTCGACCGTCGGCTGGATCTCCGGGAGCATCGAGCGATCGCCCTCGGGCAGCCGCACCAACATTGAGCGGATCTGCGCGCGCGCTTCGTACGCCTCGCGCACCGCCACCCCATGCCGACTCTCGAGCACATCGCGCGGCACCGCATCCAACACTGCTTCGGCGATCGAGTTCGCCGCGGGCGCGGGGAGCTTCGCCTCCATACGCCGCAGCGGCTGCTCGTCGCCGCGCACGGCGGAACGCTCGGGCTTCTTGAGAATATCGCGCAGCGGGATGCCATCGGCCCAGAGCTCACTCACGCGGCGCGCGATCCCGTAGCCGATCCCGATCATCGGGAAGAAGACCCAGGGAAAGCCCGGGCTGGTGAGCGCATTGATGGCCGCCAACATCCCCACCGTCGCCATCCCCATGCCGATGCGCCGCCGCACCGCCATCACGCGCATCTCGGGTGAGCGCTGCGAGAGAGACATGACATTCAGTTCCTGCGCGGCCATTCGGAGATCCTCCCGCACCGCACGCGGTTGCCCGCGCACCTGCTCGCGCCACCGACGCGTCTCCTCACGCCACGCGCGCAGCGCTTCCTTGCCGTCCTCGCGCGTGTTGGGGTCGAACATCCAATCCCGCGGGAGCGGCGGGAAGGCCGGCGCAGGGACCGGAGTGCGCTGCTGCAGGGCCTCGAGCCGTTCATCGAGCGTGGGGGGCGGCGGCGCGGGAACCGTCGGCATCACACCCGAAGCGCGACTCCGCCGCGGCATTGCTCGCGGCATTGCCCGCGGTACCTCGGCGTCCTCCGCGAGCGCGACCTTGAACCGCGACGCATCCGCCCACCGCTCGTCCCGCCCTTTCGACAACGCGCGATCGATCGCGTGCACGAGATTCGGCGGGAGATCCTCACGCAACTGCGCGAGGGGACGCGGACGTTCGCTGAGATGCTTCATCAGCATCGCCGGCGTATTCGTCGCCTGAAACGGCAGTTCGCCGGCGAGCATCTGGTAGCCCACCACACCGAGGGCGTAGAGATCGGCGCGCCCATCGACCTCACGCTCGCCCATCGCCTGCTCGGGACTCATGTACGCCGGTGTACCCACGGCGATGCCCGTCGCGGTGAGCCGCTCGTCCCCTTCTGCCGCGCGCGCGATCCCGAAGTCCGTCACGAGCACACGCCCCGTGGCGTTCTCAATCAGAATATTGTCGGGCTTGATGTCGCGATGCACCACGCCTTCGCGGTGTGCGTACTCGAGCGCATCGCACACCTCACGGAGCACGCGCCGCACGACCTCGAGCGGCGGACGCGGCTCCCGATGCAGCCGTTCGGCGAGCGACTCGCCATCCACGAGCCCCATCGCGATCCACACCAGTCCATTGCCTTCGTCCACCGCGTAAATGGGGACGATGTGCGGATGCGAGAGCCGCGCCGCCATCTCCGCCTCGCGGAGAAAGCGCCGCTTCACTTCATCACGAAAGGCGAGTTCGGGGGGCAACACCTTGAGCGCGACCTTGCGCCGCAGACGCGTATCGCGCGCGCGATACACCACCGCCATCCCGCCGCGCCCGATCTCCGCCTCGATCTCATAATGGCCATCGACTGCGGCGACCATGCGCTGAAGTAGCGCCTCGTCGGTCACGGGCGGCGCGGCCGATCCAGTCGGGCCAGCGCATCACCGGCGTACACGGCCGCGTCGACGTCGCGCGCGAGCGCGGCCGCGGTCTCCGCCACCGTCGTCACATGCTGCCAGCTCTGATTGCCGGTCTTGAGCCGCAGCACATCGAACTTGAGATTCTGCAGCGCCAACGCGCAACTCTCGAGCTTGGCGCCGAGGTCGGTGCGACGCTGGTCGAGCTCGGCGACACCGCGGCGCGAGCGTTTGAGCAGGGCGAGTCGGCGCACGCGCGCC
>CAYUMN010000319.1:0-2291 GCA_964445835.1 uncultured Gemmatimonas sp.
TCCTCGCGGTGCAAGGCCCCAAGGCGCAGGAGATCCTGCAGTCGATGACGCCCAAGCCGCTCGAGGAGCTCGTTGACGCTCGCGCGCGCGATCGCGAAGATGTCCCCGCGCCGCAACAAGGCGTTCATCGCCGTGAACGTCGGTGCGCTCCCCGAGACGCTCCTCGAGAGCGAGCTCTTCGGCCATGAGAAGGGCGCCTTCACCGGCGCGGCCGAACGGCGCATCGGTCGCTTCGAGCTCGCGAGCGGTGGCACGCTCTTCCTCGACGAGATCGGCGAGATCCCGTCGAGCACGCAGGTGAAGCTCCTGCGCGTGCTCGAGGAGCGCGAGGTCACGCGTGTGGGCGGCACGCAGACCATTCCCGTGGACGTACGCGTGGTCGCGGCGACGAATCGTCCGCTGCGCGAGTCGGCGATGCGCGGCGCGTTCCGGTCGGACCTCTACTACCGACTCAACGTGCTGCGGATCGATGTCCCGCCGCTGCGCGAGCGTCGCGAGGACATCCCGTTGATCGCGCGCCGCTTTGTGCAGGAGTTCTCGCAAGAGCATCAGCGCGAGTTCCATGGCATTTCGGCCGAGGCAATGCATGCCTTGGTGAGCTATGCCTGGCCCGGCAATGTGCGCGAGTTGCGCAACTTGATCGAGAGCATGGTCGTGCTGGCGACGGGCCGCGAGATCGCGTTGCAGGACATCCCGAAGACGATCCGCGAGACGGGTGCCGACCGTCTGCTCCCCGTCCCGATGGGCTCGATCCTGCGCGAGGAGAGCCGCGCCGAGGGGCGCGAGCTGGAGTTCATCGTGCGGAGCCTCGTGGAGATGAAGCTGCAGCTCGAGGAACTTCGGCGCCGAGTCGACGAGGGACGCGTCGAGCAGGAGCAGATACCGTCGATGGCCTTGAGTGGCGGACCGGGCGCGGAGTTGGGTGCTGGGGCGCTTGAACCTCCTGCGCCTGCGCCAGCGGCGTCGGTCTCGCCGACCCTAGGCATGACCATGGCGGAGATCGAGAAGGCCGCCATCATTGCGGCGTTGCGGGAGACGCGCGGGAATCGTCGGAAGGCGGCAGAGAATCTCGATATTGGGGAACGCACCCTGTATCGGAAACTCAAGGAGTATCAGGTCCCCGACGAGCAGGAGTTCTGACCGCGGGGGATGCCGAAAACTTCCCGAAGTGACGCCGAACGAGCCATCGTCGTCTACGGAGGAGCAGGCCCAGTACCGATTCGGTCCCGCCCGGTGATTCGGGCGATGGTCGTGATCGTTTCTGTGGTCCCACCGTTCTACTGGAAGACCCGTGACGCCCCAGCAACCGCAGGTCAATCCGCAGTCCTCGGCGATCGCCGGGAGTGTCCTCCCTCTGCAGAAGGCGGAGGAGCTCATTGCGACGCTCCAGGACGTGGTGTCGGTGCGCATCACGGCGACGGAATCGGGCTCGGTCGATACCATCCACGTGTTGGTGAGCGGTGGCGTGCCGGCGAAGGCCGTGGTGCGCAACATTGAGAGCGCGCTGATGGCGCAGCTCGGTCTGCGAGTGGATCATCGCAAGATTTCTGTCGCCGCGACGGCGATGAACGCGCCGCGGGCGACCCCAGCGGGGACCCCGGTGGTGGAGGAGCGCGCGGCGGTGGCGGCGCGCACGGTCTACTTCGAGGATGTCGAGGTGCGTGGGTCGCGTGCGCGTGGAGTCACCTGTAAAGTGACGCTGCGCATTGGCGGCGAGCACTATGCGGGCGAAGCCGAGGAAGGGATGCAGAGCGACCGCAGCCGCGTGGATGTCGCGGCGCGTGCAACGCTGACGGCACTGGCATTGTCTGGCCCGACGGGCGCGTTGTTCTCGCTTGAGGGCGTGAAGGTAATGACCGCGTTCGACCGCGAGTTTGTGTTTGCGGCGGTGATGGCGCGGAGCGGTCGCGAGCAGTTGATGCTGACCGGGAGTTGCGAAGTGCGCGACAGTGCCGAGACGGCGGCCGTGTTGGCCGTGCTCGACGCCACGAATCGCTGGATGATGACATTGACGAGCGGCGGACAGGTAGTGGCCGAGGATCGTCGGTCATCGGGTCGATAGGGAGGCAGTAGGACAAGGGACTTTCAAGAGGAAAAATAGAGGTATCCCCCGTCCTCTCCGAGCGGAGAGGACCAGAGCGGACGCGTCTTAGGGACGCAAGAGCGGAGCCGACCGAAGGTTGGACGTACCGGCAGAGATGCTGGGCGATCTCAACAAAGGGAGGTGATTCTCATGTCTTATATCTCTTCACTGATTATCGCGTTGGCTGCGATTGTGATGGGTGACTCGG
>CAYUMN010000320.1:0-2290 GCA_964445835.1 uncultured Gemmatimonas sp.
ACCTCAGTTTGATGAACTGGGTCGATCGCTCTGCCGCGACCTCACGCGGTACGTACCGCGTGAATCGGTCGTGGCGCCGCGAGTGATGCAGGGCCCCGCCCACACGAACCGGAGAAGCTGATGGATTGGATGCCCACCACCGCCGCCCTTGCCCTGCTCGCTCTCGTCGCGTGCGACGCGAAACCGCCGCACGCCGCGCTGCCCGACGCCGCCACCATCGACAGCACGGCCCGAGCACTCATGCAGCGCGAACACGTCCATGGTATGGCGCTGGCTGTGATCGACTTCGGCGCGGTAGTACATGTCGCCGCCTACGGGATCCGCGACTCGGTCGGCGATCCACTCACCACCCAGACGATCATGTACGGCGCGTCCCTCACCAAGACCGCCTTCACCTACCTGGTGATGCAACTCGTCGACGACGGGCGGCTCGATCTCGATGCCTCGGTCGCGGATCTCCTCCCCCGCCCACTGCCGGAGTACGACGACTATCACGACCTGGCTGCCGACCCGCGCTGGAAGGCGCTCACGATGCGGATCCTGCTCACCCACACTACGGGGTTCGCCAACTTCCGTTGGCTCGAACCGGACAGCAAGCTGCGCTTCCACCACAATCCCGGTACCCGCTACGGCTACTCCGGCGAGGGGTTCTACATTGCCCAACTGATCCTCGAGGAGGCGCTCGGCATCGATGTCGGGCAGGCGATGCAGAGCCGCGTGTTCGATCGGTTCGGTATGACCCGCACCAGCATGCAGTGGCGGCCCGACTTCCGCGCGAACCTCGCCGACGGGTTCCGGATCGACGGGACGCCCGAACCCCACGACGAGCGATCGAGCGTGAGCGCCGCGGGTTCGATGGATACCGACATCGAGGACCAGGCCCGGATGTGGGCCGGCATCGTGCGAGGCGACGGGCTCACGCCGGCGTCCCGCGCCGAGATGATGCGGCCGCAGGTGCCGATCACCTCACTGCACCAGTTCCCGTCGCTCGCGCCCGAGACGAATCCCGCCAATGCCAACATCCGGCTCTCCGCCGGGCTCGGACTGGTGACCTTCCAGGACAGCCTCGGTAAGATGTGGTACAAGGGCGGGCACAACGACTGGACCGGCAACATGGCGATCTGCGTCGAGCGCCTGCAGCGCTGCGTGGTGCTGCTGTCGAATGACGTGCGCGCCGAGCGGATTTACCCGGAGCTAGCGCAGGCGATCCTCGGCGAGACGACGATGCCGTGGAACTGGGAGTATCACTACTGAGCGGCCGGGTTGCCCACCGCCGGTCGGATCCGGTCGCATACATCTCACGCACGGCGAACTAACGAATCGTCGCAGCAGACGAAGGCGCGCGGCGCTCCTCGCCAGCGCACAGAGCACGTGTGCGCCTTCGCAGCTGAACTCAAACGTTGTACGGCTCCCACGCACTCGCGCGGCAACAAGTTCACAGCAGGAGACTCCGATGTCCTCCTATGTTCGAGAAGCCATCGAAGCGCGAATTGAGTGACCGCATGATTCGCCCGAGCTCGCCCGGCTCGTGGCCGCGGGGACGCTCGGTCCAACCGCTCAGGCTGTTGAGGCAACAGGACCAACGAGCTTCCAGCGAAAGCTGCCCGAATCATCAGTGCCATGCTGGAGCCGTCGCGACGCGCCCACGGCATCTTGCCCGGTGCGTGACCGAACCCCACCTTGGGGCATGCGCCATGCATTGCTCCGACGAGCGGGGCTGATTCTCGTGCTCATGACCTGCTCCCGTCCGCTCCGAGCCCAGACGCGCGTGGATCAGCTCCCCGCCCCGACGCTTCCCGTAGCAACCCTACTTCGCGCAGCGCCTGCGAGATTCCACCTTCGCGGCGTATCGCGACGACCGCTTCACACTCCCGCGCAACGAGATACACCAACTCGGATTTCGGCTGGCGCGTACCGCCGGCCTCTCGCGCGTCTGGGCGGTGGACCATCCCGGCTTCTGGTTCGGTGATTCCTTACGTACCATCGCGACCGCCATGGGGCAGCTCCCTCTCCTCGATGGCGGCGCCCCCTTCACACACCCGTCGCCGGACGCCGTACTTCCGCGCGACTCGCTCTTCGCGCGTACTACGGTTGCCGGCATCCGAACTGATGCCGCACCCCGTCTAGGCACAATACGGCCCAGTGAGAATGAAATGTGCTATCCGGGGATCCATCTGAACCCTGCCAGTCCCCGGCAACGTAGGTGAGGAATCCTCACTCCCCCTGCGCATGATCGACATTCAGTCCCTCTCCAAGACCTACCCCGGCGGCGTGACGGCGCTGCGCGGCA
>CAYUMN010000321.1:0-2284 GCA_964445835.1 uncultured Gemmatimonas sp.
GAGTGGGAGCTTCTAAATGGCAAAACTGACACTCGCGGAATTCACTGGGCAGCTCACCAAGGCCTTCGGTGACGATCTCACGGCGGTGGTTCTCTACGGCTCGGCCGTGGGGCGCACCGATCCGGAGCGCGGCTCGGACCGAAACATCCTCGTGATCGTGAAGACCCTGCGCACGGCGGCGCTTCGCGCGGCCGCGGCAGTGACCACGGCATGGCAGCGGACGGGGAATCCCGCGCCGCTGATTCTCACCGAAGCCGAGTGGCGTTCAAGTCGCGACGTCTTCGCGATGGAGCACGCGGATATCGGTGCGCGGCGGGAAGTGCTGTCGGGGGCGTTCCCGGAGCTACCCGCCCCGGATCAGGCGGACCTCCGGCGGCAGTTGGAGTTCGAGGCGATGGGCGCGCTGATTCACCTCCGGCAGGGCATCCTCGCCTGCGGCGGTGACACCGCGAAGGAGCTGCATCTGCTCACCGCCTCAAAGGGCACGGTGCTGGTGCTGTTCCGCGCACTGCTGCGCGTCCATGGCGCCGCGGTGCCGGCCGAGGCGGAGCAGGTGATCGATGCCGCGGCGGTCCACGCCGGTTTCGAGACCGCCCCGTTCCACGCGGTGGTGGCGCACGCGCGGGGTACCAAGGTAATCGCCAAGAGTGCGGCCGACGATGTGCTGACGGCCTACCACGGCGGCCTGAAGCGTTTTGTGGCGCATGTGGACGCGATGTTGCACCCCGATGCCCCTGCGGTGAACTGACACCAGCAGGCCGGAATCCCGTACTATAGATCAGACCCTTTGACGGAGTCGCTGAATGAAGAAGCTGATGCTCCTCGTGCTCCCGCTGGTCCTCTCGGCCTGCGGCTACAACACCATCCAGACGATGGATGAAACGGCCGCCGCGGCGCGCCAGCAGATCGAAGTCCAGTTACAGCGCCGCGCGGATCTCGTGCCGAACCTCGTGAGCACGGTGAAGGGCTACGCCGCGCAGGAAGAGACGATCTTCACGGAAGTCGCGAACGCGCGGGCCCGCCTCGCGGGCTCGGTGTCGGGCGGTAACATGACGGAGATGGCGGACGCGAACCAGGCGATGACCGGCGCGCTCGGCCGCCTGCTCGTGATCACGGAGAACTATCCCCAGCTGAAGAGCGACCAGAACTTCCTGCGCCTGCAGGATGAGCTGACGGGGACGGAGAACCGGATCGCCGTGTCGCGCACCGATTACAACAACTCGGTGCGGGACTACAACGCCTACATCCGCAAGTTCCCGGCGGTGTTGACGGCGAAGGTCACCGGAGCGAAGTCGCGCGAGTACTTCGAGGTGACCAACGCGGCGAATCGTGAGGCACCGAAGGTGGCGTTCTAAGCCGGTCTTACCGCGGCGCGTCCGACAGCACGAAGGTAATTGGATCCACCGGCTTCCCGTTCACGTGGATCTCATAGTGCAGATGCGGCGCTGTGCTGAGTCCAGTCGATCCCACCGCAGCAATCAACTGATTGCGCGTCACCTGTTGCCCCTCACGTACCGCGAGCCGCGAGCAATGCGCGAAGCGCGTCCGGATGCCGTTGCCGTGGTCGATCTCCACCACGAGGCCGTAGCCCTTGTCGTTGTCCGCGTAGATCACGCGTCCCGCCGCGGGGGCTACGATCGGCGTCCCGGTAGGCGCGGTGACGTCGATGCCTTCGTGCGGACGGTTCTCGTGGAGAATCGGATGGAACCGGCTCGAGGTGAACTGACTCGAGAGCCACCCTGCCGTCGGCATGATGCTCGGCGTGTTGGCGAAGCGTTGGAAGTTGCGTTCCAGGGTGTCCGAGACGTCGCGGAGCCCGTTGGCGAGGTCGCTCGCGCGGGAGATCATCCCCTCGATGTCCGGACGCGCGCTCCAGCCGAGGCGGCCGAGGAAGGGGCGACGGCGGGAGGGCGTGGCCGATAACATCCCAGTCGGTTCGGTCGGCTCGGTCGGGAAGTCGGCGCGGATGGCGGAGACCTCGGTGGGAAGACCCGCCAACATCTTCAGTTGCGCTTCGCGGCCGGCGATCGCTCGCAGCGTATCATCGAGCACCGTGAAGCGCTCCTCGATTGTTGCGATGTCTGCGAGGAGCGCTTCGTTCTCGGCCGCCACGATGCGCGATCCCGGCGTCCCCCACGGGGTGAAGAGCACCACGACCGCCCACCCCACGAGCACGAGCGAGATGCCGCCCGTCCACGCCACCGCGCGGAAAGCCCAGCCAGGGAGCATGAAGCTCTTGGCGGGCTGGTTGCGGGGCGGGACCAGCACGACGGTCCATTTGGGG
>CAYUMN010000322.1:0-2201 GCA_964445835.1 uncultured Gemmatimonas sp.
ACATCGGACGACTCGGATAAGAAGCTGGAATGATTCGAGCCTGAAATAATAGCTAGGCTGGCGGGGTGGGTCAAGTGGCTGGGGTTGCGGGACTTGCAGGGCGCGGCACCGGAGGCGGCACCGGAGGCGGCACCGGGCCGGCGGCGGCCCCCTTCGGCCTTCCTCCCCTATCACTCCGCGATCGCTAGGCCATTGCGTACTGGCTGGTGATGTCCCGCCCCGCTCCCTTCACCAGGAGCTTGAACTCGTCGGGCTTGAGCAGCGGGTCGTCCCGCATCTCGAGCGCGAATCCCAGCGACTTCTCGAGCCGCTTGATGAGGTCCTTCTCCTCCTCCAGCACGTACATCGCCGTGTCGGGATAGAGCTTCACCACGATCCCTTCTCGGCGTCCCTCGCTCGCGAGGCGGCGCAACGCGCGCTCCATCCGGCGGACAATGGTCTCGGCGGTGAAGACGCGCCCCGTTCCCTGACAGATCGGGCAGGGTTCCGTCATCGCATGGAAATGGCTCTGCCGGACGCGCTGGCGCGTCATCTCGATCAGCCCGAGATCCGACACGGCAAAGGCTTTGGTGCGGGCCCGGTCGCGGCTCAGGTGCGTGCGCAACTCCTGCAGCACGCGGTCGCGATTCGCCTTCGTCTCCATATCGATGAAATCGCAGACAATGATGCCGCCGACGTCGCGCAGACGGAGCTGACGGGCGATCTCGCGCGCCGCTTCGACATTCGTTTTGGTGACGGTCTTCTCGGGGTCCTTCTTTCCCGTGTAGCGCCCCGAGTTCACGTCAATCGAGACCAACGCTTCCGTTGGCTCGATGATCAGGTACCCGCCACTCGGCAGGTCGCAGCGGCGCTTGAAGAGATCGCGGATCTCGCCCTCGATGCCTTCTTTGTCGAAGAGCCCTTCCTTCTCCTCATAGAGCTGCACGCGGTCAATGAGCTCCGGCGCGATGCCCTTGAGGTACTCGACGATCTCATTGTGGACCTGCTTCGAATCCACGGTGAGCCGGTCGACCTTGGTGGAGAAGAGATCGCGAATGATGCCGCGCGTGAGCGAGGTCTCGCGGTGCAGCAGCTTGGGGGGATTGCCCACGAACTTCTGCTTCTTGTTGATGCGGTTCCACTGACCGATCAACGTCTCGAGTTCACGCTGGAAGGTCTCCTGCGTGACCCCCTCGGAGACGGTGCGGACAATCACGCCGCCGGCATCCTTTGGGAGGACCGCCTCGACCTGCTGGCGCAGCTTCTGGCGCTGGGCCCGCTCGCCGATCTTGCGGCTCACGCCGACGCGCCGAGAGGCGAAAGGCATGTAGACGAGGAAGCGACCAGCCAAGGACACCTGCGCCGTGACGCGCGGCCCCTTGGTGGAAATCGGCTCCTTACTGACTTGGACGATGATGGACTGCCCGCGCTTCAGGACATCCTGAATCTGCGGCGGCTCCTTGCGACGGCGACGTCCACCACCCGCGCGACCGCGGCCACCCTTGGCCTTGTCGCCCTCCTGTCCGTCCTTGCCGCCTTTCCCGTCCTTCCCGTCGGCGGGCGCGTCGGCGGGAGCGTCGGCGGAGGCGTCTCCGGTAGCCGCCGCTTCGGCGGCATCGGCATCAGCCGAATCCCCCTCGTCGTCATCGCTCTCATCGTCGTCATCATCATCTCCGTCCTCGTCGTAGGCGAGGTCGGAGTTGTGGAGGAAGGCGCTCTTCTCCGTGCCAATGGACACGAACGCGGCCTGCAGCCCAGGCTGCACCGCGTCGACCTTTCCCAGGTAGATGTCCCCGATCATCCGCTTGTTCTCCGGACGATCGACCTGCAGTTCAACGAGCTGTTCGTCCTCGAGGATCGCGACGCGGATCTCGCGTTGCGTCGCGCTGATCAGGATCTCGCGCTTCATGGAAACTCAGTAGATGTGTACTTCCGGTCCCACACAGGATCGACCACGGAGCCACCGCCCGGCGCGACACCGCGGACCGCCCACTCAGGGCGGCCGGGACGGCCTGGAAAAGTCGGGGCTGCATGCGATCCAGCATCATGGCGTGCGGATGACGGAAGGCTCCGGGAATTCGCCCGGTACGGAAGACGCCCCGCAACCAGCGGGGCGTCAGGACAACATGACATAGTATGGGTACGCTTTTGTGCAACCGGGCGCAAGGAGTTGGCTCCGAGGACCACCGCGGGAAGAGCTTCGCAAGCACCATCGGAATGGC
>CAYUMN010000323.1:0-2184 GCA_964445835.1 uncultured Gemmatimonas sp.
CACTGCGGACAAAGTCGCTGACACTGCGTGCGGCGAAGTTGCGCGTGCGCACGCGGGCGAGCGCGCCAGCCTGTACGAGGCGGCGCGCCTCGTTCTGCACCGCGCGGACCTCTTCGGCATCGAGCGCGCGGACGTCGGCGGGGAGCGCGCTCAGAATCTCACCCTCGAACGGGAAGGCGCGCAGCTGCTCGCGGGTCCCCGCCTCGACAATCTCTGCCCCACGAAAGGTTTCCGGACTGACATTCGCATTCGCTTGGATGCAACAGATCTCCCAGCGCCCACGGATGATGCCGCGCGCGGGGAAATCCATCCAACTCGCCGACCGTTGGATCTCGATCTCCTGGCGACGCGGCAACCAGAAGCGCCCGTCGACGAGTCCGTTCTCGAGAATGACCGAGACATCCTCGAGCTGCGGATCACGCAGGGCGGCGCGGGTGAACGAGAAGGTCATGCGCACCACGCTTGCGGTGGCGCGGTCGAGATACACGGCGCCAACGGCCGCCGGGACGCGCGGGTCCTTCGGCCGCACGCTGATCATCATCACGTCGACCGACAGGCCGGTGCCGCGAATGGCGAGTGAGTCCGCAAGCCGATAGTCGTAGACCGACTCGCCGGCCGAGGACAGGGGATGCGGGACGTCGAGCACTTCGTCCCCGTCGCCGAGTCGGATGATGGCGGGAAAATTATTCTGAATGACGCCGAGATGATCGCGATGATAATTCATGTCGGTCGGCAACAGCAGCGTGTCGCGACGGCCGATGATGCGTTGCTTGCTCCTATTGGGCGCGCCCCAATAGACTTCGAGCACGATCTGGTCGCTCTTGACCAGGGCGGGCGTCTCGAGGAAGCCATCGCCGAATTGCGCGAGGAAGGTGAGCGTGCCGGTCGCGCGCGCGGTGTAGTCCCTGAGGCCGGTGTCCGCGAGCTGGACGGCCCGCCGCGCGGTGGCCGCTCGCACGAGCTCAAGGGTACGCACATCGTTCCAGGTCTCCTGCGCCGCGAGCGACGTGGGACCTGAGAGCGCTACGAGCAGGATCACTCCGGACGCGGCAATGGCCGCGCGTAAAGGATGCATACGGAAAAGATCGTGGGACGACCGGAGCGGGACAACGTCAGGAGTGCGCGACGTGAGCATTTTCGCGGCGCCACCCCGTTGAGGGGCGCATGAGTTTCGAGACCTTCGTCGCGCGGGCCCGCGCCGGCGCGCTCGTCCCTGTCTGGCGCGATTGTCTGCTCGATACCGAGACGGCCGTGGGGGCTTTTCATCGGCTGCGTCACGGGCCCTTTGCGTTCCTGCTGGAATCGGCCCCCGCCGGCAGCGAGATGTGGGCGCGCTACACCTTCATGGGGACCGCGCCGCGGGCCGCGTGGCGCCTGACCGACGGCGTCGTCGAGGATTGGGATCCGACCCGCGAATGGCACAATGCGCGCCCGGTGACCGACCCGTTCGCGGACCTGCGAGAGAAGCTCACCGCGCATCCGCCGGTCGAGGCCCCCGAACTCGGCGCCTTCTGGGGGGGAGCGGTCGGATTCTTCAGCTACGATGTCGTCCGACATATCGAGCGACTGCCCAACGCGCCGCCGCGGGTGATTCCCTGCCCCGACGCCCTGTTCTTGCTGACCGAGACGGTGGTCATTGTCGATAACCTGCGGTCGCAGGCGCGCATCGTGACGAGTGTCCTGATTCCCGCCGATCCCGCATCCGACGCCCTGCGTCGGCTCTGGGACGACGCGCAGCGGGAGATCGACGCCACGATCGACCGCCTCCGGACGGGGCCGACGCTCCCGCCGCTGGATCTCGATCCCGCGGCGGCCCCCGCGACGGGTGTCTCGAGCTACGTGCGGGAGGACTTTCTCGCCCACGTGGATCGCATCAAGGAGCACATCCTCGCGGGGGATGTTTTTCAAGCTCTCCTCGCGCGCCGCATCCGCGTCCCGCGCGACTTCGAAGGCACCGCCCTGTACCGCGCGATTCGTGTGCTCAATCCCTCGCCGTACATGTTCCACCTCGTGCTCGAGGATCTGGAGCTGGTGGGGAGCTCGCCGGAACTCCTCGTGCGGGTCGCAGACGGGAAGGTCGTCGTGCGACCGATCGCGGGCACGCGCCCCCGGGGCGCCACGCCCGAGGAGGACGATGCCCGCGCCGCCGAGTTGCTGGCCGACCCCAAGGAACGCGCCGAACAC
>CAYUMN010000324.1:0-2178 GCA_964445835.1 uncultured Gemmatimonas sp.
GCTGTAGCTCAGCTGGGAGAGCGCTGCATTCGCATTGCAGAGGTCAGGGGTTCGATCCCCCTCAGCTCCATATCGGGTCTAGATTCCTTCTAGTGCTGGATCCCGTGCAGGACACATAGCCCGCCGCCGTTCGGTAGGACGGAGAGTTCCAATGACGGCGCGTGTGGCATCCTGTCGGGCCAGCTGAACTGGTGGCGGCGCAGACTTCGGTCTGCGCCGTTTTGCGTTCTCGGCGACCGTCCCCCGCGAGCCCGCCCGCGTCCTGCGGCTGCCGGCAGAGGGTGGCGGGCCTACCAGCCCTGACGCCGTCTGAGCTCCGTCACATGCGCCGTGTGGTGGCGGCCGTGCCAGGCGTAAATCCCGAGCGCCATGTCGAGCGTGTGCGCTCCCGTCTCCGGATGCTGGTAGGGGCGGGCAAAGGCTTCCGCCGGCAACGCGCTGAGGAGCGCGGTCCAGCGCCCGTGCAGGGCGTCGAGCAGCCGCAACGACGCATCGGTCGGCATCTGCGCGTCCGGAAGCTCGGCCCACGCCTGCTCGTTGTACGCCTTGATGGTCGGATTCGTCTCCGTGAGCGCCCACTTGAAGCGAATGAAGGCGTTCATGTGCGAATCGGCCACGTGGTGCACGACCTGCCGGACGGTCCATCCCCCGTCACGGTAGGGCGTGTCCCGCTGGGCATCGCTGAGTCCGGCCACGGCACGGCCGATCGTATGCGGAAGATCCGCAATCGTGGCGATGTGCTCGGCGCGCTCGGTGGGAGAGAAGGCCGAGACCTTTACGAGCCGGCCGATCGGGTAGCGGAGGTCAGGGGTCATGCGGCGAACCTAGCGCGTCAGGTCGTGGCTCGCCACACCGCGTGACCGCCACGTCGTGGCCCGCCACGCCGCGTGACCGAGCCGAGCCCCCGCAGAGATGCGCGCGCAGAGTCGCTAGTTTTCAGGGATGCGGCCCCGCTCTTCCTCCCTCTGGCGCGCGTACGCTGCGGCCCTCGTGGCCCTGCTGATCGGCTCCTGCACCGATTCGCCCACCGCTCCGCAGCCCAATCGCGCGCCGGTGATCGCGCTGGTCGGTCCTGCGAGCACGGCGCTCTTCGCTGGGGGCGACACGCTCGACATCGCGCTCACCGCGCTCGACCCCGAGCAAGGAACGCTGACGGGATCGGCCGTCTCGTGGTGGGTCGTCCTGCATCATGAGGAGCACACGCATCCGTTCCATCCCGTCGCGGAGGGCGCCACGGGGAAGCTGGGCATCCCGCGCACAGGGCACGACGAAGCGAGCATCTTCCTGCGCGTGTATGCACGGGCGATCGACGCTGGCGGGCTCGCCGATACGGTGCGCGTCGACATCTATCCACGCCTCACCACGCTCACGCTCGAGAGTATCCCGAGCGGACTGCGGGTCGCGCTCGATGGCCAGCCGCGCACAACGCCCTACACCGAACAGACGATTGTTGGGATGCAGCGCACCGTGGGCGGAATCGACGCGCTTGAGCTCGGCGGCGCGCGCTACGCATTTCTGCAGTGGGGGGATGGGGGCGACATCGAGCGCACCCTGATCACCCCCGCCACTGCGCTCACACTGACCGCACGCTACGACTCTGCCGGGCCGGCGAATCTCGCTCCCGCGGTGACGCTGACTTCACCGGCGGCTGGCACGACGTATCTCGCGGGCGCGGCAATCGCGTTGCGTGCGACCGCGACCGATGCCGATGGCGATGCCGTGGTCGTGACCTTTGTGGTCGATGACCTGCCGCGCGGCACGGTGTCGGCGCCGCCTTTCGCCACAACGCTCTCCGACCTCCCTGTCGGACGACATCGGATCGTCGCGATGGCCGAGGATGCGCGCGGTGGGCGCCGTCAGACCGAGCCGGTTGAGGTGATTGTGTTTGCGGCGGACGGAAGCGACGTGCTGGCTCCGATGGTGACGCTCACAAGTCCGGCGACCGGGGCGCGCGACCTGATAGGGGCCGTGACGGTGACTGCGAGCGCGACCGATGAAGTGGGAGTCGCCGAGGTGCAGTTCGCTGTCGATGACTCGGTATTCGCGTCGGTGACGGGTGCGCCCTACGCCGCCACGCTGTCCAACACGGCGGGCTTTGCGAGCGGTGCGCATGACCTTGCAGCGCGCGCAAAGCCCGCCGTGTTGGACAGCGTGGCGGCGTAGGGCGCACCCGTCACC
>CAYUMN010000325.1:0-2107 GCA_964445835.1 uncultured Gemmatimonas sp.
TCTGCACGCCAGGTCCGGTGGGTGTCGTTTCGCGCTCGGGCACGCTGACGTACGAAGTCGTGTATCAGCTGACGCGCGCGGGCATCGGCCAGACGACCTGCGTCGGCATCGGTGGCGACCCGATCAACGGCACGAACTTCATCGACTGCCTTGAGGCGTTCGAGAAGGATCCGGCCACCAAGGCGATCGCCATGATGGGCGAGATCGGCGGGACCGACGAGCAGGAGGCCGCCGAGTACGTGAAGAAGCACATGAAGAAGCCGGTGGTCGGCTTTATCGCCGGGCAGACCGCTCCGCCGGGCCGCCGAATGGGGCACGCGGGCGCGATCATCTCCGGGTCATCGGGCACGGCGGCCGAGAAGCTCGAGTCGTTCGCGGCGGCGGGCATGGGCATCGCGAAGCGCCCGATGGATTTCGTGGAACTGATTCGCGAGCGACTCAAGTAGCGCGCGGGGCGCCACGACGTCACGAAATTCCTCTGCCGACACCCGTGCCGACGGGCCGTTATCTTTCGATGCGGGTCCGCGCCCGATCACCGCGACCTCTACGCCCGATCCACAGCTTTACCCAACCTTCGACGCGACCTTCCAGTGTCCCTGCACTACACCTTCAGCATCGTCAAGCCGGACGCCTTCAACTCGGGCAAGGCCGGCCAGATCATCGCCCATCTCGAGGGCCAAGGCTTCGTCCTCAAGTACGCCCGCGTGATGCAGCTTTCCAAGCGCCAGGCCGAGGAGTTCTATGCGGTACATCGCGGCCGTCCGTTCTATGCGGAACTGGTCGATTTCATGAGCTCGGCCCCTTGCATGCCCTTCGTGCTCGAGAAGGAGAACGCCGTGCACGCGCTGCGAGATGCGATCGGCGCGACCGACCCGGCCGAAGCGGCCGCCGGCACGATCCGCAAGCTGTACGCGGAGTCGAAGGGAAAGAACGCCATTCACGCCTCAGATTCGGACGAGAACGCCGCGCGTGAGAGCCGCTTCTTCTTCGCCGAAGTCGACAGTCTCTAAGTCTGCGCCCCGCCTAGATTTGGCGCCTTGACCCAAGGCGCCGAGCGGGGTATGTTTCGAAGCTATGCTCTCGTTCCCCATTCGCACCCTCGAACAGGGGGCGGTCCAGGTGGACTCGGACTTCCCCTCTTCCGACCCGGTGTGGTTGGAGGACGACGTACGTCCCGTCACAGCGGTCCAGGTCAAGGGGCGGCTGAGCGGGGCAGGGACGGGGCGGTTCTACTTCAGCGGTGAGTTCCACGGAACTGCCGCGGGTGAGTGCCGCCGTTGTCTCGCGCCGGTCGAGTTTGCGGTGCGGAATGCCGTGCACCTCCTCTTTGCCGACGCCTCGGACGAGAACGCCGATGAACCCGATGTCTTTGCCCTCGGCAACGGGGGCATGGATGTCGATCTTCGCCCGGCGATCCGTGAAGCTTGGCTGCTCGACGCTTCGATCCTCCCGCTGTGCCGTCCCGAGTGCAAGGGACTCTGCGCAACGTGCGGAGCGGAGTTGAATGCCGGTCCCTGTGGCTGCCTGGTGGCGGGCCTCGAGACCTGATCCACCCGATCGTTCGAATCACACCTTCCGCAGACAGAGACTAAGATGGCCGTCCCGAAGCGCCGGACCTCCAAGCGCAAGAAGCGCGCGCGTAACACCCACAAGGTGGCGCCCAAGATCAACATCCAAGCGTGCCCGAAGTGTGGCGCCGCCAAGCGCCCGCACCACGTGTGCGAGGAATGCGGCTTCTACGCAGGTGAGCAGCGGGTCGCGGCGCGCGAAGCCTAGGGATGGCGCGCATCGCGCTGGACGCGATGGGGGGCGATCATGCGCCCCAGGCACCGATTGCCGCCGCGCTCCTCGCGGCGGTGGAACTTGGGGCTGAACATACGCTGCAGCTGATTGGCCAAGAGTCCGTCATTCGTGACGAACTCGCCAAGCAGCTCGTCGGCGCGTCGGCACTCGTCCGCGAGTTGGCGACGCGGTTCGAAATCGTGGACGCGCCCGACGTGATTCTGATGACCGACAAGCCGTCGGTCGCGATTCGCGGGAAGCCGAACTCCTCGATGGCCGTCGGCCTCAAACTGCAGGCCACCGGCCGCTCCGATGCGTTCGTCTC
>CAYUMN010000326.1:0-2092 GCA_964445835.1 uncultured Gemmatimonas sp.
GTTCAAGCCGGAGTTCCTGAATCGCGTCGACGACATCGTCATCTTTCATCCGCTCGGGGAGCAGCAGATCGCGCACATCGTCGGACTCCAGCTCGCGCGCATGGACAAGCTGCTGGCCGATCGCAAGATCACGCTCGAGCTCTCGCCGGAAGCGAAGGCCCTGATCGCGACAGAGGGCTACGAGCCCGCGTTCGGTGCGCGGCCGCTGAAGCGCGCGATTCAACGACTCGTGCAGAACCCGCTCGCCCTTGAGTTGCTCGAGGGCACGTTCATGGATGGCGATCACATCCGCGCCACCGTTGCGGGCGATCACATCGTCTTCGCGAAGGGCTCGTGAATGATCGGATCTCCGCGCGCGTCATGACGGGGTCGGCATGAGCGGCCCGGTCACCTTCGCGACGCGCGCCGATGAGGACGCGTACTGGATGGGCCTCGCCTTGGCCGAGGCAGCGAAGGCGGCGACGGCGGGGGAAGTCCCGGTCGGTGCCGTCCTCGTGCATAACGGACAGGTCATGGCCCGCGGCGCCAACGCGATGATCGCGAGTAAGGACGCGACGCAACATGCCGAGATGCGGGCCATCAAGGGCGGCGCCTACGCGATCGGCGACACGCGACTGACCACGGCTACGCTCTACGTGACGCTCGAACCCTGCGCGATGTGCGCCGGCGCCATTCTGCTCGCGCGCCTCGGACGCGTCGTTTTCGGCGCTTGGGACGAGAAGGCCGGCATGGTGGGGTCCGTCTACGATCTGCTGCGCAACCCGCGACTCAATCACCGCCCGGAAGTGCAGGGCGGAGTGCGCGAGGCCGACTGTGGCGCGTTGCTCACCACTTTCTTCAAGGCGCGCCGCAGCGACGCCTGAGTGCGGTGGGCTCCTCGTCCGGAGCGCACCGACGGTCCATATCAGACGCGACAGTTCGCCGTCGCCACCCTGGAGCGCACCTGCGCGGCCGTGGTCGCACGCGCCGCGTCCGTGGGCGCGCGGAAGGTGATCAGATACGCGCCGTCCGCCATCTCGTCGCGCCGAACGTAGGTGTAGCCGAGCGCTTGAAATTCGCAGCGCAGCAGGCTCGGCGGGGTGCCATGTCGGTCCGTGGGACCATCCACGTCGAGCACTCCGACCAGTCCCGCGGGCTTCATGGCGAACGCGAGATGATACAGCAGGCCGAATGGGTTCTCGATCTCGTGGTACATGTGGATCATCAGTGCGACATCCACACTGCCCGCCGGCAGCAGGGGGTCGTGCGTCAGCCCTTCGATGACCTCAACATTGGTCCAGCGCGCCCGGGAGACGCGCTGCCGCAGGAGCTGCAAGTACTGTGGTTCGATGTCGTTGGCGAGCACCTTGCCCTCGGCGCCGACCCGCGCGGTGAGTTTGGCCACGTAGTAGCCATCGCCGGCACCGATATCCGCGACCACCATGCCGCGACGGATCCGGAGGGCGGTAATCACGCGCTCGGCTTCGCCGAAGGCATCGCGCCGGTCCTCGGCGATCCAGCGCGGGGCGACAATCGCCGAAATGCCCCGAGTCGGGGCGGGGAAACTATCGGCCGGGAGCGCGCGCTGGGCGTGCACGCGCACGGCGGCCGCCGCGAGGATCGCGCTCAGCAGGAGGGCGGACGGGATGCGGCGGAGCAGGGCGCGAGCGCCCGGAATCAGGAAGGCCGTTTGCATGTCTGGCGAGCGCGAATGGGCCGCATCTTGTTCCCAGATGCCGGTTCCGCGCGGTGCGGCGCGCGGGGTGGGCCGTGCGTGCCCGCTTGTCGCGATCGCGATCGACCACTAAGTTTCTTGGCTGTCGCCGAATCTGCTGGACAATGGCGACGCACTGTTGGACAGGTGGCCGAGTGGTTGAAGGCACCGGTCTCGAAAACCGGCGTACCGGCAACGGTATCGTGAGTTCGAATCTCACTCTGTCCGCTTGTTGCACCGACGCGCTGGGTCCGCCTGGCGCGTCGTCGTTTACCGGGGTGCCGGCTCGCCGGCCCCACCAGGAGTCAGGGACGGGTGGCCGAGTGGTTTAAGGCGCACGCCTGGAAAGTGTGTGTACGTTCATAGCGTACCGTGGGTTCGAATCCCACCCCGTCCGTT
>CAYUMN010000327.1:0-2075 GCA_964445835.1 uncultured Gemmatimonas sp.
ACGCTGAATGACGTGGGCTTGGGCTACATCCACCTCGGGCAGAGTGCGACCACGCTTTCCGGTGGCGAGGCCCAGCGCGTGAAGCTCGCGACCGAGCTCTCGCGTCGCGACACCGGGCGTACGCTGTACATTCTCGATGAACCCACCACGGGCTTGCACTTCGAGGACGTCCGCGTGTTGCTCGGTGTGCTGCACAAGTTGGTGGACCGCGGCAACACGGTGCTCGTGATCGAACACAATCTCGACGTGATCAAGACCGCCGACTGGGTCGTGGATCTCGGCCCCGAGGGTGGCTCAGGTGGTGGGCAGATTGTCGCCGCGGGCACGCCGGAGGATGTGGCCAAGGTGAAGGGGTCGCACACGGGGTATTACTTGAAGAAGGTGCTCTAGCAATACGGCGGCAGCAGGCGCCCGCCGCCCGTTCGTGCACGCGAGATGCTGGCCCACCCCTTCTTGCGATCGTACCTTCCCTTCCTGTGACTGATATCCAAGCCCGCCTCGCCGCCGCACTGGCCGACCGCTACCGCATCGAGCGCGCGCTTGGCGCCGGCGGAATGGCCACGGTCTATCTCGCCGAAGACCTCAAGCACGATCGCAAGGTCGCCATCAAGGTGCTCAAGCCCGAGCTCGCCGCCGTGCTCGGCGCCGAGCGCTTCGTGCAGGAGATCAAGACCACCGCCGCACTGAGCCATCCGCATATCCTGCCGCTGTTCGACAGCGGCGAGGCCGACGGGTTCCTCTATTACGTGATGCCGTACATCGCGGGCGAGACGATTCGCGACCGGCTCAACCGCGAGAATCAGCTCGGTGTGGACGAAGCCGTGCGCATCACCTGCGAGATCGCCGACGCGCTCGATTACGCGCACCGACACGGCGTGATCCATCGCGACATCAAGCCTGAGAACCTGCTACTGCACGACGGGCGGGCGATGGTGATGGACTTTGGGATCGCGCTCGCGGTGAGTGCGGCGGCGGGTGGGCGGATGACCGAGACGGGCCTGAGCCTCGGCACGCCGCACTACATGAGTCCGGAGCAGGCAACGGCGGAGCGGGAGATCACGGCGCGCACCGACATCTACTCGCTCGCCAGCGTGCTCTACGAGATGCTCGCGGGCGAACCGCCTCACATCGGCAACTCCGCGCAGGCGATCATCATGAAGATCGTCACCGAGGACGCGACCCCGGTGACGCGGTTGCGGAAGGCGGTGCCGGCGAACGTCGCCGCCGCGGTGGCCAAGTCGCTTGAGCGGTTGGCGGCCGACCGCTTTGAGAGTGCCAAGGCGTTCGGCGACGCACTCAAGGACCGCAACTTTGCGACGACATCCATGCCGGTCGCGCACGCGGCCGCCGCGACCTCGCGCTGGCGCCTCGCGCTCATCGGAGGGCTCGCCGCAGGTGCCGTGACCGGAGCGGCGGCGATGCTCCTGTTGCGGCCCGCACCGCAGGCCGGTGGCGAGATCAATCGCGATCAACTCACGTTCAGCGGCCAAGCCACGCGGCCGGCGATCTCCCCGGACGGGCGACGGATTGCCTACGTGGTGGATGCGTGCACTCCCGCGCAGGCGGACTGCACCGTGTCGCTCGAGGTGCTGGAGGTGGGTAGCACCAAGGCGCAGGTGTTGATTCCGGCGGCACTCAGACTGGACTACCCGCGGTGGAGCCATGATGGCGAGACCGTCGTGATTGGCGCGGTCCTCGAGCGCGGACGGAGCGGAATCTTTGCCATTCCCCGACTCACTGCCACGCCACGCCTCATTTACGAAGGCGGCGGCGCGTACGACACGCACCCCGCGGCGGACAGCGTCCTCGTGCTTGCGGAGGCCGAGGATTCAATGTCGGTGATCAGCATGACGGACGGTACCATCTACGCGATCTTCCCTGTGGCGCTCACCTCGGTCGACGATATCGCGTGGTCGCCCACCGGGAGGCGCATCGCGGTGAGCGACCGGACGGGTCTGCGCGTCCTTGAGCGCGATGGCACCGAAGTGGGAGTGTTCGGAGGTGGAGCAGCGCGGCCTTGGGTTCGCTGGAACACCGCGGGAGACGCGCTTCTGTACTTTCGTACCGGCCGCGCT
>CAYUMN010000328.1:0-2056 GCA_964445835.1 uncultured Gemmatimonas sp.
ATCCGATCCCGATGCTCGCTCGCCGCGCCTGTGCTCGCCGCGCCTGTGCTCGCCGTGCCGGTGCGCGCCGTGCCCTCGCTCTCCTCACCACGCTCGCGGCCCTCACCAGTGCGTGTGACGGCCCGACCGCGCCCAGCGGCCCGCCGACGGATTCGAGCCTTGTGGCCTTCCGCTTCACGCCGGCGGCCAACCCGGCGCTGACGGCCGAGGTCGCCGGGGTCATCGACGGCGACACGATTCGCGTCATCCTCCCGCGCGCGATGTCGGTCACCTCGCTCGCCGCCACCTTCTCTTTCAGCACCCCCGGAGCGACGCTCCGCGTCAGCGGCGCGACCCAACGGAGCGGCTCGAGCCGCGTGAACTTCACGCTCCCCGTGCGCTACGAGTTGGCGTCGTCGTCCGGGAGCGTGCGGGCGTACATCGTCGACGTCACCGTCTTCACCGGACTGCCGATCGTGTCGATCACCACGGAGGGCGGGGCGCCGATCCTGACTCGCGAAGACTACGTGCGCGCGGTCATCGAGGTATTCGGCGGAAAAGAGCGCCCCGAGCACACCATCTCCGCAACGACCGAGATTCGCGGGCGTGGAAACTCCACCTGGAGCAATCCGAAGAAGCCCTACCGGCTCAAGCTCACCACCGCCTCCTCGCTCTTCGGCTTCCCCGCCGACCGCGACTGGACACTGCTCGCCAACTACTGGGATCAGTCGCTCGTCAGAACTGCGCTCGCCTTCGAGCTGTCGCGCCTGGTCGGCATGCCGTATACGCCGCGGTGCACCGCCGTGGAGTTCGTCCTGAACGGACAGCATCAAGGCTCGTATCAGCTCTGCGAGCACATGGAAGTGGCGGCCCAACGCATCCCCGCCACGACAGGATGGTTGCTGGCCATCGATGACCTGCCGCGTCTTGAACCCACGGACGTCGTCTTTCATTCGCCACGGCTGGACGCCTGGTCGATGGAGTCCGATCCCAACCCGTCGGTGTGGGTCTACAAGCAGCCCGACGCCCCCACCGCAACGCAGCGCGCCGCGATCGAGGCGGAGTTGCTCGGCTTCGAAGCGCTCCTGTACGGCGAGGGATTCGCGCATCCGGACACGGGGTACGCGAAGGACCTCGATGTCGATGCCGCGATTGGCTGGTATCTGGTGCAGGAGCTGCTCAAGAACAGCGACGCCGCGTTCTTCAAGTCCGTGTTCGTCTACAAGGCCCCACAGGGGCGCATCACCATTGGGCCGGTCTGGGACTTCGACCTCGCGGGCGGAAACTATCCCTATGATGCGGGCCCCACGGGGTGGAAGATCCGCAACTCCGCGTGGATCGCGAGACTCTTCGAGGATCGCGCATTTATCGATCGGATCAAGCTCCGTTGGCGCGCGCTCTACGCCCAGCGCGCCGAGGTCGATGCATTCATTGTGACGTATGCCGCGCGTCTTCGCCTCTCGGAGGGGCCGAACCACGCCCTCTGGTTCCCGTATGGTCCCCTGCCCCTGTTACAGGCAGGGGATCTGACCGCGGACCTGCGCGCCGCCCCCGTTGTTCGCACTCGCACGTCCGAGGGGGCGCTCGTGGACTACGCTGGCCAAGTGGGCACCCTCCGCGCATGGATGAACGCGCGATGGAGCTGGCTCAACGCAGGGATCCTCGACCTCTGAGTGCTCTCGATCCCTGCGTTGCCGCAATGCGCGACTACTCGTGCGCCGGCAGCGGCTCCATCGTGGTCGGATCGACCGGCACCTGCACCTCGTCGCGATACGGCGAGGTCATCAGGAAGACGCGCGCCTTGGGGAAGGCATCCATGAACTGCGCATAGCTCCACGCAAAGAGGCCCGCGAAGCCGAGGAAGATGCCGATCTCCCACAGGCCGAGCGGCGCATGCGAAGCCGCGGATCCGTACAGCGACGGATAGATCTCGGTATAGCGGGAGAACCAGAGGCCGACGAACGAGGAGGTCGCGAAGAGGATCATCGTCGGCGACCAGACCTTGGCCTTCACGCTCATCAGGCCAGCAAACGGCACGAGGAAGGTGAGGACGGCGGCGAGCATCGTCGTCGTGGTC
>CAYUMN010000329.1:0-2050 GCA_964445835.1 uncultured Gemmatimonas sp.
CGCGGGTCAGGTGCGGCTCTCGATTCGTTCGCGTCGGTGTCCCACGTGGGATACCACCTTCACCGTCGTCGCCGGCTCGGAGCATCGCATCGGGCTTCGCCCGGCGAGCTGCTGACACCCACCATCGCCATCATGCTCCCCCCTCTCCGCTCGCACTCATGGATTGCGACCGTCGCCATCCTCGCGGCACTTGCCGTGCCGCAGTCGCGCGCCGAAGCGCAGCAATCCGATCCGGTGGAGGATCTCATTCGCAGCGTCGTGAATGACGTGAACGATCTGCGCTATGCCCAAGCCATCCGCGGCGGGCGAGAGATTCTCGCCGCGGCCGCCTCGTTGCGCCCCACGCAGGAAGTCACGCTCCGTTTCGCCCTTGCCGCTGCGTACTATCCAGAATCGGAGGGGGAGCAGTCTCCGGACTCCGCACTGGCGCAACTCGTTCGCGTGGTCCGCGTGGCCCCTGATGCCGATATGCCGGTCGTGTTGGCGTGGCCCGGCCTCGATTCGCTCTTCTCGCTCGCACGGACTCGCACGCTCTCGGTGGTGTTGCGGCCCGCGCGCGATTCATTCGTTGTCACCGCCACCGGAGCCCCCGCGTCGACCATCCCCGCGGTGGCGTCGCGCCCCGTCCGCTTCCGTCTCTCGACGCGTCGCGTGGGCGGCGCCGAGGTCACGCATATGGCATCGTCCACGCCGAGTGCGCGCACCGAGCTTGCGTTGCGCACAGCGGAGGGCGACCGCGTGCTGTTGGAGCGCGGGGAGTACGAACTGATCGTGACCGCCACTGACTCCGAGCGTGGTGACAGCGCGCAGTCCGTGCGTCGCATTCAGGTGGAAGGGATGGCCCCCGTGCTACTCCCGCTCCCGCAACTCGATAGCGCACGACTTCGTCCGGAACAGCGCAAGCCACAGCCTTGGCGCATCGCCGCCGCCGGTGGTGCGATGGCGTTGGCGACTTTCGTCATTGCCGAAGGCATGCGCGCGCGGGGCCCTATTGCCTCGGCGTCCGCTGCGGATCCACGCGCCGGATTGATCGGCCTCTCCATCATCGGCGCGACGGGCTGGGCCATCTGGCGCGATCGGGAGGGAAGCGATCTCGATGCCATCGAAGCCAACACCGCCGCTCGCGCACTGCACGAGCGCAGCTTCAGCGCCGCGACTGCCGAGAACAACCGCCGACTCGCGGCCCACCGCGTCACCGTGAAGTTCCTGGGCGAGGGCCGCTAGCATGCGTCGACTCTTCGCGCTCCTCAGCATTGCCACACTCGCGACCGGCTGTAACAGCACACTCGCCCAGCGCGCCCGCACCATGCGCTCCCCCGTGCATGCGGTGTTCAGTGCCGATATTCACGATGCGCGGATCTTCACCGATTCCACCGGCATCGTGGCCCCAGCCAGATCGACGGTGCTGCTGTCGCTTGAGGGCTCAGTGCAGCCGGTCGAACGGAGCGGTATCGGCATTGCCGGACGCATCCTCGGACTCGGCGAGGACGCACCGAGCATCGTCGAGGGGAGTGTGTTGCTCGGCTCGCGTCGCTTCGCTCTCGATGTTGGACTCGGATCGCGTACCGGCGTCAATCCGCAGAGCCCTGACGAGAAGCCGTTCGACGATTCGTACGCCTTCGCCAAGATTGGGGTGCGCTCGGGTCTCAACTTGGGACGCGGGCCCCTCTCCGTGCAGTTCCGCGCGGCGCGGCACGTCGGGATCGGCGAGTACAACGTGGACACCGACCGTGGCGCGGCGAATGTGGCCGGGTGGGTGGGGGAGACCTCCCTGAGTTGGACGCGGTCAGGCTTCCCCCTCACAGGGACACTGGGGTATCGGGTCGATCGCTTCGAGGCCTACGGGATTGAGCAGGAGACCTCCGCGCTGACCGTGGGCGTCGGGCTGATGTTCGGGCGCCGGTAGCAATCACGCCCAATGACTTGACCCTCGCGCCCGCGCACCGGACATTCCAGTAGTCGCCCCTCGCCCAAATCCAAGCCTCGCATGAACACTCCCACGTTCACCACCCCCGGCACCGAACCCCTCATCGACCGGCTCCGCCGCGCG
>CAYUMN010000330.1:0-2040 GCA_964445835.1 uncultured Gemmatimonas sp.
GCTCGATCCACGGCGCGGCGGCTGGATTCATTGGTGTCGGAGCGGGCGGAAATGTGCGCGGCATCGTGGCCGGCGGGATTGGCGCGGGAGTGGGCGGTGACGCGAAGGGACTCGTGTTCGGCGGCATTGGCGCGGGAGTGGGCGGATCGCTCCGCGGCATCGGCATCGGTGGCATCGGCGTGGCATCTGGCGGAGACGTGCGCGGGATCATGGCCGGGGGAGTCGGCGTGGGAGCTGGCGGGAGTATCCGTGGCATCACGTTCGGTGGTATCGGCGTCGGCTCCGGCGGAAGCATCCGCGGTATAACGGTCGCCGGCGCAGCGGTGGGTGCGGGCAGTGAGATCCGCGGCATCACCGTCGCGGGCTTGGGCATTGGGGCGCCGAGCATTCGCGGTGCTGCGGCCGCGTTAATGGTCGGCGCGGAATCGACGCGTGGCGTGGTCTTCGCGCCAGCACTCTTCCGCACTGAGCGCGGCGGCCAGATTACCGGCGTTTCGCTCGCCACGGTGAACGCCGTGCGCGGCACCCAGCGCGGGTTGACGATCGGGCTCGTGAACTACGCCGAGCGACTCCGCGGCGTGCAGCTCGGCGTGATCAACATCAATCGCGAGGCACGGGCGCCTTTTAAGGTGTTGCCGATTGTTAACGTGGGGCGGTAAGGGATGGAGGCTTAAGGATGGAGGCTGGAGGCAGAAAGCAGTAAGCGAGGCCGTTCATCTTTCAGCCTCCAGCCTCCATCCTCCATCCTAAAATTAGCTCTGGCCTGCACCAAGCCCCGAGCGTATCCTGCAGAATGCAGTACCGCGTCGCCGACGATTCCGAAGCTCTCCAGCGTGCCATTCGCGTGTCGCAGGCGGCGAATCGCGTGCGGCAGCTTCCGATGGTCTTTGTAGCGAATCCGCTGCTCGCGGCCTTCGTCTCGCTCTTCTTCTGGGACCGCGCGAGTCACGTCGTCCTCGTCGCGACCTTCTTGCTGATGATCGTGGTGCTCACGCCCGCGGTCATCTCGTGGCAGCGGTTGCGATTCCGCGCGCGCCCCGAGAATGTCAGCGTCAACAACGAACTGCGCGCCGCCATCTTTGCAGCCGTACTCGGCATCCTCTGGGGCGTCCTCCTCTGGACGCTCTTCCCCGTGGCCAACACGGATGAGCGGGCGATGCTCGTGATCTTCATGACGGCACTCACCGGCGGCTCGGTGAGTTTTTTTTCATCCTCGCCCTTCGCGAGTCTGGGATTTTTTCTCCCGTACATGATTCCGTTGTTGGTGATGACGGTACGCTTCGACCAGGCCGATCTCCCAACGCTGCCCTCGGTCGTCGCGGTCTTCATGCTCTCCGCGCTCTTCTTCACGCGCACGGCATGGGAAGAATTCGTCTCGACCGTGCGACTCCTCGTGGAGCGCGACCAAGCGCTCATCGAAGCGAAGGCGAGCGGCAAGCAGTTGGCCATCGCGCTCACGCGAATGCAGGACCTTGCGATGGTGGACGAACTCACCGGCCTCAAGAATCGTCGCGCCTTTTTCGATGACGCCGAACCCGCCGTGGCCGCAGCGCGTCGTCGCAAGCAGCCCATCGCGGTCGCCCTGCTCGATCTCGATTTCTTCAAAGACGTCAACGACACCTACGGCCATGCCGTGGGGGACCTCGTTCTGAAGGAGGTCGCCCGCCGAATCACCTCGACGCTCCGCGAAGAACAGATCGTCGGCCGACTCGGCGGCGAGGAGTTCGTGGCGCTCCTGCCGGATACCACCCCGGCTCAGGCGCTGATCGCCATCGAACGGGTCCGGAAGGCGATCGGGGCGACGCAGATCTCGCTCCCCGGCGGAGGACCGGCCATCACTGTGACCGTGTCCGGCGGGATCGCCCCGGTGCTGGAGGATGAGGGGCTGGAGGCGGTGATCGATCTGGCCGATAAAGCGATGTATCGGGCGAAGGGGCTGGGGAGGGACCGGGTCGAGGTGTTTCTTGGAGAATGAAGGTGGTGGGATGAAGGTGGGGGGATGAAGGTTGGAGGATGAAGGTTGGAGGATGAAGGTGGGAG
>CAYUMN010000331.1:0-1982 GCA_964445835.1 uncultured Gemmatimonas sp.
GGGACGATCAACATGAATGCCGTGAATGCGGCGGGCGACATCAGCTCGGTCACGACGACGAGCGGGATGGCGTGGAAGGTGCCGGGGCGCGTGGGCGACTCGCCGATCATCGGGGCGGGGCAGTACTGCGACAACACGGTCGGCGCGGCGGGCTCCACCGGACGCGGCGAAGCGAACATCAAGGTGTGCGGCGGCTTCCTGACCGTGGAGTTCATGCGCCAGGGGCTCTCACCGCAGGCGGCCTGCCTCAAGATGCTCGAGCGTCTGGTGGCGATGACGGAGACGCGGCTCCTCGATGCACGCGGGCGGCCGAACTTCGACCTGCAGGTCTATGCGGTGAACAAGGCCGGCGAGTATGGATCGGCGACGTTGTACGAGGGAGCGGATTTTGCGGTCTGTGATTCGAGGGGCGCGCGATTGGAGCGGTGTGCGTTCGTGTATGCGCGCGCTCGTTAGCGGATGAAGGCGGGAGGCGGGAAGTGGGCGGGCCGTACGGCCCGCCTTCCTACAACCGCCATCCTTCATCCCGTCTTGAAGTTCGACGCTGTTCCGCTCACGCGGTCTGCGGCCTGCACGAGCACGTTGGCCGCGGCGGCGATCTCCTGCGTGCTCGCGCTCTGTTCTTCGCTGGCGGCGGCGACGTCCTGCATGGAGTTCGCGAAGGCCTGCGTGCCGTGCGCCAGTGAGTCGAGCTTCGCGGTGATCTCACCGGCCAGCGTATGGCCGGAGTTCGCGGAGCTGCCCATGGCGGTGATCCAGGCGTCGCCCTCACCGACGGCGCGTTCGACTTGCGTGAAGGCCTGACGTCCGCGGGAGGTCGCGCTGCGCACGGCTTCGACTGCGGAGCGGGTGCGCGCGCCGGAGGAGGAGGCCGTCTCCATCTGCGCAATCAGTTCCTTCATGAGGTCGTCCACCTTCGCAGCGGCCTCGGAGGTCGTCTGCGCGAGGCGACGCACTTCGTTGGCGACAACGGTGAAGCCTTCGCCATGTTCGCCGGCGCGCGCCGCTTCCATTGCCGCATTCAAGGCGAGGAGTTTGGACTGACGCGCGATCTTCTGCACGAGTGCGACGAAGGTCCGGATCTCATCCGAGGCAGTGGCCAGTGCGGCCGTCGCACGCGCCCCCTCTTGCACACCCTGCGCGAGCTCGTCGAGACGGCGGGCGCCTTCGTCGAGGATCTCGGCGTTCTCCGTCGCGAGCGACTTGAGCTTGGTGTTACGCGCCACGCCCTCGGAGGCGCCGGACGAGAGATTCCCCGCCAACCCAGCGAGGCGGGTGGCATCGAGCGAGAGGGTGCGAATCGTGTCGGCCATCGACACGGCCTCCAGGCTCAGGGTGCTCGCCGTTTCGGCGATTCCCGAGGCGGCCTGCGCCATGTGTTCCGTGGAGGCCGTAATCTCCGTGGCGCGCTGGCCGGTGACGGTGGAGTTCTCGCGGATCAGCTTGGTGAGGCGCCGGAGGCTCTCGGTCATCTCGACCATGGCGCGGCCCAGTCGCCCGAGCTGGCCGCCAGCCAACGCGGCATCTGGGGTGTGCGTCAGGTCCCCGGCCGCAATCCACTCGGCGACGTCGGCGAGGCCGCGAATCTGGTTGCCGACAATGGGGGAGATCAGGAAGCGAAAGACGAGCGCGGCCGCGCCGACCGCAGTCGCGACGAGCAGGGCGACGAACCAGGCGAGGTTCCCCGCAGCGGAGAGCTCGCCGAGAATGTCGCGTCCGGCAGCCAGCAGGGTGATGACGGCGAACGTCCCGAGGACCGCGGCCCAATTGGCGACGCGGTCGATGATGTGGGTTCGGACGTGCGGTTCGGAGCCGGTCGTGTTGGAGCCGGGGTCCGAGGGGGCTAAATTGGTCAGAATCCCTTCCACAGACGATGACAGACTTCGAAATTGAGCCGATCGGCTACGACCCATCGGTGGTCGAGGCGCGCTGGCGTAGCACTTGGGCCGAGCGTGGCACCCACCGCACCGACATCGCGAATG
>CAYUMN010000332.1:0-1977 GCA_964445835.1 uncultured Gemmatimonas sp.
GCCAGCACAACGGCCGCCAACACCCTAGCGCGCCGTGTGACGATGGCCGCTGGCGCGCTCGAGCAGTTCACCGACCTGCGACTCGGCAAGCAGACTCAGGACCCCGACGCGCAATGCGGTGATGTTCTCGCGCGTGATCGCACGGGCCACTTCACCTATCAGTTCTGCGTCACGATCGATGACATGGACCAAGAGGTCGATCTCATCATTCGCGGCGAGGATCTGCTTGCGTCCACCGGACGCCAGCTCCGCCTCGCGCGCCTGCTCGGGCGCACGGCCATGCCGCAGTTTCTGCATCATCCGCTCGTCCGGCACCAAGACGGCCGCAAGCTCAGCAAGTCGGCCAACGATACTGGCATTCGTGAGCTGCGTGCCGCGGGCGCGACGCCGCGCGAGTTGATTGGGCGCGCAGCCCAGCTCGGTGGCCTCCCCCACGACGGATCTCCGCTCGACGTGGCGGACCTGCCCGGGCTGTTCAACTGATGACCGAAACGCCGCGTCAAGCACTTCAAGCACTTCAAGCACTTCAAGCGTGACGCTGCCGCTCATCGCTCTGGCGGGATTCCTCGCACTCCAGGTCGCAATCGGCGTCTGGGTCTCACGCCGTATCGCGACCGAGGACGACTATCTCGTCGGCGGACGCCGCTTTGGCTACACGCTCGCGACATTCTCGATCTTCGCGACCTGGTTCGGCGCGGAAACGGTGATCGGATCAGCCGGCGGGGTCTACAGCGGCGGAATCTCGCTCGCCTCGGCAGAGCCTTTCGGCTATGCGCTCTGCTTGATCCTGATGGGCGCACTCCTGGCAAAGCCGCTTTGGGATCGCGGCCTCACCACGCTGGCCGATCTGTATCGGCAGCGCTTCGGCGTCGGCGTCGAACGACTCGCCGCCATCATCCTCATTCCCACATCGGTGCTGTGGGCCGCGGCACAGGTCCGCGCCCTCGGGTCGGTCGTCTCGCTGGTGGGTGGAGTCGACCTCACCCTCGGCATGGGAATCGCGGCGCTCTTCACCATCGCCTACACCACATTTGGCGGGCTCCTCGCCGATGCGGTGACGGACGTGCTGCAGGGCGCGGTGCTCAGTATCGGACTCATCACCACACTGGTGGTGGTGATTCAACACGTCGGCGGGTTCGGCGAGGCGGTGGCGATCATCCGTGCGAGCGACGCCATTGACCTTGCGCCGAGTGCGGCGGGGGTGTGGTACGAGACGCTGGAGGCGTGGGCGATTCCCGTCTGCGGTTCGCTCGTGGCGACCGAAGTGATCGGGCGAGTGATCGCCGCGCGCTCCTCAACCGTAGCACAGCGATCGAGCATCGCGGCCGGGGTGTTGTATCTGGTGATCGGATGCATTCCGGTCGTGATCGCACTCCTCGCGCGGAGTTTTATCGGCGACCTCGCGGACGCGGAGCAGGTGCTCCCCACCGTCGCCGCGCGCGTGTTGCCGCCCCTCGCCTTCGCGCTCTTCACGGGCGGCCTCGTCTCGGCGATTCTCTCCACGGTCGATTCCACGCTTCTGGTGGCGTCCGGATTGCTCTCGCACAACATCTTGATCCCGCTCACCGGCGTGCGCGACGAGCGTCGCAAAGTGCTTCTGGCGCGGGCTGGCGTGATCGGCTTCGGCGCCCTCGCCTACCTGCTCGCGGCGAACGCGGAGGGGGTGATGGCGCTGGTCGAACAGGCTTCGGCGTTCGGCAGCGCCGGGGTGTTGGTGACGACGCTCTTTGCCCTGTTCACCACGCTCGGCTCGCCGCGCACCGCAGGCGCGACGCTGATTGTGGCGCTGGTGGTCTATCTTGGAGCCACGGCACTCGGCGGTCCCGTGCCCTTTCTCGCGTCACTCGGCGCGGCGCTCGTCACCTGGACCATGGGATGCGTGCTTGATGCGTGAGGGACGTCGCGGGGTGCTCGTGGGTGCGGCCTTCCTGATGGCCACCTCGGCCATCGGACCGGGGTTCCTCACGCAGACCGCCG
>CAYUMN010000333.1:0-1896 GCA_964445835.1 uncultured Gemmatimonas sp.
CCGATGGCCTTCGCCACAAACGGCACGGTGCGCGAGGCGCGCGGGTTCACTTCGAGCACGTAGAGTTCGTTGTCCTTGATCGCGAACTGCACGTTCATCAGGCCGATCACCTTGAGCTCGCGCGCGAGTTCGTGCGTGGCCTTGCGGACGGTGTTCAGCATCTCGGTGGATAACGTGTGCGGCGGCATCACCATCGCGGCATCGCCCGAGTGGACACCGGCAAACTCGATGTGCTCGAGCATGCCGCCGATGACGGACATCTCGCCGTCGCAGATGCAATCGACGTCGAGCTCGATCGCGTCCTCGAGGAACTTGTCGATGAGCACGGGCTTGTCGGGCATCACGTCGAAGGCCTGGCGCACGACGGACTTAAATTCCTCCTCGCTGTAAACGATGAACATGCCGCGGCCGCCGAGCACGAAGGACGGGCGGAGCAGCACGGGGAAACCGACCTCATGCGCGGCCTTGAGGGCGTCGGTCTCGTTCATCGCCGTGCGGTTGGCGGGCGACTTAAGGCCGGTCTCGTCGAGGATGGCGGAGAACTTTTGCCGGTCCTCGGCGAGTTCGATGCTCTCGGGCGAAGTGCCGATGACGTTCACGCCATTCGCCTTCAGCGCGGTGGCGAGATTCAGCGGTGTCTGACCGCCGAACTGCACGATCACGCCGTCGCATTGCTCCTGTTGGTAAATTTCCAACACGTCCTCGAGCGTGAGCGGCTCGAAGTAGAGACGATCGCTGGTGTCGTAATCGGTGGAGACGGTTTCCGGATTGGAATTCACCATCACGCTCTCGTAGCCGATCTCGCGGAGGGCGAAGCTCGCATGGACGCAGCAATAGTCGAACTCGATGCCCTGGCCGATGCGATTGGGCCCGCCGCCGAGGATCATGATTTTCTGCTTGCCGCTCGGGGGGAGGATTTCGTTTTCGTCGCCGTAGCTCGAGTAGTAGTAGGGCGTGAAGGCCTCGAACTCGGCGGCGCAGGTGTCGACGAGACGATACGTCGTGTTGACGCCGGCCTGCTTGCGGTGGGCGCGGACGGCGGCGAGGTCGGTCTTGAAAATGTGGGCGAGCTGCGCGTCGGCGAAGCCGAACTGCTTCGCACGGCGGAGGGTCGTGACGTCGATGGTGGCGAGGGACTTCGTCTGAAGGTCCTGCTCCATCTCGTGAATCTCACGGAGCTGGTGGAGGAACCACGGATCGATCTTGGTGAGATCGAAGATGCGCTCGACGCTGTAACCCGCGCGGAAGGCGTGGCGCAGATAGAAAACGCGCTCGGAGTTGGGCGTCCCGAGCTTCGCGTTGATGAGTTTCTCGTCGAGAATCTCGTCACCGCCGAACTTGCCGCCACCGCCGAAGCCGCGGGCGCCGACCTCGAGGGAACGCAGGCACTTCTGCATGGATTCCTTGAACGTGCGGCCGATGGCCATGGCCTCGCCGACGGACTTCATCGCGGAGGTAAGGGTGGTGTCGGCGCCGAGAAATTTCTCGAAGGTGAAGCGCGGGATCTTCGTGACCACGTAGTCGATGGTGGGCTCGAAGCTCGCGGGGGTGACGCGCGTGATGTCGTTGCGCAGTTCGTCGAGCGTGTAGCCGACGGCGAGTTTGGCGGCGATTTTCGCGATGGGAAACCCGGTGGCTTTCGACGCGAGCGCCGAGGAGCGCGAGACGCGCGGGTTCATCTCGATGACGACCATGCGGCCGGTCACGGGATCGACGGAGAACTGGATGTTGGAGCCGCCGGTCTCGACGCCGATCTCGCGGATGACGGCGAACGAGGCGTCGCGCATCACCTGGTATTCCTTGTCGGTGAGCGTCATCGCCGGAGCGACGGTGATGGAGTCGCCGGTGTGGACGCCCATCGGGTCGAAATTTTCGATGGAGCAGATGACCACGCAC
>CAYUMN010000334.1:0-1895 GCA_964445835.1 uncultured Gemmatimonas sp.
GTCCAAGGAGATCGCATAATGCCGCGCACATTCGTGTGGCACCGCACTCGCGGGCCGAAGCACACCGAGCCGAACACGCTCACCACGGGGAAAGTGCGTATCACCCAGGTGCGTTCCGGCATCGGACACAACAAAGTCATGAACGCGACCCTTGAGGCCCTCGGCCTCAAGCACCATCAGGCGTCGGTCGTGCATCAGGATTCTCCGGCGCTGCGCGGCATGATCAAGCGCGTCCGCCACCTGGTCACGATCACGGCCGAGACGGAGTAACCATATATGAGCGAAGAAAAAATCACCCTCGGCACCCTGGCGCGTACGCCGGGCTCGCACCGCAACCGGAAGCGCCTCGGGCGCGGCCCGGGTTCGGGCACGGGCAAGACGTCGGGCAAGGGTCATAAGGGCATCAAGGCCCGTTCCGGCCATCACGGTCCGGGCGGAAACAAGCCGCATTTCGAAGGCGGCCAGATGCCGCTCACGCGTCGCGTGCCGAAGCGTGGCTTCACCAATCCGTTCCGCGTCGAGTCGCAGATCGTCGGTCTCGCCGACCTCGCGCTCCTCGACGGCACGGACGTGAACATGCTGACGCTCGAGGCCGCGGGTTTCGTCAAGCTGTCGAAGGGCCCGGGCAAGCTCCTCGCCAATGGCGAAGTGACCAAGGCCTACACGGTGAAGGGGCTGAAGGTCAGCGCCGCCGCCGCCGCCAAGCTCGTCGCCGCTGGCGGCACGGTCGAGGCGTAAGATGGCGCAGCCGAACCCCATGGCGGCGGTAGGGAACATCTACCGCACGCCGGAGCTCTGGCAGAAGATCACCTTCACGTTCCTCTGCCTGGTGATCTATCGGGTGGGGTCGCACGTCACCGCCCCCGGCGTCGACGTGACGGCGATGCTCGACTTCTTCGCGACTCAGGGCGGCGGGCTGCTCGGGCTGTACGATCTCTTCGTGGGCGGGAATCTTTCCCGTTCCACGATCTTCGCGCTCGGCATCATGCCCTACATCTCGGCCTCGATCTTCATGCAGATCGGTGCCGCGGTCGTCCCATCCATGGACAAGCTCCAGAAGGATGAGGAAGGGCGCAAGAAGATCACGCAGTGGACGCGGTACGGCACGGTCGTGCTCGCCGCGATCCAGGGCTACGGCTACGCGTTGTTCACGACTGGTGTCCAGGGCGCGGTACAGAACCCTGGAACGGGCTTCGTCCTGCAGATGGTGCTCTTCCTCACGACCGGCGCCCTCTTCGTGATGTGGCTCGGTGAGCAGATCACCGAACGCGGCCTCGGCAACGGCGCCTCGCTCCTGATCTTCTTCTCGATCGTCGAGCGTTTCGTTCCGGGCATCTTCCAGATGTTCTCGTTCGTCAGCACGGGGGCGGTCTCGCTCCTGTCGATGCTCGGCATGATCGTCGTCATGGCGCTCGTCGTCGCCGGTGTCGTCACGATGACGCTCGCGGCCCGTCGCATCGCGATTCAGATCCCGCAGCGCACGATGGCCCGTGGCCGTCAGCGCGAAGCGGCGAAGAACTTCATCCCGCTCAAGATCAACACCGCGGGCGTGATGCCGATCATCTTCGCGCAGTCGCTCATCGTCGTGCCGGGCGCGATTGCCAGCTTCTCGGGCAATCAGTCGATCGCGCAGTTCGCGGAGCTCTTCGCACCCGGCACGTGGCTCTACTTCACGCTGTCCGCCGTGCTGATCATGTTCTTCACGTACTTCTACACGTCGATCATCTTCAATCCGGTCGACCTGGCCGAGAACCTGAAGAAGCAGGGCGGCTTCATCCCAGGCGTGAAGCCCGGCTCGAAGACGGCCGAGTACATCGATCAGGTCGTGTCGCGCATCACCCTTCCGGGGGCGGTGTTCTTGACGGTCATCGCGCTGATGCCGATCATCATCGCGA
>CAYUMN010000335.1:0-1891 GCA_964445835.1 uncultured Gemmatimonas sp.
GTGTGCGGGCTGGTGCGCGTTGGCTGCATGAACCGCGTGACGATGGTCGCGAACGTGACCTGCCCGAAATGCGCCGCGCTGGCGCTGATCGCTTCGACCACCGTGGAGGTCTAAGCCATGCCCACCACGAAGACCTACCCGACCTGCCAACGCTGCGGCCACGATGTGCGCCCCGGCGACCGGACCGCAGCGACGAGCCACACCGATCGGGTGTGGCACAAGGGGCCGGCGCATTGCTCGACCGCTCGGGACCGGGCAGACGCCGAACGGGGCGCCGTGGCGCCGTCGGACGCGCCGACTGACCGCCAGGTCGACTACGCGCTGTCGATGATGGACGCGGCCGCCCCGGCCGATCGCTACACGGCACTGGAGCTGCGCCGGCTCTCCCGCGTGCAAATCTCGTCGGTGATCGCGATCCTGCAGAGCAACCTGTGATCGCGCGGACAGCGACTGCGCTGGGCCGGTTGGCGGCATTGCTGAACGCGCTCCCTCCGCGCGATCCCAGCGCCCCCGACCCGTACCACCGCCAGACCGCGTACGCCGACCAGTGCGGGCTGCCGGTGAAACGCGGGCAAATAGCCCTCGACGATTTGCCGACGTTCGGCGGGGACGCCCCGTCCGACGTGGACGGCGTGTGGTCGTGGGACGCCACGCACCTGCTGGTCTGCGTCGGGAGCGGTCTTGGTCGGCCGAACGCCCTCGGCAACGCCCCGGTCTCCTCCCCGTGGCGCGTGGTCGAGCGGTAAGATGCGAACGTCTGTCGTTCCCCGCGTCGCGGGGATGGCCCGTGTGTGTTTCGCCGCCCGTCGATACCGCTTCAGCGTTCCCCGCGCCGCGGGGACTTGCCCGACCCCTTCCGATGAGGCCTGCGCCATGACCACCACGCCGATCACCCCCTCTGTTCGCATCTACGTCAGCACCTACGACGCGGCACTCTGCACCGACATCAGCAACGCCGAAGCCGCCGGCCGTTACGCTGCCGCGATCCAGACCGCCTACCCAACGGCCGACGTCTCCATCGTCGACGGGTGGCGCAGTGTCACCGTGCGCGGCGAGGATGCGGACGGCAGCATGTGCTGCACCGACCGCATTGAGGAGCACTGCCGCCGCATCATCGGCACTGTCTGGATGCAGCTCCGCGACGAAGCTGAACGGTACATGGAGGGGTGAGCGATGCCCGCCCCAATGATCCACGACTACGACACTGGCGCCGAGATCCGTTCCGCGACGTTCGCCGAGACCAAACGGTACGAGGAGGTCTGCGCCGATGACTGAGCCGACCGCGCTGCCCCTGCTCTCGGCGCTGGTGACCGAGAGCGGGCTCGGGGTGGTGGAGTTCGCCCGCGTCGTGATCGGCCGGGACGAGCGGACGGTGCGCCGCTGGCTGTCGGGCGAGATCACCATCCCCGGCAGCGCGTCGGACTGGCTGGCGCGCGTGGTCCGGATCGACACGACGGGGCCGCGCGTCACGGTGACGCTGGAGCGGACCCGATGATGGGATCGTCCGCCCGTACGTCCCGGCGCAAACACGCCGTCCAAAGTTTTCAGAACGCGACGGACTGTATCGGCACGCTCGAGCCCGGCGCGTCGCTTTTTGCAATCACGCGCGGCCAATTCTCGATGATCGACGCCGTGCTCGCGTGTCTGGACCAGACCGGCCCGGCCGCGGTGTCGCTCTGGACATGGACCGTCGCGGAGTACGAGGTCGAGTGTCTGGAGCGCCTGCGGCGCGATGAGCGGCTGACCAGCGGGCGGCTGATTGTCGATCAGGGAATGCGCAACAAAAATGCCAGCACGCCGCAGGCGCACGCGCGCGATCTTGGCGTGATTCGCCAATGGCAGGGCGCGTTTGGCGGCGAGTCGGTGCGGTACGTGGTCAACCACGCCAAGA
>CAYUMN010000336.1:0-1884 GCA_964445835.1 uncultured Gemmatimonas sp.
TCGCTGGTGTGGGCTACACGCTCAACTCCAGCACGGCTGGGCTCACCGGCGCGACGACGGGCGCGTTTACCGTCACCGCGGCGAGTATGGCAACGCAGCTGCAGTTCGTGCAGCAGCCGACGAGCGCCACGGAGGACGTGGCCTTCGACCCGGTCTTCACCGTTGAGGCGCGCAATGCGCTGGGGGCGCTCGTGCCCACGTTCAGCGGAGCGATTGAGCTGACGCTCAGTGGCGGCACCGCAGGGGCGCAGCTCATTGGCACACGCACGGTGAATGCGGTGGGAGGAGTGGCGAGTTTCCCTGGGGTCGCGATCGATATTCCCGGAGGTGGGTACGTCGTGCAGGCGGGCGCCGTGGGACTCATCGTGGCCAGCGCCGACCCGCTGAGAGTGGATGGGCAAGGTGGGGCGGTGATGGTCTATTTCGTCGTGGAGCCCACCAACACCGTGGCGGGCCAAGTGATCTCGCCGGCGGTGGTGGTGCAGGCGGTCACGATCAACAACGTGGTCGCCACCGGCTTCAATGGGCTTGTCACCGTTGAACTGCAGTTCAACCCCGGGGGTTTCCTTCTCTCGGGCACGCGCACGGTCAACGCGATCAACGGCATCGCGACCTTCAGTACTCTGTTCCTGAACAATCCCAGCGACTACTCGCTCCGCACGACGTCAGTCGGCATCAACATCGGGAACAGTAGCGTGTTCACGGTCACCGCCTCCGGACCGGCGACGCAGCTGGAGTTCAGCGGTCAGCCGAGTGCGGTGCTGGCGGGCGCGGTCGTCTCGCCGGCCGTGACAGTGACGGCCAAGGATGCGCTGGGGAATGTTGCCCCGTCCTTCACCGGCCCAGTGACGATCGCGCTGGTGAATAACGCGGGAGGGGCGACCCTCGGCGGGACGCTCACGGCGAATGCAGTGGCTGGCGTCGCGACCTTCGCCAATCTCACGCTGAACGCGGGGGGCGTGGGCTACACGCTCGGTGCGACGTCTGCGGGCCTGAGCAGCGCGACGAGCACGCCATTCACCGCGACCGTCTCGGCGCTGACCAACGTATGGGTGAACGCCAGCGGCGGGAATTGGAGCACGCCCGCCAACTGGAGCCAAGGTCGCATCCCGAGCGGCACGGATTCGGTGGTGATCTCGCTCAACGGCACCTACACGGTGACGATGGACGTGAACTTCACGGGGTTCCGCCTCGTGCTCGGTGGCGGGACGGGCGTGCAGACGTTGCAGGCAAGTGCGCGCACGATTGCCGTGGCCGACTCCTTTGTGGTGCGGCCAGGTGCCGTCGCGAATCTTTCCGGCGCGCAGATCAATGGCGCGGGCACGCTCAGCATCGAGGGCCGCGTCAACATCACGTCGAATTCCGTCGCGAACACGCCCGTTCGCGTGGCGGCGACCGGAACCCTCGAGGCCCGCTCGAGCAACGCTGGCGGAAATACGCGTCTGATCGCGGCGGTCGGGATCGTGAACGCAGGCGACATTCTGCTCAATGTCATTGACGCGGCGTACACCACCACGCTCGAAGTGACGACTGGCTCGGTCGTGAACGAGAGCACGGGACGGCTCATCAGCACGGGGTCCATCGGAAGCCGCGCGCTCAATGCGCAGCTGGTGAACTCTGGCGCGATTGTCTTGAACCATCCGCTCACGATCTCCAGGGCCGGCGCCGCGCACGTCAATAGTGGGACCATTGCGGTGACGCAGAATCTCTCGGTCGTGTTGAGCGGGACCAGCCCGAGCTTCACGAACATCGGCAGCATCACGATGGCCAGCGGGCGCACGCTCACGGTCAGTGGCGGCGCGCTGAATCTCAGTGGCGGCACGCTGGTCGGCGATACGGCCACCTTGGCGCTCAGCAACGTCGCGCTCACGATGACGCCGGCGT
>CAYUMN010000337.1:0-1846 GCA_964445835.1 uncultured Gemmatimonas sp.
TGGGAGCAGGGTGAGATCGCGGTCGCCGCCGAAGTTACGCTGCACAGTTCACCAGAGCGGTTGGCATCGGCAGTAAGCGTGCTCTCCGAGCGCCGCGAGGAGGCCTTCGTACTCGGCTTGAACAGTAGCGATGTGGTGTTCCGTGTGCGAGCTCGGGCAGCCGATTTCAAACTCCGGAGCCCTGCCGTGCTCCTGCACCGGGGTATTACCGCGGGCGAAACAGCTACTCTCGCCGGTGCGATGCAAAGCAGACATCTGGCGGTGCGTGTACGGGGAGACCGCGAACGGGAGGTTATGGTGCCGCTTTCCGCCGGACTAGGATGGGCGTTGCTCTCACCGTTCGATGTTCGGCTTAACAAGACATCAGGCCGATGGAGCGCATTAGTGGTCGCCGCCGCGGGGATTGTCACGCCAGAGTTGATAACCGTTGCCGCTCCAACCCCCGCCGTCGAGTGGCTCGGAGCGGTGCTCGGACTTGCGCTCGGGTTTGGCTTCGCGGCCGTCGCCCGCAGCGCGCGCCGCGAACCTGCGGCCGCGAAGCAGCATTAACTTCCCCGCGTGCCCCGACTCGCGCCAATCACTCCAGAAACTCGGCTGGTGCAGCGCACCGCCGACCCAGCCTTCGGCTCGGTAGAATCCTTCGCGCTGTTGACCGCCGTGCGCGACTGGCCCCGCTTCGTGCAACTAGCAGTACGCGAAGTCTCCCCGCTCGCCCTCTGGCACGCCGTGAAGGGAATGCCGGAGGCCCTCCCCCCGAGGCACTCGCCGCGCTCCAGCAGGGCGCTGTCGATCTCGATCTCCGCATGCAGCAACTCGCCCGCCGCGCCCAGCAAACCACACGCGCACTCGTCGACGCCGGGGTATCCTGTCTGTTGCTCAAGGGAGCGGCCGTCGGCGCGATCATTGACCCGAGCTTCCGCGCGCGTCCGATGACCGACATCGACGTGCTCGTGCATCGCGCGGACGTCGAGCGCGCGAAAGCGGCGGTCCTAGCCGCCGATTGGGGCATCACCGAGAACCCCGTGTATCTCGAGATGCTGCAGGACGCACACCATCTCCCGCACTTCGTGGACCCTTCCCTCCCCGGAATGCGGCTCGAGCTCCACGTCATGCTGATGCCGGACGATCAGCCCTTCGCCTTCGACGAAGCCCTGCTCTGGCGCGATGCCCGCCTTGCCCCGCCCCCCTTCGACGGCGCGCTGGTGCCTTCGGCGAACCACATCCTCCTCCACGCCTGCGTCCACTTCGCCTGGCAGCATACCATGGCCTTCGGGGCGTGGCGCACCTTCCGCGTCGTCTCAGCGATGATCGCCCAGCCCGATTTCAATTGGGACCGTTTCACGGAAGCCGCACTCGAGGTGAAAGCCGGAACCACCTGCTACTGGACCCTGCGCCTCGCGCAGACGATGGCCGGAATCCCCGTGCCGGAGTGGGTGCTCGCGCGACTCGCGCCACCGACCTCGTCGATGATCTGCAACGCGCTCGAACGACACTTCATTGCGCAGATCGCACCAGGCGAAGGGCCGGTCTCCCCCTCAGTGAAGCTCACCCGGCTACTCTGGCGCACGGCCCTCCGCCCCGACTGGAGCGGCCACAAGAACCCCGGGCGCTACGACCCTGAGCAGAAGTGGGCCAAGGCCTACGGCACCGCATCGACCGAAACGCGGGCGCAGCGCATTCTGCGCCACGCCCGCGGCATTGGAGACTGGATCCACTTCGCCTCAAAGACGCTATTCCGCTGACACGTCCGCGGCATCCGGCGCACTCTGCGCCGCCCACGATTCCGCATACCGCGCACCACGCGTCAACAGCTCGTCATGCGTCCCCGACTCCACAATACGCCCCG
>CAYUMN010000338.1:0-1841 GCA_964445835.1 uncultured Gemmatimonas sp.
GTTGGTTAGAGCGCCACGTTGACATCGTGGAGGTCACAAGTTCGAGTCTTGTACGGCCCATTCGCCTCACGGGTAATACTCGTGGGGCGTTTTTTCTCCCCACCGCCCTGCGATCCACTTCGGGATCCCACGTCATCCTCTTCAAGACCACGACCGATGCTCTCTTCGCTCCGTCGTCCCGCCCTGATTGCGGTCGCCGCCCTCACCGCGGCCCTCACCGCGACCCTCTCCCCCCGCCTCGCCGCCGCTCAGGGCTCCGAGTGCCCAGTGGATCTCTACCAGCCGACCCAGCTCGCCCAGGCGGCGGTCTTCATTCAGCAGGCCGCAGTCGCGACCGAAGGCGCCGTCGCCGCAAAGGCACTTCGCGATGCCGCCAATTTCCTGAAGGACGAGCGGCGTTTCGCCTCCAACCCGACCGGGTTGACCTTCGCGAAGGGGCAGCTGTTGATCCTCTGGCTGCATCAGGATCCCGCCCCCGTCGAAATGACCCAGTTCGACCTGAACCTGGGCCGCGATCGCACCGCCAGAATCAATCTCCTGCACGCCGCCGACTCCTTGCTCACGATCGTCGAAACGGCGCACCCGTCGTGTGCCACCGAACTCGACAAGTGGCGGCAGTCGCGCCCATGGAACACGCGGATCAGCGAGACCTATCGGTTACTCGGTTCCGGCGCGATCGACTCCGCCGAGGTGTACGCGAAGGAAGCGTACATGCTCGACCGTCGCTCGCCGTTCATCTACAACGCCTTTGCGCAGATCGCGATGAAGCGCAATCAGACGGACGAGATGTTCCGTCAGCTCGACAAGGCGATCGATCTCGCCTCGCGCGACACCGCGTTGGTCGAGACCGCGCGGCAGCTCAGGACGCAGTACGCGGGCACGTTGCAAGAGACGGCGATGACCGAGACAGATCAGGCGGTGCGGAACCCGAAGCTCGCCCGTGCCGCGCGCATGTATCTCGCGATCGGCGCCGAGGATCCGACCTCCAGGGACGGCCCGGCGTATTACTCGTCCGCACTCGACGTTGCGATGCTCATTCAGGATCAGGCGCTGATCGGCGAGATCCTGAACCCGATGCTCGAGGATCCAACCCCGTTCCCGGACCTCACGCTCCTGCTCGGCGCCGAGACCTCGCGCCTGCTTGGCAAGTCCGACAACGCCATAGCACTCTACAAGTCGGCGCTCGCCAAGAACCCGAACATCCGCGACGCCAACTACTTCCTCTCCTACCTGCTCCTTGAGGCGAAGAAGCCGGCCGAGACGACCGCGCTGCTCGAGCGGCTCGTGTCGATCGATCCGGGGAACCCGGACAACGTGATGATGCAGACGATGGCCGTGCGCCAAGTGGCCGAGGCCGAGCGTGACACGCGAAAGCGGGCGGAGCTGATCCGCCAGGTGAATGCCCTGATGGCCCGCGAGGCCGCGATCCCGTATCGCGTGCAGATCGTGCGCTTCGAGCGTCGGGCGGAAGGGGCGGTCTGGAGCGGAACGGTGGAGAACCGTTCGAACGCCGCCAAGACCTACACGCTCGACGTGGCGTTCCTGGACACCGAGGGGAACGTGCTGGAGACGCAGTCGGTGACGACGCCGGCGGCGGCGGCGAACGCGACGGTCGCGTTCGAGGTGACCGCGGTCCAGGCGGGCATCGTGGCGTGGAAGTACGTGCTGAAGTGAGGAAGATTGGGGGGCCGGTCGCGTTGACGGCCCCCCTCTGGCTCACTATCTTTGGGATTCCTTTGGAAACGCTGGCTGGAACGGCGCGACTGGGGCGGTAGGCGCTCGTAGCTCAATTGGATAGAGCATCTGACTACGGATCAGAAGGTTGGGGGTTCGAGTCCCTC
>CAYUMN010000339.1:0-1840 GCA_964445835.1 uncultured Gemmatimonas sp.
CGATGTTCACCGAGCGGAAGGTGTTCTCGAGCAGCTTCACCAACTCCGCCGCCTCAGGCGAGGAGACCGGCACAACGGTGTCGATCGTCGAGGAATAGAACGCCGTCGCCACCTCGTTGCACGCCGGCGTGATGCCGCCCACGACCTTCGGGGTGTTCTTCGTGTGATAGGTCGGGTTCCCCGGATCCACGCGCTCGGGGCTGAAGGCGAGGAACACGTCCTTGCCGACGGTGAGCCCCCGTTCCTCCAAGCGCGGCTGGAGCAGCTCGCGCGTCGTGCCGGGATACGTCGTGCTCTCAAGCACGATCAGCATGCCGGGATGCGCCTGTTCGGCGATGGTAGAGGACGCCGAGAGCACGTACGACATATCCGGATCGCGCGTCTTCGCCAGCGGGGTCGGGACCGCGATCGAGACGGTGTCCGATGCGCGCAACTTCGTCGCGTCGGTCGTGGCGAGGAACTTCCCCGACTGCACGTGCTTCCCCACCTGCGCCGCGGGGATGTCCTGGATGTGCGACTCGCCACGCATCAGGAGCCCGACCACGCGCTCGCTGACGTCGTAGCCGATCACATGAAAGCCCGCTTCGCAGAGCTCCATCGCGAGGGGGAGGCCTACGTAGCCAAGTCCGATCACCGCGGCGACCGCGGAGCGGTCCTCGATCTTCTTGAGCAGGGTCGTCTTCATGTCGTTCATCGTCGTGGGATCAGGCGGCAGGGCCGCGGTTTACTTGCCGTAGAACGAGCGCACCGCAGCGACCACTTCATCGCGCTGCGCGGTCGTGAGCTCGGGGAACACCGGGAGTGACACGACTTCCTTCGACGCCTTCTCCGACTCGGGGAACGCCCCTTCCTTGTAGCCGAGGTAGGCGAAGCAGGGCTGGAGGTGCAGCGGGAGCGGATAGTACACGGAGTGGCCGATCCCCTTCGCCTTCAGGTGATCCTTGAGCACATCGCGCTTGTCGACGCGAATCGTGTACTGGTTGTAGATCGACTCGTTGGCCGGATCGATGTACGGCGGCACGATGTCCGTGATGTCGGCGAAGGCGGCCGTGTAGAAGGCCGCGTTCTCCCGACGCTTCGCGCTCCAGGCGGCGAGATGGGGCAGCTTCGCCAGCAACACCGCGGCCTGCAACGCATCGAGGCGGGAGTTGTAGCCCACCTCTTCGTGGAAGTAGGTCTGCACGGAGCCGTGGGTGCGGAGGCGCATCAGGCGCTTGAAGATCGTCTCGTCCTGCGTCACGATCATGCCCCCGTCACCATAGCCACCGAGGTTCTTGGAGGGGAAGAACGAGTAGGTGCCGATGGTGGCCACTTCACCCGCCATCCGCCACTCGCCATCGATCTTGCGGCGCGCGCCGATGCTCTGCGCGGCGTCCTCGATGATCGGCATCGACGGGAGGAGTTTCCGCACGTCGTCGATCGCCGCCATCTGCCCGAAGAGATCGACCGGAATCACGGCCTTGGTCTTCGTGGTGACGGCCGCGGCCGCGAGGTCGGGGCGGATGTTGTAGGTCTTGGGGTCGATGTCGACGAACACCGGCGTCGCCCCGACGTTGTGAATCGTACCGGCGGTCGCAAAGAACGTGAACGGTGTGGTGACGACCTCGTCGCCGCGACCGATATCGAGTGCACGTAACGCGATGAGGATCGCGTCGGTGCCGTTGGCGCAACCGACAGCGTAGCGCGTCTTGGAGAGGCCAGCGACGTCGCACTCGAGCTGCGCGACCGGCGCGCCAAGAATGAACGCTTGGTCGTCCACGACCTGCATCAGCTCCCGCACCACCTCGTCGCGGATGGTGGCGTGTTGGGCCTTGAGGTCGAGTAGAGGAACGGACATCTG
>CAYUMN010000340.1:0-1834 GCA_964445835.1 uncultured Gemmatimonas sp.
AAGCCGGTGTCCCGCCCCGTGTTCGCGTCGCCGAGTGCGGACTTGTGGCACCGTCTGGTATCCGCGGGTATTCTCTCATATATGCGCTCCCCGTTCACGCGCCGAGCTGGAGGAGCGCGCCTCGCTACGCGGGGGCGCGTGGGCCTTGTCGCGGGATTGGCGCTCGCACTGCTGGGTTGTCTCGGGTGCCGCGAGCAGATCCTTGCGCCCTCGGGCGCCGTGTTGCTTGAGACCAATGCGAGTGGCTACCTCGCGGAGTGGGACCCGAGCGGCGCGCCGCAAGAGCGCTACGCCATGGAGATCATCGTCGCGATCTCGAACGGCACCGAGCGACCGGTCTCGCTTCAGGCGTGCGCGGATGTCCCTGGCGGCACGCCGCTCTTCGCGGTCTCGATGGCCGCGACCAACAACGACTGGGCGGCGGCGTATCAGGATCGCTACGGCTGCGACCAGCGCTCGAGCATCACGCTCGCGGTGGGCGAGAGCCGCGTGGACCGCATCGAACTCACGGCGCCTCAACTTGTCGACGTCGAGACGGGGGCATCGCTCGGCGAGCTCGAGGGGCGCATGCGCTTGGTCTACTATGTGGATGGCCTGACGATCTGGTCGAACGCCTTCGAGGTCCGCGTAGATACGCTGCCGCGTTGAAGCCGCGCCGAGGGAACGGCGCGGCACAACCTGTCTGACGCGCGACGGGGATCGGTTACGTTTCTCCGGTCGGCCGATCCCCTTCTTACGTCAGGCACTTCCGTGAAGACCACCGCCCGCTTCGATTCGCTCCCCGTCTATCTCCTCGCCACCATCCCGCAGAAGAAGCGCGACTTGATCGCGCGCGGCGTCGATGTGATCGACCTCGGCGCCGGCGATGCCGATCTCGCGGCGCCCCCAGCGGCCGTGCAGGCGATGATCGCCGCGGTGCAGGAACCCGGGATGAGCCGCTATGGCTTCGGCCTTGGCCTCCCGAGATACCGCGAGGCCGTGAGCACGTGGATGGAGAAACGATTCGGACATCGCTTCGATCCGCTCAAGGAGATCGTCCCACTGATCGGCTCGAAGGAAGGGATCGCGCACTTCTGCTTGGCCACATTGCAGAAGGGAGACGTCGCGATCATCCCCGATCCCGGCTACCTCGCGTACCTCGGCGGCACGTTGCTCGCTGAGGCTGAGCCCTACCTGTATCCGATCACGCCACGCACGAACTTCTTGGTCGAGCTCGATGAGATTCCGGCCGACATCCTGACGCGCGCCAAGGTGTTGTTCCTGAACTATCCGAACAACCCGACCGCAGCGATTGCGCCGATGGAGTACTTGGCGCGCATGGTGAAGCGCTGCAAGGAACTCGGGATCATCCTCGTGTTCGACAACGCCTACTCGGAGATGACCTTCGACGGCTACGTGGCGCCGAGCATCTTTGATGTGCCGGGTGCACGAGAGGTGGCGATCGAGTTCCACTCGCTCTCCAAGACGTACAACATGACCGGGTGGCGTTGTGGGTGGGCGTGTGGAAATCCCGAATTGATCGGGATGCTCTCCAAGACCAAGAGCTTCCTCGATACGGGGCAGTTCATGGCGGTGCAGGCGTCGGCGGTGGCCGCGCTGGAGAGTCACGCCGACTGGGTGCCGGGGAACGTCGCCGTGTTCAAGGAGCGGCGTGATGCCGCGGTCGCGGCGTTCCGCGCGAACGGCTTCGAGCACGTCGAGTCGCCGCAGGCCTCGATGTATCTCTGGGTGCCGTTGCCGGCGAATGTGCCGTCGCTCGCGTTCCACGAGCGGATGATGGCGGAGGAAGGAGTGATCGTCCTCGCGGGCTCGTCGCTCGGGGCGGGCGGGGAAG
>CAYUMN010000341.1:0-1831 GCA_964445835.1 uncultured Gemmatimonas sp.
CGTCGCGGATGGTGGCGTGTTGGGCCTTGAGGTCGAGTAGAGGAACGGACATCTGGGTCGGATCCGTTTGGGGGCAGAAAGAAAGCTCGCACGGTGTCCGCGCGAGCCGTGTAAGTTCGCCCCGGGCCGCGACATAGTCAACGAACCCGACGCTCTTTTAGACCGCTCTCTTAAAGAGTCGGACGCAGGGGAAGCGGAACCTCTCGTCCGGTCTTGGCGGACTCGTAGATCCCGAGAATCAGCTCCAGCGACTTCCGGCCCATTCGGCCGTCGGTGTCTGGAACCGCCTCTCCCTGAAGGACTTTCAGCACGTTGCGGTAGTAGGGCTCGTGCCCAAAGCCGTAGACGGACGATGGCTCGGTGTTGACCTGCTCGACGAGCGCGTCATCGGGGTCCTCGTCGGCAAACGACCAGTGCTCAATCCGGTTGACCGCCGTCCCGCCAATCTTGACCGTCCCCTTCTCCCCGATCAGGGTGAAAGACCCCTCAAGATTCTTGGGATAGGTCAGCATCGTCACCTCAATCACCCCAAGCGCGCCATTGCGGAACTTCAGCACCGCCGCGCCGGTGTCCTCTGCCTCGATTCGCCGAGCCATCGTGGCCGTTTTGGCGATGACGCTCTCCACCGGCCCGACCAGCCACTGCATCAGATCCACGTAGTGGGAGGCCTGATTCATGAACGCACCCCCGTCGAACTCCCACGTGCCACGCCACGGCGCCTGGTCGTAATACGACTGCGGGCGGCTCCAATGCACCGTGGTGTTGGTGAGAAACAGCCGGCCGAAGCGGCCCTTATCCAGCGCGCGCTTCACCAACTGCACCGTGGCATTGAGGCGGTTCTGCTTCACCACAAAAAGGCGGACCCCGGCCTCGTCACAGGAGTGGACGAGCGCGTCGGCGCCGGCCAACGAAATCGCCATCGGCTTCTCGCTGATGACATGCTTCCCCGCGCGGGCCGCCAGGATGCCCTGTTGCGGATGCAGGCCACTCGGCGTTGCGATCGTGACCGCATCGCAGTCCGCCTCGGCCAACATTCTCTCATAGCTCGTGAACCATGGGACGCCGAGCTGCTCGCCCGCCGCCTTCGCGCGTGCCTCGATCACATCGCAAACGGCCGATAACGCGAGCCCATCCACCCGCGTGATCGCCTCGAAGTGATTGGTACTGATGCGGCCGCACCCGACGAGGGCGACGCGGATGACGGCACTCATGCGGCGGGCTCCGGCGACAGCGTGCCCGCGCGTTCGGCGTAGCGCCGACCGCACTCCGTGCACACGAAGGCGTCCGTGCCGCGCAACGTCACGCCGCAGACGCACACCCACCCCGTACGCCGCGCCGGCACTCCCGTCACGATGGCATAGGCCGGCACATCCGTCGTGACCACCGCCCCTGCGCCGACAAAACAGTACGCACCCAGCGTTGTCCCGCAGAGAATGGTCGCATTCGCGCCGATGCTCGCGCCGCGCTTCACCAGCGTGCGCCGATACTCGTCCTTGCGCGAGACATGGCTCCGCGGATTAATGACGTTGGTGAACACCATCGAGGGCCCGCAGAAAACGTCGTCCTCGAGCTCCACCCCTTCGTAGACCGAGACGTTATTCTGGATCTTCACGCGGTCGCCAATCCGCGTGCCATTGAGCACGACCACGTTCTGGCCGAGGCTGCAATCCGCACCAATCACCGCGCCCGGCATCACATGCACGAAGTGCCAGATCTTGGTCCGCGGACCAATCTGCGCCCCATCGTCAACGAAGGCCGACTCGTGGATGAACGGGGCACTCACCCGAGCCTCTCCAGCCACTCCTGCAACGACTGCACCGCCGGCGGCGTG
>CAYUMN010000342.1:0-1800 GCA_964445835.1 uncultured Gemmatimonas sp.
GGCACGCATTCTTGAGGCGGCGGCGGCGCGCGGATGGCCCCGCACTCCCCTGCTCCCCGAACACCGCATTGCCAGTGCGGACGAACTCACTCGCGCCGTGCAGGAGCATCCGCGCCTCTCCCTTGGCTCTCACACTTGGTCGCACCCGAATGTGGCTCGCCTGCGCGGCGAGGCGTTGGAGCGCGAGCTGGCCGCACCGCGTGACTGGCTGCGCAGCCGCTTCGGTCCACGTTTCCTCGACTGGCTCGCGTATCCGTATGGCCTCGCTACCAGCGAGTCCGTGATCGCCGCCGAAGCGACCGGCTACCGAGGGGCCTTGCTCGTGAGTGGCGGGTGGGACCGCCGCAGCGCCGGACCGCACGCTCTGCCTCGCCTCAACGTGACGGCGCGCCTCACCGACGCAGGGTTCCGCGCGCGCCTCGCCGCACTCCGCTAGCGCCAGCGCCGCACCCGCTCAATCACCGCGTCCACATCGCGTGGTGCGAGCGCGCCATGCGTGGGCAGGGTGAAGATCCGCGAGGCCAACAGCTTCGCCCCCGGAAACTCGGCGTCGGTATTCTGGCGGCGCGCCCCAAAGCCCGCGAGGTCGGCCAGTGAGCTCGGGTATCCCGGCATGATGCCCAACCGCGCGGATTCTTCGGAGCGGGCCATCGGCAGGACCGCCTCTGCTACCACGACTGGGAACCGCAGCCAGCCCGCGCCCTCCAATTCCGGAAAAAGAGTCACGCAGCCAACACCGGCGAGCGCGTCGCGGTACCGCTGGGCCGAACGCCGCCGAGCGGCCAGTTCGCCGTCCACCCCCGCGACACCATCCGCAAGGACGCCGAGCGCAAAGGGGGCAATCCCCGTGGGGGAGTGCGCCGGGCGGTACGGCGTCTCACCGAGGCCGAGAAATGGTAGGGCTCGCGGAAGAGCGTACAGCCCAGGGCGTGCCAAGAGCCACTGGGCCTTGGTGGTCACGAGTGGTCGTAGCGCCCCCGCTGCGGACGGCGGGAGCGTGCTCGAAACAACTGCGCCTGAAAACGGGCGATTCACGAGCAGTGCGCCGCCACTGCCCCCCGTGAGCCCCTTGCCGCGACCAAAACTGAGGATGCCAAAGTCCCCGGCCGACCCGAGGGGCTTCCCCCGACAGGTCGCTCCGACCCCTTGCGCTGCATCATCGATCAGAATCACTCCCGCTGGAAGCTCCGCTCGCTGTGCCTCAACATCAACTGGCACCCCGTAGAGGTGGACGAGCAGGACGATCGTCGCTCCCTCTGCCACCGCGCACTCGATCGCTCCCGGAACGGGGGCCAGGGTCCCCGGATCGACGTCATATAGCACAAACGGCACCCCAGCGGCGTCCACGGCCGTCGCGAGGTCGAAGCAGCCGTACGCGGGAATCGCGACAGATCCAGATCTCGCCGTTACCGCAGCGCGAAGCGCGAGATTCAGCGCCGAGGTGCCGCTATCGGCGAGAAGGATCTCGCCCGCGAAGCCGCGGGCGGCGAGGGCGGCGCGGAGTTCCGCCTCGGCTCGCGCGGCGACCCGCCCGGAACGAGCACTCGTCCAGCCGCGGCGCAGAGCGCCGAGCGAGAGCGGGGATTGAACGGGGGGAAGTGCGCGCGCCATTTCGCCCAAGCTAACCGCCCGGCTTCACCCCCGCCCCGCGATGAGCGAACTTTGGTCGGTGAATCCTTCTCGACGCCAGATCGGTGCCCTCCTGAGCCTCGCGGCGCTCCTGACCATTGGTGCGCTCACGCTCACGCCCGTCCAAGTGACTGGGTACTCCGTCGAGCCTCCCTGGTGGTGCCTCTGGTG
>CAYUMN010000343.1:0-1798 GCA_964445835.1 uncultured Gemmatimonas sp.
GCCAAGGTTCGCTACCGACGCGAGTATCCCGAGGCCAAGGTTCGCGGAACCATGGTCGAAGCTCCGGACAGAACATCCGTGGTCGCCCGTTCCGCGACGCCTACCTGACCATAGCACCACGCCGGGAGAGGGATGAGCGAGCCGCTCGCGAGGGTCTTGACCGAAGCAAGCGGCGGCACGTGATACGCGCCGTCTCCCACGCCGTCTTCCACGCCGCCTTCCGTGCCCTGCTGCTCTCGGTGGGCACCGTGCGAGGCGCGCCCCTGCGCGCCGGCTTGACCCTCGTCGGTTTCGCGATTGGAACCGCGGCCCTGAGCGCCGTCTCGCTCCTGAGTGACTCGCTGGCCGATCTCAACCGACGGCAGCTTGCGGCGTCGGGGTTCGCGAATCTTCAAGTCGAGCCAGTGCGATCCTATTGGCTCGACGGCGTTGTATTCGAGTACCCTGATCCGCCGCCAATTATTCCCATGGAGTTCGCCGAGCAACTCGCTGGGACTCTCGGCTCGCGAGCGACGGTATTCGCGGTTGATTCGACTGCAATCGAGCTGCGGATCGGCCAACGGCTGCGCGGCGTCGCGCTGGTAAGCTCGGCACCCGTGGATGGATCGCAGCCCTCCAGTTCGCACGACCTCGGGTCGGTGATCGTCAGCAGACGACTCGAATCGTTGCTCAGGCGTGAGAACGGGAAACATGCGCTCGACTCGCTGGCGCTTCCCACGCGTGTCGTATCGATCAGTCACGTCGCCGACAATCCACACGGCGTCACACAGCTCGTCGTCTACGTCAGTCCCGCACTGCTTGCGGAGATCGCGCCATCCGCAGAGCGCCACCTGCTCGTGGTGCCCCGCCACGAGGCGATTGACGACAACTACAAGGACGTCCTGCGATTGACGGAGCGTGCGGTGCGAGGACACACGGATTTCGGGGAACGAGTCGAGGTCAGCGCACCGGGCCCCGGACGACTGTCACGCCTCAATACCGCGTTGATGGTCTTTCGGCTCTCGTTCTCGACCGTTGCCTTGCTCTGCATTGTGGTCGCTGGCCTCGGCGCCGCGAACGTCGTGCTCCTCGCCACGATCCAGCGCGCACGGGAAGTCGGCCTCCGGCGATCCGTCGGAGCCACGCGGAGCGACATCAAACTACAGTTCGCCTTCGAGTCAATGATTCTGGCGGTCGGCGGCGGTGTGTTCGGCCTCGCAATGGGTTGGGCAATCATCCAACTCACCGCCTCCATCATCGCGGCACGTACCTCAATCGAGATGCACGTGGCGTTCAACACCTTCTCAGCGCTCATGCCGATGGCGACCGCCGTTGGCGTCGGACTCGTCGCCGCCGTCGTGCCCGCGGCGCGGGCCGCGAGCATTGATCCGGCGACGGCCTTGCGGGACGAATGACGGCCCGCGTTGGCATCGTCCAGCGCAGCGAGGCGTCGGCCAGCGTACAGATGTCTGCGTTCCTTCCGGCTCGAAGGTCGCGCGCTCTTTCAACTAGACCTCACTCCGCGCGGGGAGCACATTTTCGCGCAACCTCGCTAACTCTCGCTTACACCCCGACGCGGCCGAAGCGACGATCGCGGCTCTGAAAGTCGAGAATCGCCTCGTAAAGAGTCGCGCGCGCAAAGTCAGGCCAGAGCACCGGCGAGATGAACAACTCGGTGTACGCAACCTGCCAGAGGAGGAAGTTCGAGATCCGCTGCTCACCCGACGTACGGATCAGGAGATCCGGATCGGGGCAGTCCACGGTGTAGAGCTTCGACGCAAAGGCCGCCTCGTCCACGTCTTCCGGCTTGAGCTTCCCC
>CAYUMN010000344.1:0-1796 GCA_964445835.1 uncultured Gemmatimonas sp.
CTCGACCGAGCGGATCGCATCGTCGTTGCCGGCGATCGGCACGGTGATGAGATCGGGATCGGAGTTGGTGTCGCAGATGGCGATGATGGGGATGCCGAGCTTGTTGGCCTCGTCCACCGCGATGCGCTCCTTCTTGGCGTCCACGACGAACATCAGCCCCGGCACGCGGCCGAGCGACTTGATGCCCGCGAGGTTCTTGGAGAGCTTGTCGCGCTGACGGCCCATCATCAGCTGTTCCTTCTTCGTGTAGTTCTCGAAGGTCCCGCCTTCCACCGACCCAGCCTCGAGATCCTTGAGCTTGCGGATCTGCTTTTTGACCGTGGCGAAGTTGGTCATGAGGCCACCGAGCCAACGCTCGGTGATGTGCATCGCGCCGCAGCGCTCGGCCTCGGAGGCGACGATCGCGGAGAGCTGCTGCTTGGTGCAGACGAACAGCACCGGCTCGCCCCGGAGGACCACTTCACGCGCGAGCTGCTTGGCAAGCTCGAGCTGCGAGAGGGTCTTCTGGAGGTCGATGATGTGAATCCCGTTGCGCTCCGCGAAAATGAAGCGGCGCATCTTGGGATTCCAACGGCGGGTCTGGTGGCCGAAGTGGACACCGGCCTTGAGGAGCTCTTCGAGGGTGGGGCTGGACATGCGAGATCCTGAGTGGTTGAGACGTTGCCGGACGTCATCACCGTCATCCCACTGCGCCGGGATGGCGCAGCACCGAGTGACGGCTCGGTCCGGCTGAGAGGTCGATGGAGGCCGAAGGACGGAGGGTTGAATCCTCCATCCTTCCCCCTTCATCGTTAATGCTGTTCGACTAGCGCTTGCTGAACTGGAACTTCTTACGCGCCTTGGGCTGGCCCGGCTTCTTGCGCTCGACCGCGCGCGCATCGCGCGTGAGGAGGCCGAGGTCGCGGAGCTTGCGGCGATTGTCCTCGTCGATCTTCACGAGCGCACGGGCGATCGCGAGGCGGAGGGCGCCGGCCTGACCGGTCTGACCGCCACCGGTGAGGTTCGCCTTCACGTCATAGCTGCCGAGCGTGTCGGTGGCCGTGAACGGCTGCTGGATGGACGACACGAGCGCGGGGCGCGGGAAGTAATCGCCAAGCGTGCGGCCGTTGAGTTCCCACTTCCCGGTGCCCGGGGTGAGGTAGACGCGGCACACAGCTTCCTTGCGGCGGCCGATCGTATGAGTCGTGTTGGTCGTGGCCATGTCTTACTTCGCCTCGGCCTGCGGGAAGGTGAGCGTCTCAGGCTGCTGGGCAGCATGCGGGTGACGGGCATCGGCGTAGACACGGAGCTTGAGCCGAAGCTTCTGACGGCCGAGCGCGGTCTTCGGGAGCATGCCATAGACGGCCTTCTCGATCACGCGCTCCGGATGCTTCGCGAGCATCGAGGCGAAGGGCGTGTAGAGTTCGTGGCCCATATAGCCCGTGTGCCGGAAGTAGTTCTTCTGTTCCGCCTTGCGGCCGGTGACGCGGATCTTCGACGCGTTGATGACGATGACGTTGTCGCCCGTGTCCATATGGGGCGTGAACATCGGCTTGTGCTTGCCACGAATGATTCGGGCAACTTCGGTCGCGAGGCGACCCAGGATCATTCCCTCGGCATCGACCACGAACCACTTGGCGTCGATGTCGGACGGGGTGGCCGTATACGTGCTACGCATGGGGCTACCAACTAGAAGAAATCGTGCGCCTCACCGGTGCGGAGTGCAACCCGGGTCTCGGCCCCCTTTCGGGCGTTTTCGGACAGTCTCGAAGGATAGGCAGGACAGGGGGTTACGTCAACTGGGCGGAGCGGAGCGG
>CAYUMN010000345.1:0-1765 GCA_964445835.1 uncultured Gemmatimonas sp.
ACCGCGTGCGGACCCGACTCCGAACCTCACGCCACTATTACCGCTAAATCGTCGCGTCGATGGTCGCGAGGGTCTGCTCGCCCGGCACGACCTTGACGCTCAGCAGGAGGCCCGCCACGCCGTTGGCGCTGCTCCCGAGTTGGTTGATGCGCCACACCGCACCGGTCGGCCACGCCGCGCGGGCGAGCGTGCCACTGACCGCGTCGGTCGACTCTGCGCCGCCGTCAATCGTGCGCCAGATCTGCACGGTGCCGGTCGCGCTCCACACAAAGCGCAGCCGGACGCGCTTGCCGTTCTCCCCGGCCGCACGGCCGATCAGCGACGTCACTTCCGTCGCGCCATCGTAATACCCCGCGACGTACACCCCCGACGTTCCGCCGATGTAGAAATACGCACCGGACGCCGCCGCGTTGCTGATGGACAGGAAGTAGTCGAGCGACACCGCGGCCGCGCTCTGCACCAGGTCCACGACGCCCGACATGGCGGCCGGTGCGGAGACGGTCGTGGTCAGCAGCGCGTCCGACGCCCCGACCGTGAGCCCGGCGTACTTATTACCATCAAACAGCGCCGCCGAGACCGACCACGCGGGCATCGAATGCACCGCCGCCACCGTCGCGCCGGTCGTATCGGTCGCCGTGCGCGTGCCGGATCGCGTGAGCGCCAACGGCTGGCCCGAGATCGCCGTCAACGACGCGTCCCGGCCGCGGAAGTGCAGTAAGGCTTGTGACGGCCACGCACGGATCGTGCGACGCAGGAGCGGGGCGGGTATCGGCATGGCTAGTTCCCTGTGTAGTAGACCAGCAGGCCGGTCGCGGCGCCCGCCGTGGACGCCAGCGCGACCGTCGGCCACGCAGACAGATCCGGCGCCGCGTCTTCCGGCGCGAGGATCGGGAAGACGCCCGACGCATACCACGACAGCCCCGCCTCTGTGCCGGTCTGTTTTACCCCGGCGACGTAGTAGTCGATGGTCTGCGTCGCGCAATCGATGGCGAGTGCGTTATTCGTGGTCAGCGATGCCGCAGCGCGCGCGGCCGTCACCCCGGTCAGCGTCAATCGCGACACTTCGACGCCGCGAAAGTCGGCCACGATCACGACCGGATTGACGACCGCCGTGGCGTTGCCGTAGAGCCAGAGCAGCGGGGCGCTCGGCTGCGCCCCGATCGGGCACGCGCGCCGCGTGGTCGAAAGCGTGGCGATCGTCGGCTCCAGCGTGCGCCGCGTCGGGTCGCTCGCCTCGAAGCTGACCACGACGATGCAGCCCGGGTTCGCATGCGCGCCGGTGTACAGCTGCACGTCGACGCCGACGCACGTCACGGTCAGCGCGCGCGTCGGGGCGCTGTCGAATCGCAACTCGATGAGCCCCGACATCCGCCGCGCAATCGCATCGAGCGCCGTGTCGCGCGCAACGAGCGTGGCCGGTCGAAGGTCCAGCGTGACAACGATCCGTCGCGCCGAGACGGTCACGGCCGTGCCCAAGATGCCGGGCGCGTTCGCCATCGGCACCGTCGGCGAGAGCGGCACCACCGGCGACAGGTGGCCGTCTGCCGCAAGAATATTCCAGACGAGGTCCGTGATGGCGCGGTCGTTGACAAAGACGCTCATGATTCCTGCTCACTGAGTCGGGGGGTCAGCACCTGCAGCTCGAGCGCGATGTCGTCTTCGTTCGCCACCGCCCATTCGATGCGCGCGATCCGGACGGTGACGTCCAATCCGATCACCGGCGAGACGAGACGCGCCATCCCGCCCAGTGTCAGCAGCTCGCTCG
>CAYUMN010000346.1:0-1753 GCA_964445835.1 uncultured Gemmatimonas sp.
ATCAGCCCAACCGAATGGCCCCATCGGCGCCGACCACGGCGACCCCGGTCACGCTGCCGATACGCGCCGCTACATCAAGGTCATTCTGGAACCCCTTCGCCAAGAGGGCCCGGGCATGGGGCGCCCGCGCGAACGCCATCTGCGGCGAGCTCCCACCGCGGGTCCACTTATCGAGCGCGGCCGCCGCACCCACCTCCAGCGGCTTCGTGATCCCGGCCCCGCGCACCGCCGCCACGATCGCCCCGGCACAGGCGGTATCCTCGAGCGCCTCCGCCCCTTCCTGCCCCGCGCAGACGAGCGTGACCCCCTCCCCCGTCTTCGACAGAACCACGAGCCGCTTCACCAGCGCCGGCATGTTCACGAAGGCGCCAATGAGCAACGTCCCCGCCTCACGCGACGCGAGCAGGGCCTGCGTGCCGTTGGTGGTCGTCGTCACCACGATCTTCCCCTTCACGCGCGCCGCCGCGTACTCGCTCGGCGAGTTGCCCACATCAAAGCCTGGCAGCGCCACGGAATCACGCTCCCCGCCGAGCACCACGCGATCGCGCCCGAGCCCGGCGGCGCGCGCCATCGCCTCGCCGGGAGTGGCGTAGGCCTCAACACACTCGGCGCCATTGCTGAGCGCGGTCAGCACCACCGTGGACCAGCGCAATACATCGATCACAACGACAACGCGCCCGCGGAAATCCGCGGGCGCGCCGACCTGCCAACGTGGTACGACGATCACTTGAACAAGTCCGCGCCTTCCTGCTCGAGGAACTTGGTGTGGATGTCTCCTTCAATGAACTTCGGATGGTTCATCAATGTCCCAAGGAACGGGATCGTTGTCGTGATACCCTCGACGATGAACGTATCCAGCGCGAGCCGCATCTTGGCGAGCGCCTCGGGACGATCGGCGCCGTGCACGATCAGCTTGGCGATCATGGAATCATAGAACGGCGGCACCGTGTACCCGGCGTACGCGTGCGTGTCGACGCGAACGCCATTGCCACCGGGCATATGGAAGGTCTCGATCTTCCCTGGGCTCGGCTGGAAGTTGCGGGCCGGATCCTCGGCGTTCACGCGGCACTCGATCACATGCCCGCGCAGTTCCGGCATGGCCCTCACCTGCATCGGGAGTCCGTACGCGATGCGAATCTGTTCCTTCACGAGGTCCACGCCGGTGAGCATCTCCGTGACCGTATGCTCCACCTGGATGCGTGTGTTCATCTCCATGAAGTAGAACGAACCGTCCTCGTCGAGGAGCATCTCGATAGTGCCCGCGCCGACGTAATCGATCGCCTTCGCGCCCTTCACCGCCGCCGCGCCCATGCGCTCGCGGAGGTCGGGCGTCATCACGGGGCACGGCGCCTCTTCCACCAACTTCTGGTGGCGCCGCTGCACGGAGCAGTCGCGCTCGCCGAGATGGATCACGTGGCCGTGGGTGTCGCCAAGAATCTGGAACTCGACGTGACGCGGACGCGCGAGATACTTCTCGACGTACACCGAGCCATTGCCGAACGCCGAGAGGGCCTCGGAACGCGCGAGCTGGAAGGAACGCGCGAAGTCCTCACTGTCTTTCGCGACGCGCATTCCCTTGCCGCCACCACCGGCCGAGGCCTTGATGATGACGGGGAAGCCCATCTGCTCGGCGAGGGCGAGCGCTTCGTCGACATCTTCGACTGGGCCCGGCGAGCCGGGCACCACAGGCACACCGTTGGCGATCATCGCGGCGCGCGCGGCGGACTTGTCGCCCATCGTGCGGATCTGATGG
>CAYUMN010000347.1:0-1743 GCA_964445835.1 uncultured Gemmatimonas sp.
TCCTCGTGGGTGTGCCGGGCCTGGCAAAGACCTTGCTGATCTCGACGCTCGCTGAGGTGATCGACTGCGGCTTCTCGCGCATCCAGTTCACGCCCGACCTGATGCCGAGCGACATCACGGGGACGGAGCTGCTTGAGGAGGACCACGGGACGGGGAAGCGCGCCTTCACCTTCGCGCGCGGGCCCGTGTTCGGGAACATCGTGCTCGCGGACGAGATCAATCGCGCCCCACCGAAGACGCAGGCGGCCCTGCTGCAGGCGATGCAGGAGCACACGGTGACGGTCGCGGGGAAGACGTATTCGCTTCCGGAGCCCTTCTTTGTGCTCGCCACGCAGAACCCGATCGAGCAGGAGGGGACGTACCATCTCCCCGAGGCCCAGCTCGACCGCTTCATGTATGATCTGCGTATCGGCTACCCGAGCGTCGAGGAAGAGGAGGCGATCGTGACGTCCACGACCGGTGTGCGCCGGGGGGCCGTGAAGCCCGTGCTGAACGCGACCGAGGTGCTGGAGATGCAGCAGCTCGTGCGTCGGCTCCCCGCCCCGCCGTCGCTCGTGAAGTACGCAGTGGGGCTCGCGCGTGCGACGCGCCCGGACGAAGCCGAGGCGACCGCGGCGGTGAAGAAGTACGTCAGTTTTGGGGCCGGACCGCGTGCTGGCCAGAACCTCGTGCTCGGCGCCAAGACCCGGGCGGCGATGGATGGGCGGGCTGTTCCTGACCTTGAGGACGTGGATGCCGTGGCGTTCAGCGTGCTGCGTCATCGCGTGGTCCTGAACTTCCAGGCCGAGGCGGAGGGGGTGGGGATTGCCGAGATTTTGGAGCTTCGCGGACGACGGTAATCGGGAGATCCGGTCGGGGGCGATGACGCCCGAGTGACGGGGAGGTGCGGATATCCCGTCATGCGACGAAAGCCAGAGGGGACCGCGATGGTGCGGATGCGAGTGTTGGGGGCCGTCGAGCTTGCTATCGGCAGCCGACGGATCGGGATGAACACGGAGAGCCTATTCGCGCTCGCGCTCTATTTGAGCGTGCGGGCCGGGGAGCGCGTCTCGCGTGAGGATCTGCTGAGTCTCTTCTGGACAAAGGGGACGGAGGCCCAGCAGCGTCACGCCCTGCGGCAGATGCTGTATCGTCTGCGGCAGAAGGGGTGTTCGCTCGACGAGGAGGGCGATTGGGTGCGGCTCGATGCCGCGCGGGTGGACAGCGATCTGCGGACCGCGTTGAGCGCCGAGTGGATAGAGCAGGCCACGGCCGCGCAGGTGGACGCCGCGGCGCAGTTCATGCCGACGTTCAGCCGGAAGATGGCCCCGAACTTCGTGGCGTGGCTGGATGAGATCCGCGAACTTTTGAGTTCCCAGCATCGCAAGGCCGCGCACCTGCAGATCGTGGTGGCGCGCCGCGAGGGGCGGTGGAGCGACTTGGAGCGCTGGGCGCAGGCGGTGTTGCGGACCGATCCATTGAATGAGGAAGCAACGCTCGCGCGGGCCGAGAGCGCGGCGATGGCGGGCTCAAAGACGATTGCGATGGAGATACTCGACACGTACTTGATGGAAGTGGGCGAGATCTCCGACGAGTTGGGAAAGCCGGCGTTGGCGTTGCGGAAGCGGCTGGCGGAGCGCCGTCCGGACTGGTCGTACCGGGGACCGAAGGAGGTGGCGCTGGTTGGCCGGACGGAGCTGATGAGCCGGCTGACGGGGTTGGTGGAGGCGGCGTGGAAGGGGGATGGGAGTGCGGTGGTGCTGG
>CAYUMN010000348.1:0-364 GCA_964445835.1 uncultured Gemmatimonas sp.
GCGTGACAGTGCGTGGCACCGCCGGCCGGCTCGCATCACTCGGCCGGCCGATTGCCGGCAAGACCGGCACGACCAACGATGCGCGCGACAACTGGTTCCTGGGCTCGATGCCGGACATCACCATCGGCGTCTTCATCGGCTTCGACGAACCGCGGAACCTGGGCGCCCAGGAGACCGGCGGCGGCAACGCCGCGCCCATCTTCGAGCAGATCGCCAAGGAGATCTTCAAGGGCAAGGCGCCGACGCCGTTCCGCATTCCCCCGGGCCTGCGCATGGTGCGCTTCACCTATGAGGGCGGCACGATCGATGAGGTCTTCAAGCCCGGCACCGAGCCCGGCTCCGACGGCTTCATGGTGACTCCGCT
>CAYUMN010000348.1:374-1736 GCA_964445835.1 uncultured Gemmatimonas sp.
CCGCCCGCTATTCCGGTATAGACCCCGCCGGCGGCCCGCTTCAGGCGGGCGGCACCCGCCGCCCCGGCCTGTCGGGGACCGGCGAGACGTATTGAAGGTTGTCACCCCGAGCGTAGCGAGGGGCCTTTAGGGCCACAGGAAGGATCCCTCGCTTCGCTGGGATGACACACGAAAACATGGAACAGAGTGATGCGCGCTGAAGCCCAGTCGATGGTTAAGGAGATCGAGGAGTCGCTCGAGCTCCTGAGGAGGCGTCTTTGACTACGGCCAGGCGGTCGTACGTCTAGACGAGCTCAACGCGCGCGCCGAGGATCCGGCGCTGTGGAACGACCCGAAGCAGGCCCAGGCCGTGATGAAGGAGCGCACGCGGCTCGAAACCGCGATCTCCACCATCACGCGCTTGCGCGCCGCCATCGACGACAACACACCGCGCCGAACTCCACCGCAGGAGGTTTCGACGATCGAGGCTTGGCGCGAACTCATCGTCGAGAAGCGCAAGGCGGGCGCCTCCCCGCAATCGGTGCACGACTACTTGCGTCGAACCGACTCGGACTACCAGGCCAGCGTGTCGGCGATGAAGCGCCTCTTCGCGCAGTTGTCGAAGCGAGAAGGGCCGAAGGCCGCGGATGTGATCATCCCGGTCAGCACGGGCCCCGGCGAAGTCGCGCGAGTCGACTTCACGTATTCCGGCTTTCGCTTCGACCCTGTGCGCAAGGTGATGCGCAAGACGTGGCTGTTCGTGATGACGCTCGGGTACAGCCGCGTCACTTACGCCGAGTTCGTTTTCGACCAGAGCGCGGCCACCTGGATCAAGGTCCACATCAACGCCTTCGAGTTCTTCGGCGGCGTCCCGACTGTGATCGTGCCCGACAACTTGAAGGCGGCGGTGCTCAAACGCGCGTTCGGTCCCGACGCCGAGATCGAGCTAAACCGCTCTTACCGCGAGCTCGCCCGCGCCTACGGCTTCATGATCGACCCCGCGCCGGTGCGAGCATCGGAAAAGAAGGGCAAGGTCGAACGCGACGCCAAGTACCTCAAGACCAACTTCCTGCCGTCGCTCGACGACGTTGACGTGCCCGAGGCGCAGCGCCAGCTCCTGAAGTGGCTGCGCGAGATCGCAGGCGAACGGCGCCATGGCACGACGAAGCGCAGGGCCTATTCCGTCCCTTGACAGTGCGCGTGATAAACTGGATTATAACGAGCTTCGGCATCCAAACCGACCATCACGGCGATGTTGCGGGGCATCGCCTAATCTGTTTCGAAGCGCGTGGTGAAGTCGGCCTTCACCTTCACTACAGCCACCTCTCCCGCGGCCGGCACGGGTGACAAGGTCCCGCGTCTCGTCGATCCGTCGCTCGCATC
>CAYUMN010000349.1:0-815 GCA_964445835.1 uncultured Gemmatimonas sp.
GCAAGCTGCTGAGCGACCGAGAGCAAGCACACATCAAACAACGTATCGCTGCCGAGCGCCAGCGAATTGCCGACATTGAAGCACGTCAGGCCGCGCAGGACGCCGCGTTCCGGCGGGCGACCGGCGTGAAGCCGAAGGAGACCGGTACCAAAGTCTACTTCAAGCCGGACGCGCAGATCTTCACCGAGCTCGAGTACGACTACGCGACCCTCGCCACGCGCCTCCGCGAACTCTCGTTCCTCAACAAGGGGGTGACCATCACCCTCAACGACGAACGCGAGGGGAAGGAGCGGGCCGAGACCTTCCATGCGAAGGGTGGCCTCCAGGAGTTCGTCGCGTTCCTCAACGCCAAGCAGAAGCCGTTGCATCCGGAAGTCGTGTACTTCGAAGGCGAGAAGGACGACATCGGCATTGAAGTCGCGCTCCAGTACAATGACGGCTACAACGAGAACGTCTTCTCGTTCGTGAACAACATCAACACGCACGAGGGCGGCACGCACCTCACCGGCTTCAAGTCGGCGCTCACGAGCGTGATCAACAAGTATCTCGACAAGTCGTCGTTCGCCAAGAAGGACAAGGACCTCAAGCTCTCCGGCGACGACGTGCGCGAAGGCCTCACCGCCGTCCTCTCGGTGAAGGTCCGCGAGCCGCAGTTCGAAGGGCAGACCAAGACGAAGCTCGGCAACTCCGAGGCCGAGTCCGCGGTCAAGACCAGCGTGAATGAGTTCCTCGCGATGTACCTCGAGGAGCATCCGCGCGTCGCGAACATCGTGATCGACAAAGCGCTCAGCGCGGCCCGCGCTCGGGAAGCGGCC
>CAYUMN010000349.1:825-1692 GCA_964445835.1 uncultured Gemmatimonas sp.
CTTCCGGGCAAGCTCGCCGACTGCTCCCTCTCCGATCCCGCCATGTGCGAGATCTACCTCGTCGAGGGTGACTCGGCAGGCGGCTCCGCCAAGCAGGGACGCGACCGCATGTTCCAGGCGATCCTCCCGCTGCGCGGCAAGATCCTCAACGTCGAGAAGGCGCGTATCGACAAGATCCTCGGCAATGAGGAGATCCGCACGATCATCACGGCGATCGGCGCGGGCATCAAGGAAGAGTTCTCCCTGGAGTCCGTGCGCTACCACAAGATCATCATCATGACCGACGCCGACGTGGACGGCGCGCACATCCGGACCCTGCTGCTGACGTTCTTCTTCCGTCAGATGCCGGAGTTGATCGACGCGGGGATGATCTACATCGCGCAGCCGCCGCTCTTCCGCGTGGCCAAGGGCAAGGAAGAGTACTACGCCTACGACATCGCCGAACGTGACGCGATCGCGGCCCGCATGGGCGTTGGCGAGGGCAAGACCAACATCAACTTCCAGCGCTACAAGGGCCTCGGCGAGATGAATCCCGACCAGCTCTGGAAGACGACCATGGATCCCGAGACGCGCACCATTCTCAAGGTCACGCTCGATGACGCCTTCCTGGCGAACGAGATCTTCCAGACGCTGATGGGCGATGAAGTGGAGCCTCGGCGTGTGTTCATTGAGGCCAATGCGAAGTTCGCGAGTATCGACGTCTGATGCCGCGCGGCCTGCCAAGCGCTGGGCACACGAAAGGCCTTCCCCGCGGGGAAGGCCTTTCGTGCATCGGGGGTTCGCCGGTCCTAGGCGCCGACACATCATACGGGCAGGATGGTGCGAGCGGCGGAACTCCGCAACAGCGCTCGGTATCGTCCCGATGCC
>CAYUMN010000350.1:0-1676 GCA_964445835.1 uncultured Gemmatimonas sp.
CCAAGGAGATCCGCTGAGATGGCGATCAACGTAAAGATCATGGATCGGCCGATCCGCGAGGTGAGCTACGTGCGCGCCACGCTGAGCGGTCTGGCCCTGACGCTGAAGCATATGGTGGACCCGCACAAGGTCACGCTGCAGTATCCGGAGGAGAAGTGGGATATCTCGCCGCGGTGGCGCGGGACGCATCGCATGCTGACCACCGAGGATGGCCAGGCGAAGTGTGTCGCGTGCGGTCTGTGTCCGACGGTCTGCCCCGCGAACTGCATCAAGCTGGTGCCGGGGGAGGACGAAGCGGGGAATCGGTATCCGCTCGTGTTCGAGATCGACGAGTTCCGGTGCATCTTCTGCGGCTATTGCCAAGAGGTCTGCCCCGAGGAGGCGATCCACATGGGACGCCACTACGAGAACGCCGAGTTCAATCGGGAGCGATTCGTGTACGATCTCGAGCGCCTCACGGCCCAGACGCATCCGGTGAGCGAGCTCTGGGACCCCGCTGATCCGCGGGGGGAGTAGGGCATGGGCAACGAGTTCTTTCCGCTCTTCTACGGATTTCACTTCTACTTGTTCGGGCTCCTCGCCCTGGCCTCCGCGATTCTGTTCGTGACGCGGAAGAGCCCGGTGGCAGCGGCGCTCTGGCTGGTGAATGTGATGTTCTGCCTCGCGGCGATCTACATCATGCTCGACGCACAGTTCATCGGTGCCATTCAGGTCTTGGTGTACGCCGGGGCGATCATGGTGGTGTTCCTCTTCGTCGTCATGCTGCTGAATCTCGGACAGCCCAGCGATGTCTCGGACATTCGAGGCAACGCGGGCCGATTGGCGGCCGGTGCGGTCGGCATTGCCATGCTCGCCGAAGTGATGGTCCTGGCGCGCTCCAAGTTCCCAGCCCAGCTCACGCTGCCGATTCCGCCGGGGGAGATCGCGGCACAGGGACCGGGGGGCGTGATTGGTCCGCTGGCGGCGCCCTTGTTCCGCGAGTACTTGCTCGCGTTCGAGCTGACGTCGATCCTGCTCCTCACTGCCATCGTCGGCGCCGTCGTCATCGGCCGCAAGAGGAGCTGACCCATGCTCGCGGAGTCCCTCGCGCTGTCGGCCGCGCTCTTCACGATCGGCGTCATCGGTGTGCTCACCCGCCGCAACGCCATCATCATGTTCATGTGCGTGGAGCTCATGCTCAACGCCGTCAACCTCTCGTTCGTCGCGCTCAGCACCTTGTACGGCGCGGCGGGACAGGTCTTTGTGGTGTTCGTGATGAGCGTTGCGGCCGCTGAAGCCGCGGTCGGGCTGGCGATCATCATTGCGATCTTCCGTCACCGCCAGTCGGTGAATCTTGAGGACATCAACCTGCTGAAGGGCTGATGATCCCCTCCCCCCAGACCGAACTGCCGGTGACGGGACATCCCCTCGCGGATACAGTCGCGCGCTTCGCGTGGCTGTTGCCGGTGTTGCCACTGTTGGGCTTCCTGATCAACGGATTCCTCTCACTGCGCGCGGCCGCCCATCCTGGGCCGGCCGATCCGACCGCGGCGTCGCATCACGGCCACGGTGAGCATGCGCATGGGGATGCCGACCACGGGCACGGCGCGCAGCACGACGACCATGGCGACCATGGCGACCATGGCGACCACCACCCGGCACGTCATCCGGCGGCGGCGCTCGTGTCGCTGATCGGA
>CAYUMN010000351.1:0-1644 GCA_964445835.1 uncultured Gemmatimonas sp.
GCAGCGGAACCGCCTGACGCTGCATGTTCGAGCCCATCAGCGCGCGATTCGCGTCGTCGTGCTCGAGGAACGGAATGAGCGCGGCCGCGATCGACACGAGCTGTTCCGGCGCCACGTCCATGTAATCGACGCGCGACGGCGGCAGGAGGGGCACGTCACCCTGCTGACGGCAGAGCACGAGATCCTCGAGAAACGAGCCATCGTCGTTGAGGCGCGCATTCGCCTGCGCGATCACGGCCTCTTCTTCGCGGTTCGCATCGAGCCAGGCGATCTCCTTGGTCACCTTGGCGTTCTTCACCACGCGATACGGCGTCTCGACGAAGCCCAAGTCGTTCACGCGCGCAAAGCACGCGAGCGACGTGATCAGACCGATGTTCGGTCCTTCAGGCGTTTCAATCGGGCACATACGGCCGTACTGCGAATAGTGCACGTCACGGACTTCGAAGCCCGCGCGCTCGCGCGTCAGGCCGCCAGGGCCGAGGGCCGAGAGACGACGCTTGTGCGTCAGTTCGGCCAACGGATTGGTCTGGTCCATGAACTGCGAGAGCTGCGACGACCCGAAGAACGCCTGGATCACCGCCGAAACGGTCCGGGCATTCACGAGATCGTCGAGCGAGATCTTCTCGCTGTCCTGATTGATGCTCATGCGCTCCTTGACCAAGCGCGCCATGCGCGAGAGGCCGACGGAGAACTGGTTGGCGATCAACTCGCCGACCGAGCGGATACGACGGTTGCCCAGATGGTCGATGTCGTCCACATGGCCGCGGCCCTCGTGGAGTTCCACGAGATAGCGGATGATCGCAATGAAGTCCTCGGTGCTGAGGACGGTCTGGTTCGCGGGCTTATTGAGGTGGAGGCGCTGATTGATCTTGTAACGCCCCACCCGACCGAGGTCATAGCGCTTCGGCGAGAAGAACAACCGCTCGAGCGCCTGCTTCGCCGTCTCCTTATTCGGGGCATCGCCCGGGCGGAGCAGCGAGTAGATCTGCTTGAGGGCTTCGTCCTCGGACTTGGTCGGGTCCTTGGCCAGCGTGTTGCGGATCAGCGTGGACTCGGCGCGGCCAGAGGCCACGAAGCACGAGACCTTCATCAGCTCAAGCTTCCGCAGCTTCTTCACGAGCGTGACGTTGAGCGACTGTCCCTGCTCGGCAACGACTTCGCCGGTGCCGGGATCGATCACGTCCATCGCGATCGTGCGCGCGGAGGTGCGCTCGCCACGTTCAAAGGCGTCGAGCTCGTCGCGGAGATCCACGGCCTGATACGAGGCGAAGACCTTCACCTTGTCGATCTTCTGGCGGCGGAGGCGATTGTACACCTCTTCTGTCAGCTCATCGCCCTGCTTGACGAGCAGCATCGCTTCGTTGCGCTCGCGCTCAGCGCGGGCCTTCTTCGTCTTGAGCTTCGGCGCATCCGGATCGCTCGCCTCACCGGCGAGTTCGATGTCCTGGGCGATAATCGCGCCGATGACCTCGCGGTCACGCCCTTCCTTGCGCTTCGTGATGTCGAGGTCGCGCTCGCCGAAGAAGAGGCGATAGATGTCCGCGTTGTTCCCGTAGCCGAAGGCGCGGAGGAGCGCCGTCGCCGGGAACTTCTTCTTCTTGTCGATGTGGACGAAGATCACGTCGTGGATGTCCACGGTGAACT
>CAYUMN010000352.1:0-1634 GCA_964445835.1 uncultured Gemmatimonas sp.
CTCACGCGCGCCTCAATTACCGAGCCCCTCGTCACCGGCGTGCGCGCCATCGACGGACTCCTCACGATCGGTCGCGGGCAGCGCATCGGCATCTTCGCTGGCTCCGGGGTTGGCAAGAGCACCCTCCTCGGCATGATTGCGCGCAAAGCGTCGGCCGATGTCAACGTGATCGCGCTGCTTGGCGAGCGCGGTCGCGAAGTCCGTGAGTTCATGGAGCATTCGCTCGGGCCCGAAGGCCTGGCCCGCTCCGTCGTCATTGTCGCGACCGGCGATCAGTCCGCGCTCGCGCGCTCCCGCGGCGCGAGCGTCGCCACGGCGATCGCCGAATACTTTCGCGATCAGGGCAAGCATGTGTTGCTGATGCTCGACTCCGTGACGCGCGTGGCGATGGCGTGGCGAGAGATTGGACTCGCCGTCGGCGAGCCGCCGACGACCAAGGGCTATCCGCCGTCCGTGTTCGCGGCGCTGCCGCGGTTGCTCGAGCGTGCGGGAACCTCCTCCACCGGCGCCATCACGGCGCTCTACACCGTGTTGGTGGATGGCGATGACTTCAATGAGCCGGTGGCGGACGCGGCAAGATCGATTCTCGACGGCCATCTCGTGCTCAGCCGGAAGCTCGCGGGCGCGGGGCATTACCCGAGCATTGACGTCATGGACAGCAAGAGTCGCGTGCGCGATGCCGTCATCCCCAAGGAGCAGGCCGAGGCCGCCACGACGTTGCTGCGCTGCGAAGCCAGCTATCGCGAGCAGGAGGACTTGATTCTCGTGGGCGCGTATCAGAAAGGCGCCGACCCAATGGTCGATGCCGCGCTCGAGCTCCGCCCGACGATGCTCGACTTCCTGCGTCAGTCGCCGCATGAACACACGTCGTACGGCGAGACCGTACGTCGCCTCAGCGAAGTGTCCCAGGGAATCAACACCGCGGCGCGCACTCCGACCCCGGGAGCCGCCGCATGAGTGATCGCTTCAAGTTCCGGCTCGGCAGGTTGCTGGCCCTTCGGGCGCGCTCGCAGGATCGGGCGGCAGCGGAGCTGGCGACCGCGCAGATGGCCGCCGACCGACTCACCGCCGCACGGACCGCCGCGGCACAGATCGGAAGTTCCGCGCGCCTGCGCATGCGCCCCGACGAAGGGATGGCGCAGCCCGCGGGCGAAGGCCGCGCGATGGATTGGCTCTCGCAGCAGGCCGATGCCCGAGTCGCCGCGCTGGCCGCCGAACTGGTAACCGCTGAGTCCCAAGCAGAAACGTTCCGCGAAGAACTGATGAATCGGACCCGCGACCGTCGCGTGCTCGAGCGCCTCAGGGAACGCATGCACGAGTCGTGGCGCGAGGACAGCGTGCGCCGCGACCAGCAATTGATGGATGACATCGCGCTGCGCATGTCCACCGATCGCACCACCGATCGCACCACCGATCGCACCAGCGATCGCCTCACTGATCGCTCCACCGACGAGACTGCCTGATGAAGATTCCGATTATTGCGGCGCTTGTAGCCTTTCTGCTGGCCGGCCTCGCCGGAACGGGTGTCGGGATGAAGCGCACACGTGCGGCCGCCGCCGTGCTCGCCGTGGCCGACTCGATCGCACATGCGGATTCCGTCGCCGCCGACACCTCGCACGGCGCGATTGCCGTCC
>CAYUMN010000353.1:0-1625 GCA_964445835.1 uncultured Gemmatimonas sp.
GGCTGTCGACAGCGCGATTCAGAATTTCTTCCAGCGTGGCGAACTCTCGCAGGTGGTTGACCAGTCGAACCTGCTCTCGCAGCTGACGCATGAGCGCCGCCTGTCGGCTCTCGGCCCCGGCGGGTTGAATCGGAAGCGCGCAGGCTTCGAGGTGCGCGACGTGCACACCTCGCACTACGGCCGCATCTGCCCGATCGAGACGCCGGAAGGTGCCAACATCGGCCTGATCGTCTCGCTGGCGATCTACGCTGCGGTTAACGAATACGGCTTCCTGGTCACGCCTTACCGTCCGGTCAAGGACGGCAAGGTTGCCGATGACGTGGTCTATCTGATGGCCGACGAGGAAGCCGAGGCGAAGATCGCCCAGGCCACCGTCGAGCTCGATGAGAAGAACCGCATCAAACAGGACATCTGCCAGGTTCGCTGGCAGGGCCAGTTCACCGAAGTCTCGCTGGCCGAGGTCACCCATCTCGACGTCTCGCCCAAGCAGATGATCGGCGTCTCCGCCGCGCTCATCCCGTTCCTTGAGCACGACGACGCCAACCGCGCCCTGATGGGCGCGAACATGATGCGTCAGGCCGTTCCGCTGCTGATCAGTGAGGCGCCGCGCGTCGTCACCGGCATGGAACGCGAGATCCCCAAGAGCTCGTCGATGGTCGTCATCGCCGACATGGACGGCGAAGTCGTGGGCGTCGACGCCCTGCACATCGACGTCAAGACCGAGGCCGGCACGCGCAGCTATCCGATGCGCAAGTACCACGGCCTGAACGAACGCACCTGCCTCAACCAGACCCCGATCGTCGGCCTGGGCGACAAGGTGCAGGCTGGTCAGATCATCGCCGATGGCGGTGGTACCGATCAGGGCGAGCTGGCCCTGGGACGCAACGCGCTGGTCGCGTTCATGCCCTTCGACGGCTACAACTTCGAAGACGCGATCGTGATCAACGAGCGACTCCTCGCTGAGGACCGCTTCACCTCGATCCACATCGAGGAGTTCAAGGTCGAGATCCGCGAGACCAAGCTGGGCAAGGAAGAGTTCACCCGCGAAATTCCGGGTCGCTCTGAAGAAGCCCTGCGCAATCTCGACGAGCGCGGCATGGTCCGCGTCGGCACCATGATGCGCCCCGGCGACATCCTGGTCGGCAAGGTCACGCCCAAGAACAAGTCCGAACTCAGCCCGGAAGAGAAGCTACTGCACGCCATCTTCGGCCGCGCCGGTGAAGACGTGCGCGACGACTCGATGGTGATGAAGCCCGGCATCAAGGGCGTGGTCGTTGCGGTCAAGCGATTCCAGCGCCGCACCGCCCTGACCGAGAAGGACAAGCGCGAAGAGCAGATGCGTCTGAAGGCGATCGAGGATCGCTACAACGGCGAAAAGGCCCGCATCATCCGCGAGAAGTTCGACCGCATCTGGGAAGTCGCCGGCGCCAACGTCGTCAACATCGAGACGGGCGAAGTCGTCGAATACAGCCGCGACATGGCGGACGACGAGATCTTGCGGCTCAACAAGGAGCTGCCGGTCACCTCGTTGAACTTCGTCGGCAGCAAGCGTCGCCGTGCCCGCGAGATCTACGAAGAGTACGATCCGCGCACCGAGACGGGCGACGCCGACTGCAAGAAGGAGA
>CAYUMN010000354.1:0-1588 GCA_964445835.1 uncultured Gemmatimonas sp.
CGCGGCCGGCCGCGCGCGTGACCATGGAGAATGCCGAGGTGCGCGTGCTCGATGCGCAGTCGCGCTTGCTTCGCTGGCCGAATCGGATTGTCGCGACCGACTGGGCCGAATGGGTGCAGGAGCGTGCGCTGTACATGCCGAGCGTGATCGATCCGGCGTACCGGACGCCGCTCGCGCTGAATGATCCCGACGAGCCGGAGCAGCGCGGCGCGATCCTTGACCTACCGATGGGAAAGGGGCGCTACATCTACACGTCGCTCTCGTTCTTCCGGCAGATTCCGGGTGGAGTCCCTGGGGGCTCGCGTCTGTTCGTGAATCTGCTGTCGGCCGGACTTCCAGAAGAGGCGCGGACGCCATGAGCACGGTGCACACGAAGCCGCGCGTAGTGATCATCGGTGGCGGCTTCGGCGGTCTCAATGCGGCACGCGCGCTGGCGAAGGAGGACGTCGAGATCATTTTGATCGATCGGACGAATCACCATCTCTTCCAACCACTGCTGTACCAAGTGGCGACGACCTCGCTGGCGCCGAGCGATATCACGGCACCGATTCGCTGGATTCTGCGCGATCAGCCGAACGTGACCACGTTGCTGGGCACGGTGGAGACGATCGACCGCCAGCATCGCACGATTCGCGTGGTGGGCGAGCCCGACCTCATGCACTACGACTACTTGATCGTGGCCCCGGGGACGCGGCACTCGTATTTCGGCAATGAACGGTGGGAGCGCTGGGCGCCGGGATTGAAGAGTATCGAGGATGCGCGACGGATCCGCAAGCGCTTTCTCCTCGCGTTCGAGCGTGCGGAGTGGGAAGAGGACGAGGCGGCGCGGAAGGCGCTGCTGACGCTCGTCGTGATCGGTGGCGGACCGACGGGGGTGGAGCTCGCGGGCGTGTTGCCGGAGATGTGCAAGGTCGCGTTCAAGCCGGACTTCCGTCGGATCGATACGACCAAGGTGCGGGTGATCCTGCTCGAAGGGGGGCCGCGGATCCTGCCGGCGTTTCCCGAGGTCCTCTCGGAGCGTGCGCGGCGTGACCTTGAGCGGCTCGGTGTGGAAGTGCGCACGGGTACGATGGTCACCGATATCACGGAGCACGGTGTGCATATCGGCGATGAGTATATCGCGACGGAGTCGGTGTTCTGGGCCGCGGGGAATGCGGCGTCGCCGTTGGCACGGACCCTCGACGCGCCGCTGGATCGCGTGGGGCGTGTGCTGGTGGAGCAGACGCTCACGGTGCCGGGTGACGATCGCGTGTATGTGGTCGGCGATTGCGCGGCGGTGCATCAGCCGGACGGGAAGTGGGTGCCGGGTGTCGCACCGGCGGCGAACCAGATGGGGAAGCAGGCGGGGACGAATATCGTGCGGCACATCGCGGGAAAGCCGCTGGAGCCGTTCGACTACTTCAACAAGGGCGATCTCGCGACGATCGGCCGCCACAAGGCGGTGGCGAGCTTCTTCGACGGGAAGCTGCAGTTCGCGGGCTACTTCGCGTGGTTCCTCTGGCTGTTCGTCCACGTGATGTATCTCGTGGGGTTCCGGAATCGGCTCAGCGTGCTGCTGCAGTGGGCGTACAACTACATCTTCTTTGAG
>CAYUMN010000355.1:0-1582 GCA_964445835.1 uncultured Gemmatimonas sp.
GCGCAGAGGGGACAGGCCGGGGGATCGTCTCTGCGGGGGTGACGACCGGCGGAGTGCTTTGCGAAGTCGACTGCGGACCTGCCTGCGGACTTGCCTGCGGACTCGCCTGCGGACTCGCCTGCGGACTCAAGGCCGACGGAATCGCTGCCACGACTCGTGGCCGACGCACCGGAGCGGGCACGAGATCCTTCGTCGCGGTATCAGGAGGGGGCAGTTCAGGCTGCGCAACGCTGTCTGCTGCGGTTGGTGCCGCACTCGGCGACGCACTCGGCGCATCGGATGCGGCGGCGTTGTCCCGCATCACGGTGGTGTCCTCGACGACATCGCGCGCCGCGCCGGTACCGAACAGATCCGGCCGGAACGTCGCCGTCGCGCCCGCGGCGGCGAGCACGATCGCCAGCGTCACCACCGCCGCCGTGACGCGATGTCGCGGCGGAGCGCTCACCACCGTCGTCGCGGCTGGCGGAACAGCGCCGTGCGGCACAGCGCCGAGCGCGGCATTCGCCACGCGCGGCCGCACCGCCGGCGACGGACTCACCGGCACATGCAGCTCCGGCCGCTGCCGCGCCCCACTCCGCGCGAGTTCAATAATCTGCGTACGAACCTGACTCTCGTCCTGTCCCCCGCCCGCCTCAATCGCACGCGCCGCATCCTCGAGCGTCGCAAAACGATCCTCGGCTCGCTTCGCGAGCATCCGCGTCACCGCAGCATCGAGGGCCTCGGGAACTTCCGGCTGCTCCGAACGCACGGAGGGAACCGGATCAAAGAGATGTCCCCGCATCACCTCGCCCACCGTGCGCCCGCGATACGGCTGCAACCCAGTGAGCAGTTCATACGCCACCACGCCCAGCGCATACTGGTCCGTCGCCCCAGTGACAGGAAGTCCATTGAACTGCTCGGGACTCATGTAGTACGGCGTGCCGATCACCGACCCGGTGATCGTGAGCCCCTGCGCATCCTCCATCTTCGCAATCCCGAAGTCGGTGATGATCAACCGCCCTTGGAGATCGAGCATCAGGTTCGCCGGCTTCACGTCGCGATGAATCACACCACGCTGGTGCGCGAATTGCAGTGCACGTGCGGTCGTCGCGAGCACGCTCCGCGCGAACGGCGCCGACTGCGCCCCCTCGGCGGCGATCACCGCATCGAGCGTGCTCCCCTCCACGTACTTCATCACGAAGAACGCGAGACTTGGATCATCACCCACGGCCAAGATGCCGATGATGTTGGGATGATCCAGCGCCGCGGCCACTTTGGCCTCGCGGCGGAAGCGCGTCACGTTGTCGGCAGCGCTCGCGAGACTTGGCGCGAGCACCTTGATGGCGACTTTGCGATCGAGTGCGAGATCGAGCGCCAGAAAGACACTCGCCATGCCGCCGGACCCGAGCTCCGCATAGATGTCGTAGCGGCCGATGGTCGCACGACGAAGCCGCTCGATGAGCGGATCTGACTCAACGGAAACATGCGGCGGCAACGTCACACCAGAAAAACTACTCAATTCACGGAAAAGGTTTGCGCCGACGGTGAATCAGCCCAACCGAATGGCCCCATCGGCGCCGACCACGGCGACCCCGGTCACGCT
>CAYUMN010000356.1:0-1565 GCA_964445835.1 uncultured Gemmatimonas sp.
GCGGTGCCCGTTGCGGTGCCCGTTGCGGTCGCGGCAGCAGTCCCAGCGCTGGTCGGCGTCCGCAGCAAGGCCGCGCCGCTGATAGCACCAAGCGCGATGACGAGCAACTGCATCCACGGAGCGCGTACCGTGAGCGTGAGCACCACAACGAGCCCGGCGATCACGATACGCGTTGCGTCGGGCGTCATCAAGCGCGCCATCCGTATCACCCCATGCGCGACGACGGCCACCGCCGTGAGTTTGAGCCCGTGCATCACGCTGTTCCCAAGCGGCGTGTTCAGCGACGCGCTGACCTCGGAGAACGCGAAGAGCAGCAGCGCGGAGGGCAGCGTGAAGGCGACAAATGCCGCAATCGCGCCGAGTCCTCCGGCACGGAGCAGGCCGATCCCAAAACCCAGCTGGCTACTCGCGGGACCGGGGAGGAACTGACTGATCGCGAGCAGCTGGGCGAACTGCGCCTCGGTGAGCCAGCGCCGTTGTTCCACGAACGCACGCCGGAAATATCCGATGTGCGCGACTGGGCCGCCGAATGAGGTCAGCCCGAGTCGCAAGAACGCCGCGCCCACCTCGAGTGGGGTGCCCGCGAGGGAGCGCTCTGCGAGGGAGCGCTCTGCGGTCTCTGGACGGGGGGGCACAGACATGGTCGGAGGCTAGGGGATGGCAGATGGCAGAGCAAGCCGTTAGCCGCGATATTGTCACGGTCCATCGGCGCTGCGGCGCTTCCCCGCACGCGCTTCCCCTCAAGCTCCTCTCCATGCCCTCGACTCAGCACATCTGGCGTTTCTTCCGCGCAGGCGGCTCCGACCAAGTCGCGCTGGAAACGGCCGATGATCTTCGGAATCTCCGGCAGCTCGACCAGAAACTCTGGGTTGCCCTCGCCTGTCCGGTCAAGGGACTGGAGATGGATGAGCGCACGCTCGCCCTGATGGACGCGGACGGTGACGGACGCATCCGCGCGCCCGAGATGCTCGACGCGGTCGAATGGGCCTGCACGCTCCTCAAGGACCCTGCCGCGCTCTACGCGGGGGGTGACCTGCCGCTGGCCGCCATCAACACCGCCACGGAAGAAGGGGCGCGCGTTCATGCATCCGCCACGGAAGTCCTGAGGAGCCTCGGCAAGCACGACGCGCTCTACATCACCGTTGAGGATACAACGATGCGCGAGATGATCTTCTCGCGCACGCGGTTCAATGGCGATGGCGTGGTGCCTGTGGATATCGTCGAACACGAGTCGTCGCGCGCGGTCGCCGCGGAGATTATCGCGCAGATCGGTCCAACAACGGACCGTGGAGGCGAGCCCGGGATCACCCAGGCCTCGCTCGATGAGTTCTTTGCGGAGTGCACCGCCTACGACGCGTGGTGGCAGCGCGCCGAGTCCGACGCGGCCACCCTGCTGCCGCTGGGCGACCGCACGGCGGTGGCGTTCAGCGCGGTGCAGGGCGTGCGGGCCAAGGTCGAGGACTACTTCGCCCGATGCCGCCTCGCCGCCTTCGATGCACGCGCGACGGCGGCCCTGAATCGCCAGGAAGCGGACTACCTTGCGCTCGCCGTCCAGCGCCTTGAGT
>CAYUMN010000357.1:0-1558 GCA_964445835.1 uncultured Gemmatimonas sp.
CGTAGCGCTCTGCCAGGAACGTGAACAGCACCTCCATCTCCTCGCGGTCCTGCTGCACGTAGCCGATGTCGTCGAGCAGGACGACTTCGAAGCGGTCGAGCCTGCGCAGCTCGGCCTCGAGCACGAGATCGCGCTTCGCGATCAGCAGCCGCTGCACCAAGCGGAAGGCCGGATGCCACAGCACGGAGATGCCGCGGTTCACGAGCTCGTGGCCGATCGCGCAAAGCGTGTGTGTCTTGCCTCGACCCGGCATGCCGAAGGCCAACACGTTCTCCGCGCGCTCCACGAAACCGCCCTCGCAGAGAACTTGCAGCTGGCGACGAACTTTCTGTGGCAGTCGCTTCTCGTCGAGGCTGGCCAGCGTCTTCTCCGGCGGCAGCCCCGATTCCCTACGCAGTCGCTCGATCTTGCGGGTCTGCCTGTCGGAGAGTTCCAGTTCGACCAGGTGCTGGAGGCACTCGCGGAAGCCCAGCCCCTCGCGATCGGCCTTGAGCGCCACTTCCTCGTGGTTCTCGACGAACGACGGGAGCTTGAGCGCCCGTAGTTGCAGGTCGAGCCCGTCATGTCGTGCGGCGCTCATGCCACCGCCTCCATTCGCTCGCTCGTCACGTCGGCCAGCAGCGAGTCGTACTCGACGAGTTCAACCTCGAGCACCGCGAGTTCCGGTACGTCCAGCTCTTCCGGTGCCACCCGCGCCTTGACCAGGTCCGTCAACGGCAACTCGTCGGCGTTCAGCAGCTCCAGGAGGGCCGCCTCGACGTCCGACTCCATCGTCTCGGCCGCGAGTTTCAGCGTGCGCAGGTACTCACGATCCGCCTTTCGGGTCTCGAGTCCGCCGTGCAGCGCGTCGTAGCTGCGCCGGAACACGGGTGAGGGGAAGAGGTCCTCTCGATAGCGATAGCGCTCGAACGCTCCCGGCTTGCGCACCAGCGATGCGATGACATGACGGTAGTTGATCCAACGCCCTCCATTGCCGATCAGGCGCTCAGCGGTGAGTTCGTGTCGGTCGCCGTGCCATACCTCGATCCTCTCTTCGAACACGCGCACGCGGACGCGCTCGCCGATGAGGCGCGAGCTGACCGAGTACGTGTTGCGCTTGACGCGGATCGTGCTCCACGTTGTCACCTTGACATCGATGATGGTGAACTCCGCGAGCCGTTCGACCCGCACGGCCGTCATCGCCGCGAGATCCTCCGCCACCTTTGACGCGCGCCGCGCGTTGGCCTTGTCGAAGGCGCCGCGCAGCCAGCATTCGTACTCCGCAACGCTCACGAAGTCACGGCTGCCACGCAACAGCAGGTGCTGCTTCAGTCGCCGCTTCAATGCGCCGTTGAGGGATTCGACGTCGCCGTTCTGCTCCTTCGCCCCAATCTCGGTCGTCCGCGGCTTCATGCCCAGGTGGGACATCAGTTCGAGGTACTTCTGGTTGAAGCCACGGCCTTGGCCGCTCGCTTCTCCCCCGACTTCCCGCGGCTCTTCGCTGTCCGCGCGCGAGAGCCGATGCGTCGCAGCTGTCGAGTTGTCCGTCTGGTGCCACGTCGGCACACGCCCCAATCGG
>CAYUMN010000358.1:0-1541 GCA_964445835.1 uncultured Gemmatimonas sp.
ATCATCCCCCACGACCGGATGCCCGATCGAGGCCAGGTGGACACGGATCTGGTGGGTCCGGCCCGTGAACAGTTCGGCCCGCAGGAGTTCGGTCGAATCGAACCGCCCGAGGCGGACAAAATCGGTCCGTGCCTGCCTCCCCTCGGGCCGGACGGCCATCCGAAGCCGGTCGTTCGGGTCCCGAACGATGGCCTTGTCGATCGTCATCCGCTCCTCGTCGAGATGGCCCCACGTGAGGCAGGCGTACCGACGCTTCACCGAGCGGGCGATGATCTGCGCGCTCATGACGCGGTGCGCCCGCTCGGTCTTGGCGACAATCAGCAGCCCGCTCGTCTCTTTGTCGAGGCGATGCACCAGTCCAGCCCGCTCCGGTCCGCCCCCGGCGGCGAGTCCCTGCCCGCGCCCCATCAGGGCATTCACTAGCGTGCCGGTCCAGTTCCCCGGGGCGGGATGCACCACCATGCCGCCGGGCTTATCCACGACGACAAGGTCCTCGTCCTCGAAGGCCACGCGGATCGGGATCTGCTCGGCGAGGATCTCACGGCCCTGTGGCGTGGGAATCTCGACCTCGACGACCTCGCCTCCCTCGGGACGGAAGCTCGCGCGTTCGGCTTTGCCATCGACCTGCACGCGGCCCGTGGCGATGAGCGTGGCCGCCTGCGTGCGCGAGCACCCGGTCAGGCGCGCGAGGACGAGATCAAGACGCTCGCCTCCCTCGTCCCCAAGTGTGAAGGTGTGCTTGCCGGGGCCGAGGGGGTTCGTCATGTCAGGAAGAGGTTGCGTCGGGGGTGTCACCGGAGGCGCGCGTGCGCGCGATCTCCGCATCTTCTCGCCACAATACGATGGCGAGCGTACAGGCGCCGAGACTCACGGCGATGTCTGCGACATTGAAGGTCGGCCAGCGATACTCGCCCACACCGACATCGAGAAAATCGACCACGCCGCGCGACCAGCGCAGGCGGTCCACCACATTGCCGATCGCACCACCGGCCACACTCGCGAGCGCCAGCACCTTCACCCGCGCGTCCGGCGCACTCGTCCGATACAGCGACCAGAGCACCGCGAGTGCCACCACCGTCAGCACCACAAAGAGCCAGCGCGAGTACGGTCCGAGGTGCAGCCCGAAGGCGGCGCCGCGATTGTACACGAGCGTCAGCCGGACCCACTCGCCGAACACGGGATGCGGCAGGTGGACCGGCACGAGCCGATCCACTGCCAACAGCTTCGTGAAGGCGTCCACGAGGACGATCGCACCGACCATCCCGAGCACGGGCGCCGTTGCGAATCCGCCCGGATCACTTCTTCCCATCTTCCTCACGGGTCTTGCATCCGATGCAGTAGCGCGCGTGCGGAAGCGCATCGAGGCGATCGAAGCCGACCTCAGTGCCGCACTGATGGCACTTCCCGAACTCGTCGGGGGTGCGATACAGCCGACGCAGCGCCTGATCGACATGCCACAGGAAGCGCCCTTCCTTGGACGCGAAGAGGAACGCCTTTTCGCGCTCCATGGCGTCGGTGCCCTGGTCGGCCATGTGGAACGA
>CAYUMN010000359.1:0-1539 GCA_964445835.1 uncultured Gemmatimonas sp.
AGTTGGTAGAGCAGGTGACTGTTAATCACCGGGTCACAGGTTCGAGTCCTGTCGCCGGAGCTGCACAACCGCTGTTCAAGCGCTGTAGAAGCGCTGCCCGACTCACCACGCCCGCAGTGCCTTTGGCATTGCGGGCGTGGTGTCGTCTCGGAGCCTGACCCGTGGAAATCCCCCGCCTCGGTTCCGGCCGCGGAACGCCGCCCCGCGTCCGCACGTTCGCCCCGCATGACCACTCACACCCTCTCCGACGCCGGCGCCTTCGTGATCCTCGGCGCGGCCGGCGGCATCGGCAGCGCTATCGCCCGCTCACTCGCCGCCGACGGCGCCAAGCTCATCCTCGCCGGGCGCACGCTCGATCGCCTGGCCCCCCTCGAAACCGAACTCGGCGCCTCCGCGCACGCCGTCGAAGCCTCCGACTTCGCTGCCGTCGAAGCCCTCGTGCAGCAGGCCGCGGCCGATCACGGGCGCGTGGCCGGCGTCGTGAACGCCGTCGGCTCGATTCTCCTCAAGCCCGCGCACCTCACGAGTGAGCAGGAGCTCGCCGAAACGCTGCGACTGAATGTGCAGACCGCCTTCGCCGCCGTGCGGGCCGCCGGTCGCGTCATGACGTCGGGCGGGAGCGTGCTGCTCTTCGCGAGCTCGGCCTCAGAGGTCGGGCTCCCCAATCACGAGGCGATCGCCGCGGCGAAGGGCGCCGTGGGCGGGCTCGTGCGGAGCGCCGCCGCTACCTACGCCGCTCGGCATCTGCGCGTCAACGCGATTGCCCCCGGACTCGTCGACACGCCCATGGCCGCGCGCATCACGGGCAATCCCAAGTCGCTGGAGGTCTCCATTGCGATGCACCCCGCGGGACGCGTCGGCACCCCAGCCGATATCGTGCCGGCGGCGCGCTGGCTCCTCGACCCCGCGAGCGATTGGGTCACGGGACAGGTCATCGCGATTGACGGCGGGATGTCCAAGTTGCGCGGCGGTCGGTAAGCCAGGGCATCGGGGCATCCAAGCAGCGCTCACCAGGTGCGCGCCCCACGAGCCACGAGCATATTTCGGTATGACCTCACCGATCGTCGGCGTCATCATGGGCTCAAAGACGGATTACGAGACCCTCGCCCCCGCATGCGAACTGCTCACGCACTTCGGCATTCCGTTCGAGGCGAAGGTCGTCTCGGCACATCGGACACCGGACGAGATGTTCGCGTACGCCGAGCAGGCGGAGTCGCGCGGACTGCTCGTGATCATCGCGGGGGCGGGGGGTGCCGCGCATCTGCCGGGCATGGTCGCGGCCAAGACGCTCGTTCCGGTGCTGGGCGTGCCGGTGAATGTCACGGCGCTGAACGGACTCGACGCCCTGCTCAGTATCGTGCAGATGCCCGCCGGGGTCCCCGTGGGGACACTCGCGATTGGCAAGCCGGGTGCGACGAATGCGGCGATTCTGGCGGCGGAGATTATCGGCGCGCATCGTCCCGAGGTCCGCGAGAAACTGCGCGCGTGGCGCGCCAGCCGCGCCGCGGACGTGCGTGGGCAGACCCTCCCGTGAGCGGG